>NZ_JACVYG010000030.1:0-120752 GCF_014712245.1 Streptomyces sp. 5-10
CTTGGGGTGTTCGCCCGCACCGGCCAACGACTCCTCGCCCTCGCAGCCGCCATCTGGCACAACTGGACCACCGGCGCCAAGATCAAGCGATCCCTGATCGCCTACGACCACTGAGAACATCGGACTCATTCATCTAGTGGGAGACGCAGAGCCGGACCACGAGCGAGACACAGTCCCGGGAGTCGCCGGAGCCGGAGCCGGAGCCGGAGCCGCGGCCGGTCGGCTTGGCCGTGGGCCGCTGCGTCGGCTGCCCGCTCGGGGTGCCCTCCGGGTCCGACGTGCCGCCGTCCGTCGGCTTCGCGGTCGGCTTCTGGGTCGGTTCGTCCGTCGGTTCGTCCGTAGGCGCGTGCGACGGACCGCTCGACGCGGAGGACGAAGGGGGTGAAGACGTCCGCGACGAGGGCGAATCGGAGGAAGCGGATGTCGGCGCCTTCCGCGAGGGCGATACGGCGCTGGACGGCACATCCGCCGGGGAATGCCCCGTGGGCACGCTCGACGTGGACGGCCGGTTCCGGGACGCCTCCCCCGGAACGCCCGCCCGCGGACCGTCCGAGTGTCGCGAGGCGCCCGACGTGGCGGAAGAAGAGGAAGAATCCGCGGAGTCGGATGTGTCCGACATGGACGGCTCCGAGGCCGCCGCCTGCTGCTGCGCCGCCGCCGAGCCGCCGTCCGTCAGCGCCAGCCCCGTCATGACCGCCGCCCCCGCGACCAGCAGCACACCGCCCGCGGCCGCCGCGACCGCCACCGGCCCCGCCTGGCGCACCTGCCCGCGGACGAGGTGGCGCATGGAGCGGCGCGAGGAGACCAGCGGCCCGTTCGAGGGCGCCGCGTGCGCACCGCCGCCGGTCGCCAGGGCAGCCACTCCGGCAGCCCCCACGGCACCCACCGCACCGGCGGCCGCCAGCGGCGCCAGGAAGCGCGCCATGTCCCGGTCGTACAGCGCGAGCAGCGCCGGGCCGGTCAGCGCGGACAGCCGGTCGTCGGCCGCGACCAGCAGCTCCATCCGGCCCCGGCAGTCCCGGCAGCCGTCGATGTGGACGGCGATCCGCTCGGCCTGGTGCGGGGAGTCCGCGCCCCGCACGTGGTCGGGCAGCCCCTCCCAGTGCCCACCGCACGCGGCGCTCGCCGGATAGCCGGGCTGGGCGCGCAGGAACTCCTGGCGCACGCTCTCCCGGACGCGCTCCACCAGGGCCGCCGCGCCGTCCGGGCTCACCCCGGTCCGCCGCGCCACCTCCTCCGGCGGGAGCCCGTCCACCTCGGCGAGCCACAGCACCTTGACCCAGCGCTGCGGCAGCTCGTCGAGGACCTGGACGAGCGGTTCGAGGTATGACGCCTGCTGCGACGGACCCCCGTTCCCCACCCCGGCCGACAGCGCCCTTACGGCGCTCGTCAGCTCGGCCGGGATGGCGTCGGCACCGAGGGGATGCCCCGCGCGGATCCGGCGCCACACGCTGTAGTGCGCCTCGGCCACCAGGTCCCCCGCAACCCAGGGGTTGCCGGTGAGAGTTCGGGCATATCCGCACAGACGCCCATATTCGGCTTCGTAGATTCGGCTGTAGGCGGCCGTGTCGAGCGCCGCGTGACCTTCGGTCATGGTGGAACAACCCCTGGGGTGGGTGCCTCGTCATTGCCGACGTTTCTGTAACAGCTCCGCACGGCGCCCGAGACCTTGCATGGTTTGGCAAGCCTAAATGCCCTATGTCCCCTCGAAAAATCAGTCGTGACGCACGTCACGTCGAAAGCGGGTGCACTGGCCTGATCGCCCAAACGTCTTAACGGTCGTAAGGGCGACGCGCCCCGCACCGATCGCAAGGGAGCCGACGTGACCACTGTCATCGACCAAGCCGTCCAGGCACAGCTCATCGCGTCGACGCCCGAGTCACGCGCGATCCCGGCGTGCCTGCGCTACGAGCGGGACGACCCGTTCGCCGTCCGCATCTCCTTCCCGCCCTCCGCGTCCCTCGACGGCTCCGCGGTGGAGTGGACGTTCGGGCGCGAGCTGCTCGCGGCCGGGCTGCGTGGCCCGGCGGGCAGCGGGGACGTGCAGATGTGGCCGAGCGGACCGCAGGGAACGGTCCTGGAGTTCCACGCCCCCGAGGGCATGGCCATGGTCCAGTTCGACACCGCCGACCTCCGCAGATTCCTCGGCCGGTCGTACGCGGTCGTCCCCGAGGGCAGCGAGGCCGGGGAGCTCGACCTGGACGAGGGGCTGGCGTCGCTGCTGAGAGACGCCTGAGGTCCGTACGGACACCCCGAGCCCGTACGGATGCCTTGGCCCCGTACGGACGCATTGGTCCGTACGGATGCCTCGGGCCGTACGGACGCCTCGGGCCGTACGGACGCTTTGGCCCCTACGGGCGCTTGAGCCCGCCCCCCTGCCGGTGAGGGGTCAGGTGGCGGTCACCGCCGTGGTCGACGCCAGCATGGTCGTGACGACGGCGGCGGCGAGCGCCGTCCGCACCTGGGCGATCACCTTCTCCAGCACCGGGCCCATGCCCCCGCAGCGCTCCCCCAGCTCCAGGATCCGGCGCTTGCGGACCTTGGCGTCCGTGGCCGTCACCACGGACCTCAGCTCACCCGCCGCCGCCAGGGTGACCAACGCCGCGTCCCGTTCGGACACTTCGGCGGCCGGCTGCTCGCCCTGCAGCACGCGCACCGCGTCGTCCCGCATCCCGGCCACCTGGTCGGGCCGTTCCAGCGTGTACTCCTTGGCCGGGAACAGCCCCAGCATCCGCTTCCCCTTCGCCCGCACATATCCGGCCGCCACCATCTGGTCGCGGACCGCGTGCTCGGTCAGCCGCGGCTGATGCCCCACCCAGATCTGCCAGCTGCGCGGCCGGGACTCGCCGATCAGCTCCAGCAGCCCGTCGAGCGTTTGGTCCCCGGTGGCCGCGTCGGGAACGGGGCAGGGGCTGCCGTCGGAGTCGGTGAGCATGCCCCGCTGAACGAGTTCGGTGAGGGCGGCGGCGCGCACGAGGAGGGCGGTGTGAGCACCGGCGGGCCGGCCGGTCTCAGGGTCGTAGGAGAGCAGGTAGAGCGAGGCTGCGAGGGAGAGCGATCCGTTCGGCACGGGGAACCTCCGACGGTCGGGCGTCCGGTGGGGCGGCGTACTTCGACCATATCGGCCACGTGCCCTCATGATCGACCCTCCGCCAGGGGGTCTCCGCGGCTCCCGGGACACGTCACCTGGCCGAGGCCCGGTTGCCCGGAACACGTCACCTCCCTGGGTCTTGGCATCCCCCCGGGGACATGGCCTCTCCTGGACACGGCGGTCCTCGGGACGGCGGCCCTCGGGACGGCGGCCCCGGGACACGCGGAGGTGGCGGCGACGCGTACCCCCGTGTGTACGCGTGGCCGCCACCGGTCCCCGCCCCCGTCGGCCCCCTCGGGCCGCGCCCCCCGTCTGCCCGAGGTGGCCGCATCCCCCGTCAGCCCGAGGGGCCGCGTCCCCCGTCAGCCCCTCGGCCGCCCCCGCTGGCCCCGAGCCATGTCACCCCCGTTGACCCGCTCGGGCCCACGTCCCCGTCAGGGCACGCCCTCCGTCCCCCTTCGGCCCCTCAGGCTGCGGCCCCAGCCCTGAGGGGCGTCCCCGTCCAGCCCCCTTGGACCCCGCTCACGGGTGGTACAGCTTGAGCACGGCAGTCGTGGTGGTGCGCTTGAAGTCGGCCAGGGGCGCCTGGTCATAGCCGCCCATCTCGCCCCACGTCACGACGGTGACGGTCCGGCCGTCGCGGCCCACGCCGAAGAGGTGGATGCCGGGCTCCGAGTCCGGGTACGAGGTGTGGACGCCGTAGACATGGGCGCCGTCCTCGGCCGTCAGGGCGCCGTAATCCCGCCATGAGGCGGTGCCCTCCGGGAACTGGCTCTCCCAGTCGGCGGCGCAGTTCCGGATCTTCTCCTCGGCCGCGGCGGCGAGCTTGCGGGCCGCCTCCACCGTGCCGGTCCTGACCACGATCTGGGTGGCGCCGGTGTCGTACTCGGTCCAGAAGGTGCGGTGGGTCGCCCCGGCCGACGGGAAGGTCTTCTCCCCGCAGAACGGAGGCGTCTCCGGCAGGCCCTCGGTGACATCACTCGCGTACCAGTCGGAGCTCGGGTGCGGCGGGAGCTCCCTCGGTACGAGGTGGGCGGGGGTGCGCTGGGGCACGGCCGCCTGCGCCCCCGCCTGGGCCTGGGCCCCCGCCTGGGCCTGGGCCTGGGCCTGGGCCTGGGCCTGGGACGACGGTGCATGGGCCTGGGCCGGCCCGGTCCCGGCCACCGCCATGGCCGTGACGGCGGCCGCGGCCACGACGCCGAGCGCGGCGCCGCGGAATGAGTGCGTGGGCTTGCGCATGAGGTGCTTCCTCGTCTCTTCCCGATCTCAGGGTTTCAGCATGTCGCCGTCGCACCGGGAGGTCGCGACGGCAGGACAAGCGTGTGCGCCACCTGGCCGTGGCGGCTACGACCGGCGGGGCATTCGGGACGCTGGAACGCCTGCACGTACGCTGACTTGGGGGTATGACAACACCCTGGAACGCGCTCGTGGGACGCCCACGGGACGACTCGCGGTGCCGGGGACGATATTGGGGGGTGGGGGGCGTGGGGAACGCCAAAGAGGTCGAGGATTTCGCCGAGAGACTGCGGGCGCTGAAGGAGCGCTCGGGCCGCAGTTACGGCTCGCTGGCCACACGACTGCACGTCAGCACGTCCACGCTGCACCGCTACTGCAACGGCGACGCGGTCCCGGCGGACTACGCGCCCGTCGAGCGCTTCGCCCGGCTGTGCGGCGCCACCCCGGATGAGCTGGTCGCGCTCCACCGCCGCTGGATCCTCGCGGACGCCGCCAAGCGCCGCGCGCGGGAGAGTGCGATGTCGGCTCCGCGCGGGGGCGAGGACGCGTCCGGCGGCCCGGCCGCGGATGGCACCGCGCGGAGGATGGACGCCCGGTCCGGCGGCGATGAGCCTCGGCAGTCGGCCGACGTCCGAGGCGCCGACGCCGCCTCGGACGCGGCCGGAACCACCGCGACGCCCGCCGCGCCTCCGGCCGCCGACCCGCATCAGGGGCGCGTCGCGACGCCCGGCCCGGGCCCGGCGACCGGCCCTCACCCGGATGCGGACACGGCCATCGGCCGGGCCGGAGACAGCGGCAGCGGGCCGGAGGCCGGGGCGCGCTCGCGCGACGCTCAGCCGGGCGGCGCAGGCGACGAGCGACACGACGCCGCCGCCCCGGCCGACGCGTCGAGGGCCACTCCGATGTCCGACGCCCACCCGGCCGCGCGCCGCGCATCCGCCGCGGCCGACCCCGCGTCGGGCCGCCCCGGAGACGACAACGGCCCGGACCGGTCGGCACAGGCCCATGGCACCGGGCACCGCGGCGCGGCCGCACACCGCGGCGCGGCCGCACACCCGAACGGCGACCCGCACCAGCACACCGACGCCACCGACCGTGCCGACGGCACCTTGACCGACGGCACCCGCGCCCAACCACCCGGCGCGCCCACGGCCGACGCCGAATCCCCGGCCACCGAGCAGGCCCAACCGCCCCGCCCATGGCCCCCGGCCACCAACCGCGCCGACGCCACCGACCGGGCCAACGAGACCCGCACCCAACCACCCGGCGGACCCACAGCCGAGACCGAATCCCCGGCCACCGACCAGACCGACGCCACCCGAGCCAACAACCCCCGACCCCAACCACCCGGCGCGCCCACAGCCGAGGCCGGACCCGCACCCACGGCCGCCAGCAAGACCGGATCCACGCCGACGGGCAAGACCGGATCCACGCCCACGGCCAAGGCCGAACCCACGGCCGGCGGCAAGACCGGACCCACGCCCACGGCCAAGGCCGAACCCACGGCCGGCGGCAAGACCGGACCCACGCCCACGGCCAAGGCCGAACCCACGGCCGGCGGCAAGACCGGACCCACGCCCACGGCCAAGGCCGAACCCACGGCCGCCGAGAAGACCGGCCCCCCGCCCGCCAAGCGAGCCCTTTTGCGGGCCGTGGCGGCAAGCACCACCGACACCGCCGCCACCTCACGCGTACGGCGGCCGTGGACGCTGCTCGCCGGGGCCGCCGCCGTTGTCGTGCTCGCCGTTACGGCGGTCGAGGTGCGGCCGCCTGGCGAGGACGGCCGTCAGGACACCGCGGCCGCGCCTCCCTCCGCCGCGCCCTCCTCCACGCCGCCCGCCGGGCCGACCGCCCGGGGCCATCTGGACCGTCAGAAGACGGACGGCGACAAGGAGTCCGGCGCACCGCGCCGCGATGGCGGTAAGGACGAACGTGGCAAGGAGCGGCGGGCCAAAGGCGACGCCTCCGGCTCTCCGGCGCCCGGCGCGACCAAGGGGACGGACCATGGCGGGTCAGGGTCCACCCAGGTCCCGCTCACCCTCTCCACCCGTTCCCATGTCTGGGAGAACGGCTGCGGCCACCGCTATCTCATCGACCGGCCCCCGGCCCGGGTCGCCCCGCCGCCCACCGAGCAGGACGCCCCGACGTGGGCCGCCGCCCATGGCGCGGTGCACGGCGGGACCACCAACGTCGAGGTCACGGTCCAGGGCCGGGCCTCGTCGGCCGTCGTCCTCCAGGCCCTGCACGTACGGGTCGTGGGGCGCCGCACGCCGCTCGCGTGGTCGTCGTTCGCCATGGACAACGGCTGCGGGGGCTCCCTCACCCCGCGCGCCTTCTCGGTGAATCTGGACGCCGCCCGTCCGCTGGCCCGCCCCACGGACGGCAACGACGCGGGCAAGCCGATCCCCGCCGTCCGCTTCCCCTACCGCGTCTCGGCCTCGGACCCGGAGGTGTTACTGGTCAACGCCCGGACGGCGGGCTGCGACTGCAGCTGGTACCTGGAGCTGGACTGGACGAGCGGGGGCCGCTCCGGGACGGTGCGGATCGACGACCACGGCTCGCCGTTCCGCACCAGCAGCGTCAGGGGCCGCCCCGCCTACGCCTACGACTACACCGACGGCACCTGGCACAAGAGCGACTGAGCACTTAGGGCGACACGGCCACCAGCGGCCACACCGCCGCCTCGCTCCACCACCACCGTCTCACTCCACCACCGTCGTCAGCCGCAGCGCCGCGTCCCGAACGTCCGCGTGCGGATGGCCGCGCAGCGCGCGCAGCCGCTCCCGCCAGGGCTCCGCCCATTCCGTACGGGCCCCGGCCACCTCCGTAAGGGTCGCGGCGAACAGCCCGGAGGCGTGGCCGCCGTCCTCGTCGAGCTCCCGCGCGGCGCGCAGCAGGGCCGCGTCGGATCCCGGCCGCGTGGCGGTGTTCAGCCGTCGCCGCAGGGCGTCGGCGGTACGGACGGCGAGCGCGGGGCGGGTGGTGTGCAGCCGGGCGAGGCGGGCGAGGGCCGCGGTCAGCGGGCCGGGGCGGGCGTTCAGGTCGAGGGCGTTCACCAGCACATGGGCGGCCTCCTGGACGAACGTCTCGTATCCGGCGAGGAGTTCACCGGCGGCCCGCGCGGTGCGCCGGGTCACCCTGGGCCGCATCCGGGCCCGGGTGGCGAGCCGGTCGGCGAGGTGCCGGATGCGGCGGTGGGCGGGGCGGTCCCGGTCCGGTTCGGCGTCGGGGCCGCCGGGCCGGGCGTCGGCGCTGGCGAGCGCGGCGAGCGCCCAGGCCAGCGGGTTGTCACCGGGCGAACCGTCGGGCGCCGCCGCCATCAGGTCCAGCAGGGCGTCGGCGGCGGACCGCCAGCTCGCCCGGTTGCCCAGGTCGGTGACGGCCGCCACCAGCACGGGCGCCGCGTCCGGCGCCCACGGCGACCAGCGGGCCAGCGCCCCGTAACCGGCCGCCGCCACCTCGGGGTCGTCGGTGTCGCAGACGGCGCGTATGAGCTGGGCGTAGCGGCCGCGGTGGGCCTCCGGGAGGTCCAGCGGGCGGGTGCGCAGCACGGCGTGGCGCAGTTCGCGCCGGCCGCGCGCGGCTGCGGTCAGCAGTTCCCAGGCGCGTTGGGTGTCGAGCAGCCCGGTGGCGAAGGCGACACAGGCGGCCTGCACATCGGGGTGCTGGCCGGGCTGTTCGAAGGCGTCGGCGAGCAGCGCGGCGGCGTCGGCCACCGGGAGCAGGGTGGCGGCGAGCCGGACGGCCTCCTTACGGCTGGTGACCTTCGCGGGGACGGGCGGTACGGCGGTGGCGACCCCGTCCGGCGCGAGCACCCCGCGCACCAGCCGCCCCAGCCGTGACGGCTCGACGTACCGGGACGCCCGGGTGGCCGCGTACATCGCCACCCGGGCCCGGTCGTCGCCCGCGTGGGCCAGCAGGGCGGGCAGGGCCTCGCCGGGGCGGTCGGTGCGGGCGAGGGCGGCGAGTGCGGTCTCGGCCAGGACCACATCGTCATCGTCGGTGTCCGTCCAGGCCCGGACGGTGGCCGCGTCCGTCCACCTCCGGACGGTGGCCGCGCCGTGGCCGGGGATCGGCGCGGCATCGGCGACGGCGGCCGCCCGCTGCCGCGGCCGAAGGGAGGTGTCGGCGGCGGCCCGGTCCAGGACGCGGGCGGCGGCCGCCTGCTGACGGGGCAGCCAGCGGCCGGTGTCCCGCCCGGTGGGCGGGGTCCAGTGGGTGCCGGGCGTCAGAAAGCGCCCATACGGCGGATTGTCGGCGAGGACGAGGTCGAGCAGATCCGTGCGACGGCGGGTCAGCACGGCCAGGACGGGCGGCAGCACGGCCGCCGACGGCTCGTGCGCGAGCAGTTCGGCCACGCGGGCGTCCCGCTCGGCGGGTGGTTCCAGCCACAGCCCGATGGCGGTGCGGGCCGTCGCGTCGCTGCCGAACGAGATGGCCTGCCACAGGAGTTCCTGGAGCTCGGGGAGGGTGTGGGCGCGCCGCCCGAGGGAGCGGGCGAGGGCGAAGGTCAGCTCGTGGTCGACCCGTTCGGCGCCCGCCTCCAGCCAGGGCCGCAGCGCCTCGAACACCGCCTGCTCCTGGCCGCGCCGCAGCTGGTGGTCGAGGCGGCCCAGGTCGGCGGCTCCGACGCTGCCCGCGAGCCGGGTGAGGGTGCGCAGCGCCCAGCCCAGCAGCTGCCGCCGCCCGGTGACGGCGTGTTCGCGCAGCAGCGCCACGGCCAGGTGGCGCAGCGCCTGGCGGGTGGCGGAGGACGAGTCGCGGGCGGAGATCGCGTCGGCGGCGATCCGGTCCAGATGCTCGGCGGCGTCGTCGGTGAACAGCGCGGGGTGGGTGCGGGCGAGCGCGCCGAGCGCCGCGGAGCGCACCGGGTCCTGCTCGTCGCGCAGCCGCTCCAGCAGGCGCAGCAGCTCGGTGAGGGCGTCCGGGTCGCCGGAGCGGGCGACGCACCGGATCAGCAGCGGATGGGCCAGGGCGCGGTCCTCGGCCGAGGAGCGGCGCACGGCGGCCTCCAGCTCCTCGCGCGCCTCCTCGACCGGCAGATGGGCCACCGACTCCAGCACGGTGGTCCAGGGCGCGCCGCGCTCGCGCGCCCGGGCGGCCATCCGGCGGGCCTCGGCCTGACGGCGGGGGCGCGGCAGGACCTCGAGCACGGCGGGCTCGACCACGGCGGGCTCGACCACGGCGTGGTCGGAGTCGCGTCCATGGGTTGCCTGGCCGACGGCGGCCTGGTTGTGGACGGTGACCCGGCCGTCGATGGCTCGGCCGTCGGTGGCCCGGCCGTCGATGGCTCGGCCGTCGATGGCTCGGCCGTCGATGGCTCGGCCGTCGATGGCTCGGCCGTTGATGGCTCGGTCGTAGGCAGCCCGGCCGTCGGTGGGCTGGCCGAAGGTGGCCCGGCCGTGGGCGGCCGGGTCGTGGGCGGCCGGGTCGTGGGCGGCCGGGTCGTGGGCGGACCGGTCGTAGAACGCGGAGCGGCGGGCGGGCGGCAGCGCGGCCAGCAGCCGGGCGAGCGCGTCGGCATCGGCGTCGTGCCGCAGGGCCCGGCCCAGTTCGGCGAGCTCGGGCGGGTCGGCGCGGACGACCCGGCGCAGCACGGCCCGGTCCAGCCGCCGCCGGGTGCCGCTGTGCTCGGGGGCGAGCAGCAGCCGCAGCGTACGGCTCGGCTCAGCGGCCACCAGCGCGGGCAGCCGGGCCCGTACGGGGGTCGGGAGCGGGCCCTGACCGTAGTCCTCCAGCAGCTCCAGCACCCGATCGGGCTCGACGGGCGCGGCGAGCGCGACACAGGGCGCGTAGCGGGTCCACCAGTCGGCGCGCAGCGGTACGGGCAGGGCGGCGAGCTGGCGGGCCGCCTCGTCCAGGACGGCCACCGGGTGACGGGAGACGAGGGGCCGCCAACCGCGGACGGCGTGGAACAGCCCGGGCAGCAGCCGCGCCACGGTCTCGGCGCCGCATCCGGGGAGCAGCCGGGCGGCCTCGCCGTCGCCCCAGCGCTCCCGGAACGGCTCGATCAGCCGGTCCGCGAGCGCGGTGCGCCGCCCGGCCACGACGGTGCGCGCCAGTTCGCGCCGTACGGTGGCGGGCGCGTCCTCGAAGGCCGCCTCCAGCGCGTCGTCCGGGACCGCGCCGGGGCCGCCCCGGCGTGCGGTGTCGAGGGCGCGGTGCCGCACCACGGGGTCCGGGTCGGCGAGCCGCGCCGCGAGATGGCCGGTGCGCCCGCCGGCGGCCGCGGCCACGGCCGCCAGCCGCCGCTCGTACGTCCCACGCCGCTCCAACTCCTCGATCAGCGCGCCCAACCGCCCCTCGGCACTGGCCGCCCGCGCCCGCCCGGCCAGCTCCCGCATCCGACGCGGAAAGGGCAGCGGATCGAGGGCGGCGAGCAGCTCGTCGGCGAGGGCGCGCCGGGAATCGGGGACGCCGTGGGCGTCGGCCGCACCGTGGACTCCGGGAGCGCCGTGGGCGTCGGCGGCATCGTGGGCTCGGGGAGCGCGGGGAGGCTCGGGGCCACGGTGGACTGCGGGGCCGCCATGGGCTTCGGGGCCGCGATGGGCTTCGGACGCGTTGACCATGCCAGGGATTGTGCCGCCCACACGCCCGGTCACACGTCCCCCCGGGAAATGGCTTCCCGGGGCCCCGCCCGCCCGGCCCCTTGGCGCCCGCCGCCCGGACCCCTCGCGCCCGGCCGCGCTCGCTCGCGTCCCGCCCACGTGTGTCACATCCGGGCCGCGATTCGTGCGGCCTCGCGGCGACCCGCGCCACGCCGAGCCGCACCCCCGCGACGGCCCCAGACGCGCCCCAACCGGGCTCGCCCATCTCGTCGGGGCCCCGGGTCGCCCACCGCCCCGCTCGCGTCCCACTGCGCCCACTCGCGTCCCCGCCACGCCCGACCGCGCGTGCCCCATCCGAGTCGCGATGCACGCGGGCTCGGCGGCCCTCGGCCCGGCGAGCCACACCCCGGCAATGACCCCGGCGCGCCCTGGCCGGGCTCGCCGATCTCGCCGGGGCGCTCGGGCCCGTGACACCCGCTCGCGTCCCCACCGCGCCCGGGGGCCGCACCACCACCGCACCACCGCCCCCGGGGCCGCACCACCGCCCCCGCAGCCGCGGTCGCACCCGCCCCCGCGGCCCCGCCCGCACCCGCACCCGCCCCCGCAGCCGCGGCCTCCGCACGCCGTGCGAGGGGGACCGGCGCCACTTAGGCTCGGTGTGTGGGCCGGACGGGTGCGTCGATGGATCCACTCGGGACCGGCCCTGTCGTCCGAGCCCGGAGGAAGCCATGCCGGAGCTGTTCATCGGCGGCCACTGGACGACCGCCCTCGACGGACACAGCCGCGAAATCCGCTGCCCGGCCGACGGCTCGATGGTCGCCGTGGTCGACGAGGCGGGGCCGAAGGACGCCGCCGCGGCGGTGGCGGCCGCCCGGGACGCCTTCGACCGCGGATCGTGGCCCGGCACCCCGCCCGGCGACCGGGGCGGACTGCTGCTGCGGGTGGCCGATCTGCTGGAGCGCGAGAAGCCGACGCTCGCCCGCGCCGAGTCCCTGGACACCGGGAAGCGGCTGGTCGAGAGCGAGTACGACCTCGACGACATCGCGAACTGCTTCCGCTACTTCGGCACCCTCGTCGCCTCCGGGAGCGGCGGCCGCGTGGTGGAGGTGGGCAGTCCGGAGATCGACAGCAGGGTGGTGCACGAACCGGTCGGAGTGTGCGTGCTGATCACACCCTGGAACTACCCGCTGCTCCAGACGGCCTGGAAGGTGGCGCCCGCGCTGGCGGCCGGGAACACCTTGGTCCTCAAGCCCAGCGAGCTGACCCCGCACACCGCGATCCATCTGATGCGGCTGCTGACCGAGGCCGGGCTGCCGGGCGGCGCCGCCAATCTGATCCTCGGCTCGGGGGCCATCGCGGGCGCGCCGCTGGTCACGGACGAACGGGTGGACATGGTGTCCTTCACCGGCGGAGTGGTCACCGGACGCTGGATCATGTCGGCCGTCGCGCCCACCGTGAAGAAGCTCGCCCTGGAGCTGGGCGGCAAGAACCCCAATATCGTCTTCACCGACTGCGATTTCGACACCGCGGTGGACTACGCGCTCACGGCGGTGTTCCTGCACTCCGGGCAGGTGTGCTCGGCCGGTGCCCGGCTGCTGGTCCAGGAGCAGCTGCATGACGCGTTCGTCGACGAGATCGTCCATCGGGCCCGGAACATCCGGCTGGGCGGGCCGTTCGACGGACACGCCCGCGCCGGGCCGCTGATCTCCGCCGAGCACCGCCAGAAGATCACCGACTATGTGGCGGCGGGGATCGACGAGGGCGCGGTGCTGCGCTGTGGCGGGACCCCGCCCGACGACCCGGAGCTGGCGAAGGGCTTCTACTACCTGCCGACCGTGCTGGACGACTGCACCCCGGACATGTCGGTGGTGCAGGACGAGTCCTTCGGCCCGGTGCTCACCGTGGAGCGGTTCCGGGACGAGGACGAGGCGGTGGCGCTCGCCAACGACACGGTGTACGGCCTGGCGGGCGGGGTGTGGACGCAGGACACCGAGAAGGCGCACCGGGTGGCGTCCCGGCTGCGGGCCGGGACCGTATGGATCAACGACTTCCATCCGTATGTCCCGCAGGCCGAGTGGGGCGGGATGAAGCAGTCCGGGGTCGGGCGGGAGCTGGGCCCGTCGGGGCTGCACGAGTACCAGGAGCTCAAGCACATCTGGCGCAACACCGCACCCCGTCCGCAGCGGTGGTTCGATTGACGGCGGCCGAGTCGGCCGGACCGCCCGCGATGACCGTCAACCTCGCCTGGCCCAGGGCTCAGGTCTGCAACGCGCCACCGGACCGCAGCACCGGTATCCGCGCTGGGGCGCGGTCCTGTTCGTGAGGAGAGGCCCGTGGACCAGTTCGACTACGTGGTGGTCGGCGGCGGTACGGCCGGATCGGTGGTCGCCTCCCGGCTGTCCGAGGACCCCTCGGTGAGCGTCTGCCTGCTGGAGGCGGGACCGTCGGACCTCGGGGACGACAACGTGCTGCGGCTGAACCGCTGGATGGGGCTGCTGGGCTCCGGCTACGACTGGGACTATCCGGTGCAGCCGCAAGAGAAGGGCAACAGCTTCCTGCGCCACGCCCGCGCCAAGGTGCTCGGCGGCTGCTCCTCGCACAACTCCTGCATCGCCTTCTGGGCCCCGGCCGAGGATCTCGACGAATGGGCCGCCATGGGCCTGGACGGCTGGTCGGCCGCCGACTGCTTCCCGCTCTTTCAGCGCCTGGAGGACAACGACGCGCCCGGCGACCACCACGGCCGCGGCGGCCCGGTCCGGATCCGCACCGTACCGCCCGAGGACCCGTGCGGCAGGGCGGTACTGGCGGCCTGCGAGGAGGTGGACATCCCCGTCACGCCGTTCAACACCGGGACGACGGTGGTGCGCGGAGCCCACTGGTTCCAGATCAACGCCCGCGAGGACGGCACCCGCTGCTCCGCCTCGGTGGCCTACCTCCACCCCGTCATGGACTCCCGGCCCAACCTGGAGGTGCGCACCGGACTCCAGGCCAGACGGCTGGCCCTGAACGAGGACCGGCGCTGTACCGGGGTCGACTACCTCTCCCCCGATCTGATCCACACCCTGAGGGTGCACGCCCGGCGCGAGGTCATCGTCTCCTGCGGCGCGATCGACACCCCGAAGCTGCTGATGCTCTCCGGGATCGGCCCCGCCGCACATCTGCGGGAGACGGGGGTGGAGGTGGTCGTGGACTCCCCCGGGGTCGGTGGCAACCTCCAGGACCACCCCGAGGGCGTCATCATGTGGAACGCCGAGCAACCCATGATCAAGAGCTCCACGCAGTGGTGGGAGATCGGCATCTTCACCGACACCGAGCCCGGTCTGGACCGCCCGGACCTGATGTTCCACTACGGCGCGACGCCCTTCGACCTGAACACCTACCGCCATGGCTACCCCACCTCGGAGAACGCCTTCTGCCTCACCCCGAACGTCACCCGGGCCCGCTCCCGGGGCACCGTGCGGCTGGCCACCCGCGACTTCCGCGACAAGGCGCGCGTCGATCCCCGCTACTTCACCGACTCCTACGACATGGACATCATGACCCGCGGTCTGCTGCTGGCGCGCAAGATCGCCGCCCGGCCCGCGCTGGCCATGTGGGCGGGCGCCGAACTGGCCCCCGGGACCGATGTGAACAGCGGCGACGAGCTGGCCGACTACATCCGCGAGACCCACAACACCGTCTACCACCCGGCGTGCACGGTGCGGATGGGCGCGCCCGACGACCCGGACGCCCCGCTGGATCCGGAACTGAGGGTCAAGGGGGTGACGGGGCTGCGGGTGGCGGACGGCTCGGCGATGCCGTCTCTCATCGCCGTCAATCCGTGCATCACGACGATGATGATCGGCGAGAAGTGCGCGGACATGATCAAGCGGCAGCCTTCCGGCCCATGACATGAGGGTTAGGCCACCGGGTTCTCCAGCAGGGTGACCCGGTTTCCGTCGGGGTCCTCCAGGGCCGCGATCCGGGTGCGCACACCGCCGGTCAGCACCGGTCCCGCGGCCAGGCCACGCTCGGCGAGCCCGGCCAGGGCACTGTCCAGCTCGGGCACCTCCAGATTGAGCAGCGTCGAGCCGGCGTGCTCCGGATCTTCGAAGACCTGAAGCCAACCACCCGCGGTGAGGTGCCAGTCGGCCAGCGACGGCATCGGCCGGGTGTCCGCCGGGCGGCCCAGCAACCGTTCGTACCAAGCCACCGCGATGTCGATGTCCCGTACTGGAGCGACCATCAGTACCCGCGCGACCTGCATGCGGATCACCTGCTTCCGGAGTGCGATTTCCGTGCTTCTCCTTATGCAGACCGCCGACGAACCCGGAAGTCATCGCAACGAGCTCGCGCACAAGCTCCGGCGGTGGCACGGGAGCTCAGCCGTGCTACGGGAACCTCCCCGACTACGGGCGCCACTGCGGCCCCGTGCCGGTGCCCCTCGGCACCACCGCCTCGATCTTCGCCCGGATCTCCCGCATCACCGCGACGATCCGCGCCTCACGCCCCTCCGTCAGCCGGGCCGTCGGCACCGAGCAGCTGATCGCGTCCACCGCCGGGACGTCGTACCGCAGGGCGAAACCGAAACCCACGATGCCCAGGACCCCCTCCTCCCGGTCGATCGCGTGGCCCCGCTCCCGCACCCGCGCCAGATCGGCCAGGAGCGCGGCGCGAGTGCGGTGGGTGTTGGGCGTCATCGGCGCCAACTCAACACCCTTCAGCGGGAGTTCGCCGTCGATCCGCTCGGCGAGCAGCGCCTTCCCCAGGGCCCCCACATGGGCCGGGAGCCGCCGCCCGACACGGCTGAAGGGGCGCAGGTACTCATGCGACTCCCGGGTGGCGAGGTAGACGACATCGCCGCCGTCCAGCCGGGCGAAGTGAATGGTCTCGCCCAGCGCGTCGGACGCCTCGTCCAGATACGGCCGCGCCGCCCGCACCCGTGGGTCGCTGTCCAGATAGCTGGTGCCGGTGAGCAGCGCGCGGATACCGATGCCGTACAGCGAGCCGGTGACGTCGGTGCGCACCCAGCCGCGGTCGATCAGGGTCTTGAGGAGGGCGTACATACTGCTGCGCGGGACGCCGAGCTCCTCGGCGAGTTCGCGCAGCCGGGCCGGCTGGTCGCCGCGCGCGGCGAGCAGCTCCAGCAGTTCCACGGTGCGGCCCGCGGACTTCACTTCGCGCACCCCACCGGTTTCCGCCATGACTCACATCGTAACTGTCGCCGCACACCTTGACGTTGAACCGATTCATGGCTTCCATCGTGGGGCCACGACGCCTGGGAGCGCTCCCAGCCCCCGGGCACCGCCCCGCCCCGGCAGGGGCATTCACGCTTCCTCCGACCGAGAGGCCCCCATGCGATCGATCCCGCACTTCTTACGCAGACTCTTCCTTCTTGTCATGACCGCGTCGCTCTGTGCGCTGGGGCTGAGCCTCGGCGTCACCTCCGCCGCACGGGCGGCGGCCCTGGGGAACGGCTCGGTGACCGACCCCAACATCGTCTACACCGGCCGCTGGGACCTCGGCTCCGCCACCGCCGCCGTCCCCAACTGGACCGGCGGCTACCTCCAGACGGCGTTCACCGGCACCACCGTGAAGGTCAAGGCCCGGGAGGCGGTGAACTTCTACGCGAGCGTCGACGGCGGCCCCGATGTCTTCTACGCGGGCGTCAAGGGCACCGTCGCCCTCACCCCCCAGCCGCTCCCCCAGGGCACCCACACCCTCCGCGTCTCCTACCGCTCCGGCGACACCGTCTTCCAGGGCCTGGTCCTGGACGCGGGCGCGGGCACGGTCGCCCCGCGCGTCCCGTCCGGGCTCATCGAGTTCGTGGGCGACTCCATCACCGCGGGCGCCCTCACCGACCGGCTGGCGCTGGACTCGTACGGCTGGAAGACCGGCGAGCGGCTGGGCATGCGGCACACCCAGATCGCCCGCTCGGGCTACTGCCTGGTCGGCAAGGACGGCTGTGCGGGGCTGGCCACGCAGTTCTTCAAGACGGCCTCGACCGGCGACCAGAACTGGGACTTCTCCCGCTACCAGGCCAGTGCGGTGGTCATCAACCTCGGCACCAATGACATCGGGCACGGCGTCACCGGACCTGAGTTCCAGTCCGCGTACACCGGTCTCCTCCGCGACATCCGGGCGACGTACCCGAACGCGGCGCTCTTCGCCGTCCAGACCCTCAAGAAGCGCTACGTCACGGAGACCAAGGCGGCCGTGAGCGCGCGCAACGCGGCCGGTGACGCCAAGGTGAGCTATGTCGACACCACCGGCTGGCTCACCGACGGCACGGACTACGAGGACGGCAACGGCCACCCCAACGAGGCGGGGCACACCAAGTTCGCCGACCGCCTGGCGCCGATCATCGCCGCGAAGCTCGGCACCGCACACGGCTCCGCGTCCCCGAAGGCAGCCGCGCCCCTCAAGACAGCCGCGCCCCTCAAGGCGGCCACGCCCCCCAAGACAGCCACGCCCCTCAAGGCCGCCGCCCCCGGCCGGCCGGGTGACCCCAACATCCGGTTCACCGGCCGCTGGGACACCAAGAGCTCGGCCACCGCCTACACCCCCTACTGGGCGGGCGCGTACTTCCGCACCGGCTTCACCGGCCGCACCGTCAAGCTCCAGCAGCGCAACGCGATCGACCTGTGGGCCAGCATCGACGGCGGCCCCGCCACCTTCTACGACGAGGCCAAGGGCACGGTGAACCTCACCCCGACCCCGCTCGCCGCCGGAAACCACACCCTCCAGGTCAACTACCAGGTGGTCGCGGGCTCCTACCACGGTGACGCGGTCTTCCAGGGCCTGACGCTCGACAGCGGCGCCACCACCTTCGCGCCACCCGCCCCCAAGAACCTGATCGAATTCGTCGGCGACTCGATCACCGTGGGCACCACCACCTCGCAGAACGCCCGCACCGCCTACGGATGGCTCATCGGCGAACGGCTCGGCGCCGACCACACCCAGATCGCCCAGGGCGGCGCGGCCCTGGTGGACACCGCGGACGACCGGATGAGCCTGGAGCAGCAGTTCACCAAGCTGAACCCGAACGCCGCCACGCCCGACTGGGACTTCTCCCGCTACCAGGCGAGCGCGGTGGTCATCAACCTCGGCACCAACGATGTGGGCCGCGGTGTGACCTCGGCGCAGTTCCAGGCGTCCTACGCCAGTCTGCTGCGCAAGGTCCGCACCGCCTACCCGAACGCCTGGATCTTCGCGCTGCGCACCTTCAGCGGCCGGTTCGGCACCGAGACCAAGGCCGCCGTGACCGGTTCCGGCGATGCCAGGGCCTCCTACGTCGACACCACCGGCTGGCTCGCCGCCGACGACCTCTCGGACTCGGTCCACCCCAATGACAAGGGCCACCGGGCCATCGCCGACCGCCTGGCCCCGGTCATCTCCGGGCGCCTTCCGGGCCTACCGCACGTGAGCCGTCACGACCCACGGTGACCAGCCGTTTGTCCCGTTTGGCCGGCGCGGGGAGCGGTACTCGGGAGCCATGGTTCGATGGGGATACACGATGATGACCGAGCAGGCCGGTCCACGTCAGCTCGTCGACGACGTGGTCCGGGCCGAGCAGGTCGGGTTCGACTTCTCGGTGACCTCCGACCACTACTTCCCGTGGCTGGACTCCCAGGGGCACGCCCCGTACGCCTGGAGCGTGCTGGGCGCCGCCGCGCAGGCCACCTCCTCGATCCCGCTGACCACGTATGTCACCTGCCCCACCGTGCGCTACCACCCGGCGGTGGTGGCGCAGAAGGCGGCGACGCTCCAACTGCTGTCCGAGGGGCGGTTCCGGCTGGGCCTCGGGTCCGGCGAGAACCTGAACGAGCATGTGGTCGGGCAGGGCTGGCCGTCGGCGGATGTGCGGCAGGAGATGCTGGAAGAGGCGATCGAGATCATCCGGGCGCTGTTCGGCGGTGGCTACGTCACCCACCACGGCACCCACTACGACGTCGACTCGGCGAAGCTGTGGGATCTGCCGGACCAGCCGCCGCCCATCGGCGTGGCCGTCTCCGGGCCGCGGTCCTGCCGGCTGGCCGGGCGGCTGGCCGACATTCTGATCGCGGTGGAGCCCAAGTCCGAGCTGGTGGAGGGGTTCGAGGCGAACGGCGGCGGCGGGAAGCCACGGATCGGCCAGATCCCGGTCTGTTACGACCCCGACCGGGACGCGGCGATCGCCCGCGCCCATGACCAGTTCCGCTGGTTCGGGGGCGGCTGGAAGGTCAACTCGGAGCTGCCGGGGCCCGCCTCCTTCGCGGGCGCCACCCAGTTCGTCCGGCCCGAGGACGTGGCCGCGTCCATTCCGTGCGGCGATGACGTCGAAGAGTTCACGGAGCTGGTCCGGCCCTTCGTGGACGCGGGCTTCACGGATGTCGCCCTCGTCCAGATCGGCGGCGACCATCAGCGGCCGTTCCTGGACTGGGCCGAGAAGCGGCTGCTGCCCGCGCTCAGGGAGCTATAGCCCCCGGGGAGCCCGGGGAGTTCCGGGAGTGTCCGCGCGCCGTACGAAGAGCTCGTGCAAATCGCGTACGGCGCGCGGCACCGATCCCGAGCGGCGCCGCTGGATCATCAGCAGCACCTCGGTGGCCTCGCCGTCCGCGAGCGGCCGGTGGGTGATCGCGCCGCCGCGCTCCAAGGGGTCGCCGATGACGCTGAAGTCGGGGAGCACGGTGACGCCGAGCCCCTCGGCCACCATCAGCTTGCCCATCTCGGCCCCGTCGGTGGAGTACGAGAAGGACGGGGTGCGCCCGGCCAGCAGCCGGTGGATGAAGCGGTGCATCAGATAGCCGGAGCGCATCACGATCAGCGGCTCCCGCCCGTCCAGCAGATCCGCCGCGCTCACCGCCGGCCGGGCGGCCAGCGGGCTGTCCGGGCGCAGACAGACCACCGGGCGGCCGCGCAGCAGCTCGGTGGACTCCAGGGAGGGCGGGACGTCATCGCCCTGGAGGCAGTTGACCAGGCCCAGGTCGAAACTCCCCTCCAGCAGCGCCCGGTGGATCTCGGCCTGCTGCGCGCCCACCACCTCGACCTGGGTCACCGGGTGGGTGGCGCGGAACTCCCGGACGGCCGGGATCAGCAGCGGGACGGTCGCGGTGTTGACCGTGCCCAGCCGGATCATCCGGCTGACCCGGTGCTGGTCACCGGCGGCGCCGCGCAGCCGGTCGACCGCCTCGATGACGCTGGCGATATGCGGCAGCAGCTCCCGTCCCTCCGCGCTGATCGTCGCGCCGGAGCGCTTGCGCTCCAGCAGATCCACGCCGAGTTCGCGTTCGAGATTGCGCACGGTCTCGCTGAGCGCCGGCTGGGACAGATGCAGTTCCTCGGCGGCGCGGCGGAGCGATCCGAGCCGGGTGACCGCGGCGATGTATTCCAGCTGTTCAATTCGCACACTGCGCACCCTGCCCGCGCGGACCCGCCCGCTTCAAGGGAATCCCTGTCACGGTCTCATGAATACCGACTCACGCCCCGGCCCGCCTCCCGGGTAATCTCGAAGCGGGCGCCGCGGAATTCCGCGGCCCGGCCCGCGCGTCCGGGATATGGAATGACTCCCGGGCCTTCTTGACCGGCAGGACTTCCCCCTGGTTGGATCGGTGACATGAAGCGACAGGACCTCACGCGGCGACGCCACGTCGACCTCGCGCGTGTCTCCAGCGCGTTCTGTTGCTGTCCGGTCTGACCCGCCGTACGGGTCCGAGCGAGCCCTGAGGGACCGCCTCCGCTTCGCTCCCCGCCGCCTCCCATGATCGGGAAAGGCTTTTAGCCGCCGCCACCGAGGAATCGCGGTCGCGCTGCCCCGCCTTCGGCGCACCTTCGCGCTCCCGGTCTTTCCGCGCCCGTTCCACGGTGAATTCCACTCGCCGCCGGGGCGCCGATTCCCCCTGCCCGCAATTGCTCCACCGGGAGTTCCCCATGCCCGCAGAACCCCTCCGTTTCGCCTATTGGGTGCCCAATGTCAGCGGCGGTCTGGTCACCAGCACCATCGAGCAGCGCACCGACTGGGGCTATGACTACAACCGCGACCTGGCCGTGCTCGCCGAGAACAACGGCTTCGACTACGCCCTCAGCCAGGTCCGCTACATGGCCAGCTACGGCGCCGAGTACCAGCACGAGTCCACCAGCTTCAGCCTCGCGCTGCTGCTGGCCACCCAGCGGCTGAAGGTCATCGCCGCCGTCCACCCCGGGCTGTGGCACCCCGGCGTCCTGGCCAAGCTGGGCGCCACCGCCGATCACCTGTCCGACGGGCGGTTCGCGGTGAACGTCGTCAGCGGCTGGTTCAAGGGCGAGTTCACCGCGCTGGGCGAGCCCTGGCTGGAGCACGACGAGCGCTACCGCCGCTCCGAGGAGTTCATCCGGGCGCTGCGCGCCATCTGGACCCAGGACCACGCCGAACTGGCCGGGGACTTCTACCGGATCCGTGACTTCTCCCTCAAGCCCAAGCCGCTGAGCAGCCCCGGGCGCCCGCATCCGGAGATCTTCCAGGGCGGCAACTCCACCGCCGCCCGCGCCATGGCGGGCCGGGTCTCCGACTGGTACTTCAGCAACGGCAAGGACTTCGACGGCGTCACCGAGCAGCTCCGGGACGTCCGTGCCTCCGCCGCCACCGCCGGCCGCCCGGCCCCCGGCTTCGCCCTCAACGCCTTCCTCATCGCCCGCGACACCGAGGCCGAGGCCCGCGAGACCCTTCGCGAGATCGTCTCCAAGGCCAACAGCGACGCCGTGCACGGTTTCCGCGACGCGGTGCAGCAGGCGGGCCGGTCCACCGCCGATGGCAAGGGCATGTGGCAGGACTCCAGCTTCGAGGACCTGGTGCAGTACAACGACGGCTTCCGTACGGGGCTGATCGGCACCCCCGAGCAGATCGCCGAGCGCATCGTCGCCTACAAGCGGCTCGGCGTCGATCTGTTCCTCCTCGGCTTCCTCCACTACCACGAGGAGGTCGAGTACTTCGGCAAGCGCGTGCTGCCGCTGGTGCGCGAGCTGGAGGCACAGCAGCCGGACACCGCGCCCGCGACCGCGCTCACCTGATCCCCGCAACCACGCCCGGAAGGGAACGCCCATGAGCACCGCCACCCGCACCGACTGGCAGACCCGCACCCGCCCCACCGACGCCGACGGCTGGATCGGACGCGCCGCGGAGGTCGCCGGGATCCTGGCCACCGACGCGGCCGCCCGCGACAAGGCCGGCGCCACTCCGTACGCCGAGGTCCAGCTGCTGAAGGACTCGGGCCTGGTCACCCTGCTCGGCCCCGCCGCGCACGGGGGCGGCGGCCAGGACTGGAGGACCGCGTACCGCGTGGTCCGGGAGATCGCCAAGGCCGACGGCTCCATCGGCCAGCTGCTCGGCTACCACTACCTGTGGAACTGGGCCGCCCGGCTGGTCGGCACCCGCGAGCAGTGGGAGCAGGTCGAGGCCGACGCGGCCCGGAACCAGTGGTTCTTCGGTGGCGCCGTCAACCCGCGCGACAACGACGTGGTCGTCCGGGACCAGGGCGACACCCTCACCTTCACCGGCCACAAGTCCTTCTCCACCGGCAGCAAGGTCTCCGACGTCACCGTCCTGGAGGGCGTCTTCGAAGGCACCGACCGCCATGTGTTCGCCATCGTCCCGTCCGACAGCGAGGGGCTGACCTTCCACGACGACTGGGACAACATCGGCCAGCGGCTCACCGAGAGCGGCAGCGTCACGCTCGACGGCGTGACGGTCCCCTGGGCGGCCGCCGCGGGATACGTGGACAAGGAGTTCCAGCCCCGCGTCTACAACACCCTCAACGTGCCGACGATCCAGCTGGTTTTTGTCAGCTTCTACCTGGGCATCGCGGCCGGTGCCCTGGAGACCGCCGCCGCGTACACCCGCACCAAGTCCCGGTCCTGGCTGCACGGCGGGTTCGACACGGCGGTCGACGAGCCCCACGTCATCGACACCTACGGCGACCTCACCGCCAAGCTGTGGGCGGCCGAGGCGCTCGCGGACACCGTGGCGGCCGAAGGGCAGCGGCTGCACGAGGACCCGGACGCGGTGACCGAGCAGCAGCGCGGCGAGTTCGAGGTGAGGGTCGCCGCGGTGAAGGCACGGGCCACCGATGTCGCCCTGGAGGTCACCAACCGCATCTTCGAGGTCACCGGGGCCCGCTCGACGGCCTCCGCCGAGGGTCTGGACCGCTTCTGGCGCAACGTCCGCACCCACACCCTGCACGACCCGGTGGCCTACAAGCGCCGCGAGGTGGGCCGCCACGTGCTGACCTCCGAACTCCCGCAGCCCACCTGGTACTCCTGACCGCCTGCCGCACTCGCGCCACACGCTGGCCACCGATCCGCTCGGCACTGATCCGAAAGGGGCCACCATGGCCACCGTCCTGTCCATCTCCGGCTCCCCCTCCGCCACCTCCCGCACCGCCCGGCTGCTGCGTCACCTCGACGCCCGCCTCACCGACCAGGGCCATGAGGTGATCCCGCTTGACGTGCGCACCATCCCCGCGACCGCGCTGCTCGGCGCCGACTTCGCGCATCCGGACATCGTCCGCGCCAAGACGCTGGTCGAGGAGGCGGACGGGATCGTCGTCGGCACCCCCGTCTACAAGGCCGCCTACTCCGGGCTGCTGAAGTCGCTGCTGGATCTGCTGCCGCAGTACGCGCTGGCGGGCAAGACCGTGCTGCCGCTGGCCACCGGCGGCACCACGGCGCACGTGCTCGCCATCGACTACGCGCTGCGCCCCGTGCTGTCCTCGATGGGCGCCGCGCACATCGTGCAGGGCTGGTTCACCCTTGACAAGGACATCACCGCCACCGCCGACGGCGGGGTGATCGTGACGCCGGGCGCGGCCGAGGCGCTGGAGCAGGTCGTCGACCAGTTCTCCGTGGCGCTCGGGTACAAGCCCCTGCTGGCCGCTGCGAGCTGACGCCCGTGTCTCCTCATCCCGAAGCCCCTCCCGGCACCGCCCACCGCATCGCCGACGACGCGGAGGCGCTGGAGGTGGCCGCGAAGCTCGCCGAGGAGTTCGTCGCGGGCGCGGCCGGGCGCGACGCGGACCGCGCCCTGCCCCGCGCCGAACTGGACCGGCTGTCCGCGTCCGGGCTGCTGGCCATCACCGTCCCGGCCGGGCACGGTGGCGCGGACGTCTCGGCGGTCACCCTCGCCGAGGTGTTCCGGCTGCTGGCCGCCGCCGATGGCAGCCTCGCCCAGATTCCGCAGAGCCACTTCGTGTACGTCAATGTGCTGCGCCGCCAGGGCACGCCGGAGCAGCAGAAGTTCTTCTTCTCCGAGGTGCTGGCGGGCAGGCGCTTCGGCAACGCCCAGTCGGAGGCGGGCACCAAGCACATCCAGGACATCCGTACCCGCCTGGAGCCACGCCCCGACGGCTCCTACGAGCTGACCGGCGTCAAGCACTACTCCACCGGCGCGCTGTTCGCCGACTGGATCCCGGTGCTGGCGCGCGGGCGGAACGAGGAGCTGTACGTGGCGTACGTGCCACGGGAGGCGCCCGGGGTGACGGTCTCGGACGACTGGGACGGCATGGGCCAGCGGACGACCGCCAGCGGCACCGTGCGGCTGGTGGGCGTGACCGTGCCCGCCGACCGCGTGGTGCCGCATCACCTCACCTTCCGCGGGCCCCAACTGCACGGCGCCGTCGCCCAGCTGCTGCACGCGGCGATCGACGCGGGGCTGGCCTCGGGCGCGCTCGCGGAGGCGGTGGCGTTCGTCCGCACCAAGAGCCGCCCGTGGTTCGAGAGCGGCTTCGAGACGGCCGCCGAGGACCCGCTGCTCATCCAGCGCTTCGGTGAACTGGCCCTCCAGGTGCGGGCGGCCGAGGCGCTGCTGTCCGCCGCCGCGCGGGCGGTGGACGCCGCCCGCGCGGATCTCACCGACGACACCGCGGCCGAGGCGTCGATCGCCGTGGCCGCCGCGAAGGTGTCGACGGGCGCCGCGGCGGTGGAGGCCGGCAGCGCGCTGTTCGAGGTGTCCGGCACCCGCTCGGCACTGGATTCCCTCAACCTCCACCGCCACTGGCGGGACGCCCGTACGCACACCCTGCACGACCCGCCCCGCTGGAAGGTCCAGCACATCGGCCGCTACGTCCTGAACGGCACCCCGCCGCCCCGGCACGGCCTCCTGTAACACCCCGCGAACACCCCCGATCGGAGCCGCACACCATGTCCCTCACCTTCCACTGGTTCCTGCCCACCAACGGCGACAGCCGCCATGTCGTCGGCGGTGGCCATGGCACCCCCGTCACCTCGGCCGGAGGGGACCGTCCGCCGTCCGTCGGCTATCTCTCCCAGATCGCCCGCGCCGCCGAACACCTCGGCTTCGAAGGCGCGCTCACCCCGACCGGCGCCTGGTGCGAGGACGCCTGGCTGACCACCGCGATGGTCAGCCAGCACACCGAGCGGCTGAAGTTCCTGGTGGCCTTCCGCCCGGGTTTCCTCTCGCCCACCTTCGCCGCCCAGATGGCCTCCACCTACCAGCGGCAGACCGGCGGACGGCTGATGCTCAACGTGGTCACCGGCGGCGAGAGCCAGGAGCAGCGCTCCTTCGGCGACTTCCTCGACAAGGACGCCCGCTACGCCCGCACCGGCGAGTTCCTGGACATCGTCCGCGACCTGTGGGACGGCAAGACCGTCGACCACACCGGTGAACACCTCCATGTCGAGGGCGCCAAACTGGCCCGGCTCCCCGACCCGCTCCCCCAGGTCTACTTCGGCGGCTCCTCCCCCGCCGCCGGTCAGGTCGCCGCCCGGCACTCCGATGTCTACCTCACCTGGGGCGAACCCCCCGCCCAGGTCGCGAAGAAGATCGCCTGGATCCGCTCCCTCGCCGCCGAGCAGGGCCGTACGATCCGCTTCGGCATCCGGCTGCACGTCATCACCCGCGACACCGCCGAGCAGGCATGGGCCGAGGCACGCCGACTGCTCGACGGCTTCGACCCGGAGACCGTGCGCTCCATCCAGGCCGGCCTCGGCCGCAGCGAGTCCGAGGGCCAGCAGCGCATGCTCGCCCTGCACGGCGGCAGCCTGGACAACCTCGAGATCTACCCCAACCTCTGGGCCGGTGTCGGCCTGGTCCGCGGCGGCGCGGGCACGGCCCTGGTGGGCAGCCACGCCGAGGTGGCCGAGCGGATCGCCGAATACCACCGCCTCGGCATCGACGAGTTCATCCTGTCCGGCTATCCGCATCTGGAGGAGGCGTACTGGTTCGGCGAGGGCGTCCTGCCCCTGCTGCGCCGCCAGGGCCTGTGGTCCCACCCCTTCCAGCCCGCCGCCCTCGAACAGCCCACCGCGCAGGTCCCCTTCGCGGCTGCCGGGAGCTCCTGATGTCCCGGTGACGTCGGGTGGCGTGCCCGCGATTGAGTCCGCGGGCACGCCTCCGGCTCAGCCGTGTGCGGCGAACCGCACGAACTGCGCCCAGCCGTCACGGCTGACGGCGAGACCGGGGCGCGCCGTGTCCTTGGAGTCCCGTACGTGGACGGCCCCTTCGGTGACGGCGACCTCCACGCAGTCGTCGTTCTGGGCGCTGCTGTAGCTGGACTTGAACCAATCGCGTTCAGGTGTGCTCATAGCGCTCCTCGCATCCGCTCCAGCAGGCCCCTGGAGTCCTTTGGAGAGAGGGCCTGCGAGCGCAGTCTGGCATAGCGCATCTCGATCCTGCACACCTCTTTCGGGTCAGCGATCAGGCGGCCGTTCTGTTGCCCCTCGGAGTACGCGAAGCGCCGCCTCTCCGGGGTCTCCACCAGCCGAACGGGCCCAGCAAGGCACGCGTGCTGTTCACAGTTCGCTGGCATGATCTGAAGTGTCACGTTGCGCAAGGAGGCGAGCTCAAGAATGAGGTCGAGCAGTTCACGGGTCACCTCGACTCCGCCAAGGCGGCGCATGAAGACCGCTTCCTCGACGATGAAGTCGAACGTGGTGTTGGGCCTTTCGTAGAGCAAGCGCTGCCGCTCCACACGTGCGGTGACCAGTTCCTCCAGCTCACGGTCGGTCAGTGGGGGGATGTCATTCTCGTAGAGGGCCCGCACGTACCCCTCCGACTGCAACAACCCCGGCACCAGCCGACACTCGTACGTGCACAGGCTCACCGCCACCCGCTCCAGCCGCGCCCACCGCCGGAACCACGCCGCCAGCCCCGGCTCACCCCGTGAGAGGAATCGGGCCGCCTTCCGCAGCGCTCCCGTGTTGCCCAGGACCTCCTCCGCCCGCTCCACGAACGACTCGTCCGGCATACGCCGCCCCAGCTCCACCGACGCCACGGTGTGCTTCGAGAACCGGACCAGTTCCCCGAACTGAGCCCGGGTGAGGCCCGCGTGTTCGCGGAGGGCCTGGACCACGGCCCCGAAGGTCCGCAGACTGTCGGAGGGGTCGGGCTCCCGTTCCCCGTCACCGTCCCCGGCCATACAGGTGTTGTCGGTCGTCATACGCGGACACCTCCAGGTGCGTACGTGCGAGGGCCCCCGCGCTCGACTCACCCAGGGTGACGGATCAACGGGTGTACCGTCCACCTAACGCGCATGTACGCTGACGCTGCGTACGCGGCGCGCCACTGGTGAAGGCCGACGCTCACCCACCACCGTGGCCCCATGAACGCAAGCACGCCCCAACTCCCCGCCACGAGCTGGACCTTTACCCAACGCCTGTCCTCCACGCGGCGCGGGGCCCGACTGGCCCGGCTGCTCGCCGTGGAGCAGTTCCGTGCCTGGCCCGTGTCACCCGCCGTCGCCGACCGCGCCGTGGCGATCATCGCCGAGCTGAGCGCCAACGCGGCGCTGCACGGGCGCGTGCCGGGCCGGGACTTCCGGCTCGGCCTCGCCCTCGACGGCGCCACGGAAACCCTCCGCATCGAGGTCACCGACACACGGGGCGAGCGGCAGCCCACCCTCCAGCCGCCCCCTCCCCCGGACCGTGAAACCGGGCGCGGCCTGCTGCTGGTGAACGCGCTCGCCGACCGCTGGGGCACCGAGCCGCACCATCCGGTGGGCAAGACGGTGTGGGCGGAGTGCGCCATGGAAGCGCCTTGATGTATTCCCGGCTGAGCCGGGAGGAATTCGGAGAATATTTCTGGGCTAAATGACTTACCTGGAGTCGAAAGACAAAAGGGACCGTAGCATGCCAGAAAAGCGGTGGCCGGGCCCAGGTATCAGGGACGGTGCACCGCGAGGCCCGCGCGATACGGCGAAAGCTGGATTGCCTGAACCCCAATCTCCAGTTGGTTAAAACACGGACCCGTCGGCACGATACCTGGAGCCGACGCCGCCTCCTGCATCGGCCATTTCTGCCAGCCGAAGCAACTCCGGGAGGCAGGGCGATTCCCAGCGAGGGAATTCAAGGAGATGAGTGGGGCGCCTAAGTCGCGCTAGATACGTACATCAAGACGAACCATGGGATCACCTAAAGGGCGCGAGCCCCATGGTGACGGAGTGCCCGTAGTAGTCGCAGGAGTAACGACCTGCCAGGGAGGGCGGGAAAGCCGCTCACAGGGCCAAGGGGCACAGGTGATATGGATCGACGGGACCGGGAGGTATGCGTAATGCAGAGCGCCGAAGCGGTACTTGACATCCTTCGTGAACGAGGTAGGCGTAACCTGCCGTGCAACGAGCTCTATCGACAAATGTTCAACCCGCAATTGTATTTACTGGCCCATGGCCGCATCTACTCCAACAAGGGGGCGATGACGCCAGGGGTCTCAGGGGAAACCGCAGACGGCATGTCACTGGAAAAGATCGGACGCATTATCGATACGTTACGCCACGAGCGATTCCGGTTCCAGCCCGTCAAGCGTGTCTTCATCCCGAAGAAGAACGGGAAACGGAGACCGCTGGGTCTGCCGCCATGGAGAGACAAGCTGGTGAGCGAGGTGATGCGCCTCCTCCTGGAGGCCTACTTCGAGCCCGGCTTCTCCGACCATTCACACGGTTTCCGTCCCCGGAGGGGCTGCCACACCGCACTGAGCGAGGTGGCGCGTGCCTGGACCGGGACGACATGGTTCATCGAGGGCGATATCGCCAAGTGCTTCGACTCACTTGACCATCAAGTGATACTCGACATCCTAGGCGAGAAAATCCACGACAATCGGTTCCTGCGGCTCGTGCGCAACATGCTCCGAGCCGGATACCTGGAAGACTGGACCTGGAACGCGACGCTCAGCGGCGCGCCGCAAGGCGGGGTCCTCTCCCCGATCCTGTCCAACATCTACCTGCACAAGCTGGACGACTTCGTCGAACGAGTCCTCATTCCGGAATACACCCGAGGGCACCTCAGGGCGAGAAACCCTGAGTATCGTCGGGTGGAAGCGGCTATTCAGCGAGCACGAGGGCGCGGTGATCGCGCCGAACTACGTGCTCTGCGCAAGCGGCAGCACAGTCTCCCGAGCCAGGACATGTCCGACCCGGGATATCGCCGACTGCGTTATGTGAGATACGCCGACGACACCCTTCTCGGGTTCGCCGGGCCCAAAGCCGAAGCCGAAGAAATCAAACAGCGACTGGCCCGGTTCCTGCGTGATGACCTCAAGTTGGAACTGTCCCAGGAAAAGACGCTGATCACCCACGCCAGAACCGGCAGGGCGAGATTCCTCGGCTATGAGATCTCCGTCCAAAGGAACGACCGCAGAGCGGAACGGAAACGAGGCAGCCGGCGCAAGCGCCGGTCGACCAACGGAACCGTTGCACTGCATGTTCCCCAAGACGTGATCAAGGCAAAATGCGCACCATATCTGGCACGCGGGAAACCCGCGCGGCAGCCCTCGATGTACCGCCTCGACGACTACACAATCGTCAACATCTACGGCGCCAGGTACTGCGGAATCGTTAACTACTACCTGCTGGCCGGTGACGTCTTTCGGCTGAACCGGTTGCATTGGGTCATGCAGTCCTCGCTGCTGTGCTCCCTGGCGGACAAGCACCGCTCGACCATGTCGCAGGCGGCCCGGAAATACAAGGCCACCATCGACACTTCGGCCGGGCCACGCAAGTGCCTCCAGGTCAGCATCTCCCGGCCTCCGAGCAGGAAACCGCTGGTCGCGCAGTTCGGTGGAATTCCACTCAAACGGCACAAGGTCGCAGTCCTGACCGACCGTGACCCTGTCCAACGGCGCGCGCCACGACGCGAGTTGACCAGACGGCTGCTGGCCGGAACCTGCGAACTCTGCGGACAGACCGCAAAGACCCAGGTCCACCAGATCCGCAGACTCGCCGACCTGGACCGGCTCGGGCAGACGCAGCCCGACTGGGCCCTCCTCATGGCAAAGAAACGGCGTAAGACCCTCATGGTCTGTCCGCCCTGCCACGAGGGCATCCACGACGGCCACGAAACCGCAGTTCACGAACATCGCTGGAGAGCCCGTTGCGGTTAACGCCGCACGACGGGTTCGGGAGGAGGCCGCTGGGAAAAGGACCAGCCCTGCAGGCTGGCACCTCGCCCGGCGGCCCACCTCACGCTGGATTCGCGCCCCCGCTGCCGGTCAGTGCCGTAGGTCCTCGGGGCGCGAGGGTATGCCCCGCAGATGACGGCCCTGCTCCGTCATGGCGTGTAAAAGGCGGTGTCCTTCGTGCGCCACGACCAGTTCCTCGGCCACGGCCACCCGGACGATGTCGACGGTGTCCAGAACCGTGATCCCCTTGCGTCGGGCGAAGCGGCCGGCCTCCCCGTCGTCGGTGATCCAGACCGAGCCCGCGAATTCCGGCCGGTTCTGGATCAGCGTCAGGGTCTCCGCCTCGCCGAGGTGCTGGAGGGGGCGCCGCGGGTCACCGGCGAAGACCAACCGCCGTAAGCGGTCGACCAGTTCGGTCTCGCGCGGGTCGTCGATCTCGATTGGCTCGCCGAGCCAGCCGTCGGCGGCGACCGTGCGAAGCCGGGGCAGGTGGCGCGCTGAGCGGGTGGCCTCGTAGGCGACGGCCTGGGTCCAGCGGCCCCGGCTGTCGAGGACCTTTTCCAGGAGGCTCAGCCGGTCGACGGCCGCGAAATTGCACAGGACCGTGTTGTCGGGGAACCACCAGGTGCGTTTCGTGGCCGTCATGGCTGGAAGATCAGGTCGCCCTTCTCGGTGTCCGCGGCGGGAACCGTGACCGCGGGCGGCTCGGGTTCCAGGGCGTCGTGCAATGCGTTCGGGTCCATGTCGAAGTAGGCCGCGAGCGGGCGCAACGTGGTGTCACCGGCGAGATAGCCCTCGTAGAGACCACGGGCGGGGGCCAGCGGGAGGCGTCTGGCCTGGGCGGCGGCGACGCGTTTCTCATGGAGATCCGCGCGTTGGGCCAACAGGTGGCACATCTCGGTCGTCACGCCGCGCAGGCGGTTCCTGGCATCGGGGGTGACCAGGCCGAGCTGGTGCAGGCGGGCGGCGAGAGCGCTCGGAGAGACCTTGAACCGCACGACCAGAGCCCGGAAGGCATCGTCGGACAGCCCGGATTCGGCCGACTCGGCGCCCACTTCGGCATGGATCTCTGCCTGCGGCATCAGGAAGTTCGCCGCGAAGACATTGGCACGGATCTCCGTATGGTCCTTCTGCCTGCCGGGAGCCAGATGGGTCTCGGTGCGCATCTCCTGTGCGTCACGGGCGAGGATGTGGCCGAGTTCATGGGCCAGGGTGAAGCGCTGCCGGGTCCACACACCGGTGCGTGCCAGCAGCACCAGCCGGAAGTGGTCCGTCTGCCAGGCCGCCCCGTCGAGACCCTGTGGGAGATCCGTCTGCGCCACGTCGATTCCGAAGTGCTCTTCGAGGGCACGGACGAGATCGGAGGTCTCGCACGCGGCCACTGACGCCACTCCGTGAGCGGAAAGCGCCGTCAGGGCATCCAGGGCCAGCTCTTCCCCCTGGTCGACATACCGCTCCAGGTCCGCATTGGGACGGGGCAGGGCGGGCAGCGAGCGGGAACGGCCCATCAGGTCGAGCACGTCGTACGCGGTGGTGAACCGGTTGACGAGATCCTTCAGGGCGAGCTCGTCGTCGGAGTCGGAGAAGGGACCGCTGGCGCGTGCCGCGAAGGCAGGACGCTGCGGCTCGCGGCCGGTGAGCAGCCAGTCCACCGTGGTCTGGCCCAGCTCCGCGATGCGGGCAAGGTCGAGCGAGGTGAAACGGCGCCTGCCGCTCAGAGACTTGGACAGCTTGTCGGGGGTGAGCCCGACCCGCTCCGCGAACGCGGCCTGCTGGAGGGAGGCCGCACCCATGACCTTGCGCACACGGTCGGTCACAGTCTCGTTCATGAGAACAGCCTACCCGGCGCTTGCGAAAATCGCAATCGACGAGCGCATGGCGCACCCCTGCTCTTGTAATTCGTAGGTCGCCGGTTCGGGCTCCGTCGAGAATCCCAGATCAGACGGCTTCTGACCTGGGGTTTTCTGCTGCTCGACGCATGATGTGAGGGGCGGTCGAGAAGCCGTGAGTCAGCTTGCGTGAGCGATGCGTGAGCGGAGGGGGCCAGGGCTTACTGGGTGAGCCTGCCGCGCTTGGCGATCTGGCCCCTGCGTTGCTCTCAGCCAGCGCCCTTTCCTGCTTGAGCTACTGAACTTGATTGAGTGATGTCGGCGCCGTTCGCCTGACAGTTGGCCGTCGGTGCCGGTAGCCCTGTGCCTGTGAGGTACGCGCAGGGTGGCGGGCTGACGGATGCTGAGAGGGCCGCGAGGGAGCGGTTACGGCTCGAGGCCGTGGAACGCTTTGCTGCCGGACAAAAGAACCAGCAGGTCGCGACTGCACTGCGGGTCAGTGAGCGGTCCGTGGAGCGGTGGCGCCGGGCCTGGCGTGAGCGAGGCGAGGCCGGGCTGCTCTCGAAAGGCTCTCCTGGAAGGCCCCGACTCGGCCAAGCCCAGATCGCGCGCTTGGAGCGTGAGTTGGAGCGTGGTCCGCTCGTCCACGGGTGGACGGACCAGCGGTGGACGCTGGCGCGGATCAAGACATTGATCGGCCGACTGTTCCACGTCTCGTACACGGTCGAGGGCACCTGGCAGCTGTTGAAGCGGCACGGCTGGTCGTGGCAGCAGCCCGCCCGGCGGGCCATCGAGCGGGACGACGAGGCGGTCGAGGTGTGGAAGAAGGAGACCTGGCCGCGCGTAAGAGCATCGCGGCGGAACGCAACGCCTGGATCGTCTTCGAGGACGAGGCCGGGCAGTCGATGACTCCGCCGCGCCCCAGGACATGGGGCCGGATCGGGCAGACCCCAGTGGTGCGGGTACGGGGCCGCGGCTCCGGGCGGGTGTCGATGACCGGCATGACCTGCTACAAGCCCGGCGAGCGTTCCCGGCTGATCTACGCGGTCCGGGAGTATCGGGGCCGCAAGGACGAACCGAAAGGCTTCGGCTGGCGGGACTTCCGAGACCTGATCGTCCGAGCCCGCACCCAGCTCGGCGGCCCGGTCGTTCTGGTCTGGGACAACGTCCGGCTCCACCTCACGGCGGGAATGCGGGAGTTCATTGCGGCGAACGCCGACTGGCTCACCGTGTTCCAGCTGCCGACCTACGCACCTGACCTCAACCCGCAAGAGGGCATCTGGTCGATGATCAAGCGCGACATCGGCAACCTCGCCGCCGCTGACCTCACCCAGATCACGACGGCCGTCAAGCGCCGGCTCAAGAAGATCCAGTACCGCTCTGACCTGGTCGACGGCTGCCTCGCTGCTACCGGGCTCACTCTGGACCTTTGAGCGAAGCCTGATCAGAAAAGCTCCAGCAGTTCCGTCAAAGTTGCGATGGACGGGACGGGAGGAACGTCCGGAAGCGGGGAATCCCGGCGGATCGCACGCCCCGCATAACCGAGGTCGATGGCCGCTTGGACCAGGTCGGGATCGTCGTCGATGAACAGGCATTGCGTGGGCGTCAGGCCAAGCGCGGTGCTGGCGTGGTGATACATGCGCGGATCCGGCTTGTTGCAGCCCAACTCGGCGGAGATCGCGTACGCCTCGAAGAAGCGGTGGATGCCCAGTGCCGCGTGCAGGCCGGGCAGGTCGGGCCAGGCATCGGAGACCACGGCCATCCGCACCTGCCGCTGGCTCAGCTCCTCCAGGGTCTTCCTCACGTCCGGGTACAGCTCCAGCACTCTGTCCGCGGGGACTTCACGACGCAGATCGGCCAGGAGCTGCGAGGTGGCCTCCATCCCGAGGTGGCGTAGCACCACCCGGTGGTAGTCGTCGTAGTCGGGGGTCGAGGACAAGGCGGCGAAGAACCGGTCTCCGGCGGCGATCGCCGCGGCGAACCGGTCATTCGTGATCGACGGATCGTGAGCGAGGACCGTCTCCTCGAAGTCCGCACGCGGGTTCCACCGGCCTCCGATCGGACGCATCAGCACACCACCGGAGTCGAAGAGAATGGCCTGAACATCCCCGGAACCGGGAGATCGTCTCGTCATCTGTCCAGTCTCACGGCCACGGGGCCGCCCTGTCGATCCGCAGTAGCCGGCCGGTCTGCCTCAGCAGCGCCAGACGCCGCCCACCTCGCCCGACATCACGATTTCAAGTTCAGTACTGGGTCATGGGTGGCGTACCGAGTGTCTGCCGTACCGCACTCGTGAAGCGTTCCCGACTGAGTTCCCGGGCCTGCTTGTTGCGCGTGAGGACAGCCACCATCGCGGATGCCTCTTCCATCGTCCCCGACAGGCGCGCGAGATTCTCCTCCAGTGCTCCCCGCGCTTCCCTGGAAGCGTGACGGTACTGCTCGATGCTCCTCATCACCTCGCCCAAAAGGGGGTGACCATCAAGATCTCGTAGGCTCCGCCCTTGGTCGCGATAAGAGCGCATGAGCTCACCAAGTTGCTCCGTGCGTTGCCTGTACTCCTCTGTTGCATCGGCCATGGCGTCAGCGGGAACCGCTCGGCTGTCGACCGCTGCTGTCGCGGCTTGGGCTACCTCGATGAACCGGGTGGAGACTGCGACGTCTTCCTGCATCGTCTCGGTCAGCTCCTCAGCCGTGCGCGTGACCTCTTCCGGTCCCAAGAGTGCGATGCGCCGTGCACGTTCCGCCATTCGACCTGCGGCTTCTCTGAGATCCTCGAGGCCCGTGGAGTCTGGATCGTGCACTGCTGCCGATGCTTGGGTGATTCGTAGGCATTCATCCCAGGCTTCGAGGAAGCTCTCGTACGTATTGAGCCGCTGCTGCCTCAGCCAGTGGCCGTGTTCCACGGCGGCTTGGTCCTGCACTTGCCGCCGAACGGTCTCGGCGTTCCTCTCGGCGCCGAACCTGGTTGCTCGTGCTCCAACAAGGGCACCCAGCCCGGTTGCAGCCAATCCGATGACTGCGATCACGAGAGGAATCGCGAAGTCCTTCACGGCAGCTAATCATGTCGGTATGGCATGCACTTGGAAACGGTGCGTCGGGCGGACCCGCCTGGAAAGCACCACCCCCGAGGAACACCCCACCGCCCGCCGCGACCGAACCACGACTCCCTGGGACCAGGCGACCGACGCCCTCGACACCCTGCACACTCAGGGCCTCGTACCGGAACGCGTAGCGCTTGACTCCCTACACCACGAAGCGCGACCCGACTGGCGTGGTGATCCTTTCGGTCGACGTGCGGCGGCACTCCGGGGACCGGCGGGGTATCGAGCGCCTAGACACGGCGGACGGCTGGCGCATGCGCGGTGGACCCGTGCGAGTCCCGGCTCGCGCTCACCTGCCGCGTGGGCGCCAGCCGCCTTGGATCGACTCAGCGGGGGACAGAACCGCAGGGGTGCGCTCATCGCCTTGTGCGGGCGGCCGCGGCTCAGTCCGGCAGTCCCCACGGCTTGGCGTCGCCGACGGCCGGGACTTCGCGTGGGGCCGGGTCCGGGCGGTGGCCTCGGGGGGTGATGAGGGCCGTCTCGTCGCGGGCGAGGGGGATCTCGATACGGCCGGGGCCGGTGGTGCGGTAGTGGAGGGGGCGGCCCCGGTGGTCGCGGACGTCGATCGGGCCGGGGATGCCGTGGTGGAGGACGAGGGGGGCACCGGCCTCGCTGTGGACGCGGATCCAGCGGGTGCGCCCGGCCGCGCGGTCGGCGTCCACCAGGAAGGCGCCCTGGGTGCGCAGGGAGTGGATCGACAGGTCGGGCCAGCGGCGGGAGACGGACGGGAAGACCCGCACCACGCCGTTGTGGCTCTGGACGGCCATCTCCAGGACCGACTGGGCCGCCGTCAGGGGGCTCTCGGTGGCGAGGTTGCCGCCCTCGACGTACATGGTGTTCGGGGTGATCCAGGCGTTGTTCACCTTGTTGCCGCCGATGAGGAAGGTGAGGAAGTCCAGCGCCTCCTCGGGCCGTTCCATGCGCGAGGCCATGGAGGAGGCCACCGCGTAGCTGTAACCGGCCCACAGGCCGCGGTCCTTGACCCAGTGGTCGAAGGTGGTGCGCATGATGTCCCGGTCGGCCGGGCGGTCCCAGTCCAGCTCGTGCAGCGGGTAGAGCCAGAGCATATGGGAGAAGTGGCGGTGGGACTCGGTGAGCGGCTTGCCCGCGCCGATCATGATGCCGGTGGCATCGCGGGGGTAGGCCACCAGACGGTCCAGGATCTCGCGCCAGCGCCGGGCGCGGGGGTGGTCGGTGCGCAGGATGCGCAGACAGTCCAGGAGGGTGGCGCAGCCCCAGCGGAGCAGGGAGAGGTCGTAGGTGCAGTCCTCGGCGTCCGCCCACTCCGGTGAGCGGGTCAGCGGCAGATGCAGCTTCCCGTCGCCGCCCTCGTACAGGAAGTGGTCGTAGAAGTTCACCGCCTTGGCGAGGATCGGGTACAGGACGTCGCGCACGATGCGGATGTCCATGGTGTGGCGGTAGCTGAGCCAGACGTTGTGCATGGCCCAGATGAGATTGCCGTTGTTGTCGGTCTTGGTGGAGGTGCCGGGGATGCCGACGGTCTTGGCGCCGGGGCGCAAGAGCCAGTCGGAGGGGTGGGCGAGGGCGTAGGTGTCCCCGTCCCGGTACTCCGGGGGGACGGACAGCGGCAGGTTCTTCTCGAAGTCCCGGAAGGTGGAGGTCACGGAGTCGAGTTCGAGGTGGTTGGAGCCCTGGATCAGCCAGGTGGCGATCTGGACGTTGAGGTTCCACCACACCGCGGTCCAGCTGCCGCCGGTCTCCGGGTACCACGGCCCCCATTCGGACATCGAGGGCCCATCGGCGCGGGTGGCGCAGGCGGCCTTGTAGAGCTGGATCCAGTAGAAGTGCTGAAGGCGCTTGTCGGGTACGGAGAGCAGGCTGCGCTGGTAGTAGCGGTGCCACCAGGCGCGGTGCTCGCGCACCAGGTCGTCCGGGTCCTCGGCCAGGGTACGCGCCACCTCGGCCACGGCGAGTTCGGTGGTCTTCGAGAGATCGTCGGGGTGGCGGTAGACGATGTGGGCGGCCAGCAGTCTGCCGGTGCCCACCCACCGTTCGCGCCAGGCGGTGGTCCAGCCGCCGCCCGCGATCAGCGGCTGCTCCACATAGTGGGTGTCGCCCGTGGAGCCGGTGCGGGGGTCGGGGTTGCCGGTGTAGTCGGCGGGTTTGTCCTTGGTCCGGGGGGAGGTCGCGGGCATCCATGTGAACGACCAGGCGGCGCTCTCCTCGCCCGCGCTGGGCCGGGTGGAGATCAGCAGCGCGGTACGGGCGTTGTGCACCAGCATGGTGAAGCGGACGCTGCCCCGGGTGGTGGTGACGGTGGAGCGCAGCTCGGCGTCCCACAGGTCGAGGGTCCAGTCGACATCGGTCACCTCTCCGGCCAGGGTGAGGTCGAAGTGACCGATGGGCAGCCGGGAGTAGCCGTACGGGGCGCGCCACTGGGGCCGCTGGTCCTGCACCTGACTGTGGCTGAGCATGACCTTCACGGAGTTGGGCGTGGCGCCCTGGTACACCACCGCGCCGAGCAGGCCGTTGGCCAGGAAGGGGCCGTCCTTCCAGTCGCCGGGCAGCCGCCGCCACCGCGGGGCGGCGGCCCTGGCCATCCGCTCGGGCAGGGCCGCCGCTCCGCCGGACGCCTGGGGCGCGGCCCAGGCGGTGCCGGATCCGGCCAGCCAGCCCCCGGCGCCGACCACGGCCGCGGTGCCGATCACACCTCTTCGAGAGATCCCGTTCCCTGTTGGCGCGGTCACGTATGTGCCTCCCCTATCCGGTGGTGAACTACCGGCATGGTGCAGGGCAGTTGAGCACCAGGGAATAGCTCCGACGTATGGAAATTCGACTGGTTACATATGCGCAGGTGAGGCGGGCTCAGGCGATCAGGCCGGACTGCCGGGGGCCGGATTGCGCCGATGTCTCGCCAGCCACGGTTACGGTCACGGTGACGGTCACGGTTCGGCGAGTTCCGCGCGCAGCCGTACCGTCTCCGCCGGGTCCCAGCCGTCGTGCGGCACCGACGACAGCAGCAGCCGGGTGTACGGGTCCTCCGGGGTGTCCAGCACCCGGGCCGTCGGGCCCGTCTCGACCGCGCGGCCGCGCCGCATCACCAGCGTGTCGTCCGTGATGTGCCGTACGACGGCCAGGTCATGGCTGACGAAGACCAGGGCCACACCGGTCTCCCGGCGGATGTCGGCGAGCAGCCGGAGGATCTGCGCCTGGATGGACACGTCCAGCGCCGCCACCGCCTCGTCCAGCACCAGCACCTCGGGTTCCACGGCGAGCGCACGGGCGATGGCCAGCCGCTGGCGCTGCCCGCCCGACAGACCGCGCGGGCGGGCGTCGCCCTCCCGCTGGCCGAGGCCCACCTGGTCCAGCAGCTCCTCGATCCGGTCGGCGGCGGCCTGCCCCTCGTACCGGCCGTGCAGCCGCAGCGCGGTGTGCAGGCACTGACGCGCGGTCAGGCGCGGGTCGAGCGATACGTACGGGTCCTGGAAGACGATCTGGATCTCGCGGGCGCGGCCCAGCCGGGCGGCCCGGCGCGCGCCCGGGCCGAGGAGCCGTTCGCCGCCCCGCCGTCCCGGGGTGCGCTCCCGCCCGTTCACCGCGATGGTCCCCGCGTCCGGGCGTACGAGGTCCACCAGGATCCGGGCCACCGTGGTCTTGCCGGAGCCGGACTCCCCGACGATGCCCAGCGAACCGCCCGCCGGGACGGAGAACGAGACGTCGTCCACGGCCGTGGTCCGGCCGCCGCCTGGGAGCGCGTAGGTCTTGCGCAGCCCCTGTACGACGAGTGCGGGCTCGGTCATGCGCTGCTCCTCGTGACGAGTTCCAGTCGGCGGCAGGCCGCGGAGCCGTCCGCATCCGATCCGGCGCCGTCGCCATCGCCGCCGTCGCCATCGCCGCCGAAGGGGACGGCCACCGGCGCCCAGGTCTCGCACTCCGCCTCGGCCCGTGCGCAGCGCGGGAGGAAGGGGCAGCCGGTGAAGGCGTCGGACAGGGAGGGAGGGCGGCCGGGGATGGGCCGCGGTGCGCGGTCGTCGCCCAGGCTGGGCGAGCATTCCAGCAGACCGCGGGTGTAGGGGTGTTTCGGATCGGCGAACAGCGCGTGGGCGGGCTGCTGTTCCACCACGCGGCCCGCGTACATCACGTACACGCGGTCGCAGTAGGCCGCCGCGAGCGGCAGGTCGTGGGTGATGAAGAGCGTCCCGAGGCCGCTTCCGGCCCGCCGCCGCTCCTCCTGAATGGACCGCAGCAGGGCCAGCACCTCCGCCTGGGTGGTCGCGTCCAGCGCGCTCGTCGCCTCGTCGGCGAGGAGGAGGTCGGGGTCGGTGGACAGGGCGGCGGCGATCACCACCCGTTGCAGCATCCCGCCGGACAGCTCGTGCGGGCGCTGCCGCATCCGGCGCTCGGGGTCGGAAAGACCCACCGAGGCCAGCAATTCGGTCGCCTTCGCCACCGCGTCGCGCCGGGACAGGCCCAGGACCCGGGTGAGCGGATCGGTGAGGAAGTCGCCGATCCGGCGGACCGGGTTCAGCGCGGAGCGCGGGTCCTGGAAGATCATGGAGACGGTGCGGGACCGGTGGAGGCGCAGCCGGGCCGGGTCCATGGCGAGCACGTCCTCGCCGTCCACCCGGACCGAGCCGGAGGCCCGCGCCCCCTCGGGGAGCATGCGCAGCACCGCCCGCGCGGTCGTGGACTTGCCCGAGCCGGACTCGCCCACCAGGCCGACCACTTCGCCCCGGCCGACCCTCAGCGACACCTCGGCGAGCATCGGCCGGGCGGCGGCACCGGCCGGCAGCTCGATGGTGAGATCCTCGATGTCCAGCAGCATCGCCGGCTACCTCCCCTTGCCCAGCCGGTCCGAGACCCGGACCCCGACGATGTTGAAGGCCACCACGACGGCGGCGATGGCCGTGCCCGGTACGAGGGCCGGCAGCAGCGCCCCCTGCACCACGGCGTCCTGCCCCTCCTGCACCATCAGCCCCCAGTCGATCGAGGGCGATCCGGCGCCGAAGCCCAGATAGCTGAGGGTGGCCAGGCTCATCAGCCCCTCGCCGAAGAGCACCACGAGATAGCCGACGATCGCCCCGGCGAGATTGGGCACCAGGTGGCGCACGCAGATCCGGGTCCCGCTCATGCCCTGCACCCGATAGGCGTCGATATACGGCTTGGAGCGCTCGGCGAGGGCGAGGCTGCGGGTGTACCGCGCGATGGTGGGCGCGTACGCGAGCCCCAGCGCGACGATCGACGTGGTGAGGCCGTCACCGAAGACCGCGATCACCAGGACCACGAACAGCAGGCCCGGGAAGGCGTACATCACATCGGTCACCCGCGAGAGCAGGGTGTCCACCCAGCCGCCGCGCCACGCCGCGACCGTGCCCATCGTGACGCCGAGCAGCGCGGCCAGCGCGAGCAGCGCCAGGGGTGCCAGCAGGCTCGACCGGGCGCCGTACAGCACCCGGGAGAGCAGGTCCTGCCCCGAGGCGTCGGTGCCCAGCGGATGCTGGGAGGTGGTCCCCGCGAGCGAGGCGGACAGGTCCACCGCGTCGGGCGCGTGCGGGGCGATCAGGGGTGCGCACACCGCCGCCACCACGACCAGGGCGAGGAAGCCGCCCGCGATCATCACCGGTACCGGGCGCCGGGCCCGTACCCGCACCGGGATCAGGGCCCCGGCCGTCACCGTCGTCATGCGGTCCTTCCTTCCGGCTTGCGTCCCCTCGACTGCCCGCCCGGCGAGACCCGGGGGTCGATCAGGGGATGGACCAGGTCGACCAGCGTCGTCACCACGACGTAGCCGATGACCATCAGCAGCAGCACCGCCTGGGTGACCGGGAAGTCGTGCGTGGTGATCGCGCTCACCAGCAGTGAGCCGATCCCGCTGAGCCCGAAGGCGGTCTCGACCACCACCGTTCCGGCGAGCATGCCCGCCATGACGAGCCCGCACATGGTGACGATCGGGCCGAGCGCGTTGCGCAGCACGTGCTGGACGACGATCTGGCGCTCCGGCTGTCCGGAGGCGCGGGCCGCCTCCACATGGTCGGAGGCGTACGCCTCGGCCATGGCCTGCCGGGTGACCCGGCTGATCACGGCGAGGGCGCTGAGGGCGAGGGCGAACGCGGGGAGGGTGAGATGGTGCAGCCGCCCGGCGAACCCCTCGCCCTGGCCCGTCACCGGGAACCAGCCGAGCCGCACCCCGAACAGGGAGACCAGCGCGATGGCCGCCACGAAGGCGGGCACCGAGGCGGCGAGCGTGGTGCCGCCGACGACCGCCGAGTCCACCCAGCCGCGGCGCAGCGCCGCCAGCACTCCGGACCCGACGCCCAGCACCACGAAGAACACCGTGGCGTAGCCGACGAGCTCCAGGGTGGTCGGCAGCCGCGCCCCGATCAGGTCGGCCACGTGGTCGCGGTACTGGAACGACCGGCCCAGGTCGCCCTGGAGCCCGTCCCACAGCCACCGGCCGTACTGGACGACGAGCGGTTCGTCCAGGTGGTGCTCCGCGCGGACCGCCGCGAGCTTCTCCGGGGTGAGCTCCTGTCGGCTGCCGGAGAGGAGGACGGCGGGGTCCCCGGGGGCCGCGTAGACGGCGGCGAAGATGAGGAACGAGGCGGCGAGCAGCGTGGCGAACAGGCCGGCGATCCGCCGCGGCAGTCCGCGGATCATGGGGTCAGCCCTTCTTCGTGCCGAGGTCGGCGGCCCACGGGTAGTACATCGACACCATGGACGCCGGCGGGCCGGTGTACGTGTCGCCGAGCACCATCACCGACGGCACCTGCACCAGGGGGATCCACACCGCGTCGTCGGCGAACTTGGTCTGTGCGTCGATGACGAGCTTCGCGCGCTCGCGGTCGTCGATGGTCTGCTGGGCCTTGCCGACGAGGGCGTCATAGCCCTTGTCCGAGTAGCCGAGCCAGTTGTTGGCGTTGCCGGATAGGCCGTTGTCGTAGAAGCCCGCCGGGTCGGCCTTGGAGATGTACCAGTCGACCGGGATCAGGTCGAAGCCGTTGCGGGACCCCGGGTCGGAGAAGAACTCGTCGTAACGGCTCGACGCGATCGTCTTGACGGTGACCTTCAGCCCGATCTTCTGGGCCGCGCCGCGCACCGCGTTGGTGATGACCGTCTGGCTCTCGCTGCCGTCGCTGGAGACGACGATCGGCTTCGAGGGCGCCCCGGCCCGCTCGACCAGCTTCTTCGCCCGGTCGATGTCGTCTGAGGAGGGCGAGACGGTGTAGGCCGTGGAGCGCTCGAGCTCCTTCTGCGCCTTCTGGAACGCGGCCTTCTCATAGCCCCACGCCCCGGGGCCCACCGGGGTCGCCCAGGGCTCGGCGAGGCCGTTGAAGCCGGACTTGGCGATGCCCTCGCGGTCCATGGCCAGCGACAGCGCCTTGCGCAGCCGGGCGTCCTTCAGCGCGCCGCTGTTGGTGGGGCTGAGCGACCAGGCGGTGGTGGACTGCCCGTAGTAGGCGCGCACGCCCTTCTTCTTGGACAGCACGGCGGCGGGGCCGGTGGCGGTCAGATAGGCGCCGTCCGCGGCGCCCGTGGAGATGGAGTTGACCAGCGCGCTGCCGGAGGCCCAGCGGAAGACGACCTCCTTGGTGAGCGGGCGGACGCTCTTGTCCCAGTAGTCCGCGGAGCGCTCGATGGTGAGGGAGGAGCCGGAGTTCCAGCTCTTCAGCCGGTACGGCCCGGTGCAGGCGTCGGGGTGGCCGGGGGTGCCGAAGTCGTCGCCCTGCTTCTCCACCGCCTTGCGCTCCATGATGATCCCGGCGTCACCGGCGAGGGCCTTGGTGAACAGGGCGCTCGGCTTCTTGAAGGTGATGGTGACCTGGTTCGCGCCGGTCTTGGCGATCGTGTCGACGTCCTCGTACTCGTCCGACTCGTTCATCTCCGGCCGGGCGTGCCGCTTGAGGCTCCACACCACGTCGTCGGCGGTCATCCGGGCGCCGTCGTGGAAGGTGACGTCGTCGCGGAGGGTGAGAACGAGCTTCTTGTCGCCGGTGTACTCGGCCTTCTCCGCCAGCCGCGGCGCGGTGGTCATATCGGGCTTGAGCAGGAGCAGCCGTTCGCAGATGTTGGCCATCACGGTGCGGGTGCTGCTGCCGCCCTGGGCGTCCATGTCCAGGGTGGCGGGCTCCTGTTCCACGAGCCAGTTCACCGTGGTGGCCGCGCCGGATGCCTTGGGGGTGGTGTCGGTGAGCTTGAGCTTCGCGGGGTCGACGGACGCGCCGCCGGACCCGGAGGTCGCCCCGGAGCACCCTGCGGTGAACAGCAGGGCGCCCACGAGGCCGACGGCGGTGGTACAGAGCTTGGTACTCATGGCAGGCTCTCTGGTCGTTCGTGCGAAACGTGAGGGAGGCGTCAGTTGGGGGCGTACGGACCGTCGTAGAGGTTCCAGGGCAGGTGCTGGTACGCGTGGTCGCAGGGGGTTCCGGGGGTCACGTGGTAGTCACCGGTGGTCAGGTCCACGCAGGAGGACAGCAGCGTCGTCCACCACTTGACCTCGGGCTGCCGGGGGTCGGGGTGGGTGCACAGGCCCTCGGGATGGCCGAGGTGGTCGGACATGGCCTGGTGGATCAGCTTGCGGGACTCGTCCGGCGCGCCGGCCTCGCGCAGCCGGCGCAGCCCGGCCTCGGCCCGGGGCACCCGGATCAGGGAGTCGGAGGACTCGGGGCGGTAGCGGGCCGCGAGCTGGACGGGGACGGTGGTCTGGTAGTGGTTGCCGTGGACGAGCAGCCCCTGCGTCGGATACATCCAGCCGTGCGCCCCCGGAGTGGTCTCCAGGTCGAGGGCGAAGCCCTCGCGGCAGGTCAGCAGGGCGTTGCTGGCGATGTGGCCGCGGGTGCGGCACAGCACGTCGACCGCCTCGCTGATCGACTGGCTGTCCAGGACCCGGCGGCGGATCACGGTCTGGGGCAGCCCCACGGCGTCGTCGAACCGGCCGCCGAGGCCGTTGGCGTTGAGGGCGATGCCCGCGGAGTTGGCGCCCTGGCGGCCGATCTGCCCGGCCTCCACCTGCATGATCACGGTGGGGTGCGGGGGCTGGACGATCCGGAGCATCAGGACGGTGTCCGCGACGCCCGCCCGCCAGTCCCAGTTCTGGCCGCAGTAGACGTGGCCGTCGCCGCTCGCCTCGCCCAGTACGGCGAAGGACGTACAGCCGTCGGTCACCTCGCGGTCGTCCGTGACGTCCGCGACGGCGTCCGCGCGGGCCCGCATCCGGGCGAAGGTCTGGTCGTAGATGATCTCGCCGCGGGCGTTCAGCGCGAGCACGTCCAGGAGCCCGACGCCCGCCCCCTCGGCAATCCCGCCCATCTCCTCGACGAGCTCGGGGGCGTAGGCGCGCACCGGCTCCAGCCAGCGCTCGGCGCGCGCGGTGATCTGGTCCCAGGTGAGCCCCGAGGATTCGCCGAACGCCTGCTCGTAGTAGGCGAGCGCCCTGCCGATCCTGTCGCGCGCCGCCTCGCCGTACTGGCGGCCGCGCTCGGCCGGCGGGCCGGAGATCTCGACGGTGGGGATGGTGGCGGCTGTCATGGCACTCCTGTGTTCTGAGGCCCGGGCCCATGGAGGGCTGTAATGTTTGTTTCAGAAATCAGCGTTCTTGGAACGGTGAGCCCAGATCGTAATGTCCGCCACAGGGAAGTCAATAGCTGTAATGAGCGAACCGAACAGCGCCAGCGGGACGACACGGCTGGCCGCCGCGGTCCGGGATATGTGGGGTGAACTGTCCGCCTCCGAGCGGGTGGTGGCCCAGTACCTGGTGAGCGCGCCACCGGAGAATCTGCTCTTCGCGAGCGCACAGGAGCTGGGCGCGGCCAGCGGCACCAGCAACGCCACCGTCGTCCGCGCCCTGCAGCGCCTCGGCTACGCCGGGCTGCCCGCGCTCAAGAGGGAGCTGGCCGCGGGCTTCACCTCCGAAACCGCCCCCGAAGAGCGGCTCAAGCAGCGCATCGCCCGCGTCGGCCACGACCTCGACGAGATCAAGGACCGGGTCTTCGACGAGGCCGCGGAGCGCCTCGACCAGTGCCGCCGCCTACTGGAGACGGATGTGCTGAAGCAAGCGGTGCAAACGCTGGCGGACGCGCGTGAGGTGGTCGCCTACGGCGTCGGCGCCTCGGAGCTCGCCGCCCGGCACCTGGTGCTGAAGCTGCGCCGGGCCGGCCGCCGGGCGCGCTTCGTGGGCGCCACCGGCTTCACCATGGCCGACGAACTGCTGGGCCTGGGCCGCGGGGACGCGGTGGTGATCCTCCATCCCGGGCGCCGGCTGCGGGAGTTCACCGTGCTCACGGACCGGGCGCGGGCCGTCGGCGCGAGCGTGGTGCTGGTCACCGACGTTCCCACGGGGCCCTTGGCCACCCACGCCGATGTGGTGATCAGCGCCCCGCACACGCCCACCGGCATCACCGCGGAATCCCTGGCGGGGATCGTCGTCATGGACACCCTCGTGCTGGCCCTCGCCTCCCTGGACGAGCCCCGGGCGGTTGAGGCGTCCCACCAACTGACCGTGTTGCGGGGGCAGTTGATCGACCGGCCGGAGCCGAGGCCGCGCAAGGGCTGAGCGAGCGGTGCGAGGGCGCGCGGGGTTTCTCAAGGGGAGGGCGGGCCCGCCGGGGAGTCCACCGGGGCGAGCAGGGTGCCGAGCGGGCCGAGGTCGAGGTTGAGGTCCGCCATCCGCAGGCCGTGACGGGCGCACATCTCCTCCATGCGCTGCTGGAGGATCATCAGCGTCATGCCGACGCGCTCCTCCTGCTCCTCCGTCAGGTCGCCCTTGTCGACGCGATGGAGCGCCTGGCGCTCCATCAGCTGACGCAGCAGCTCGACCACGGTCAGCACCAGCTTGGCCAGATCGCGCTCGACCGTGTCCGCGTCGGTGCGCAGCCGCTGGGCGGCGGCGGAGGAGGGGGCTGACATGCGCGGGTTTCCTTTCGTCAGGGCCTTTCGTCAGGGCAGCTGCGGGGCGGGGTGTTCGGCGTCGACCGGGGCGATGACCGCGCGCAGGTCGATCCGTACGAGATCGACGTCCGCGATGGACAGGACGAGGTCCCCGGCGAGCACGACCCCGCCCTGGAGCAGCCGGTCCAGCAGGTCGATCAGGGCGACCTCGCGGCCCGCGAGCGCCCGGGCGTCCTCCTCGTCCAGCGCCGCGCTCATACGGCCTCCTCCAGCGCGCCGCTCGTACGGGCTCCGGCCGGCGCCGCGCTCATACGGGCTCCGGCCGGGCGGCCGGGTCGGGCGGAAGGGCGAAGGAGTACGGCGCCCAGGGGCCGGTCACCTCGACGCGCACCCCGGGCTGTCCCTCGGCGGCGGCCAGCACCCGGGAGCGGAACTCCTCGGCGCGGTCGGCGGACACCAGATACGCGTCGTTGGCGATGTTCTCGCCACCGGGCTTCCCGGCCCCCGCCGTCTCGCCGCCGGGCTTTCCGCCACCCGCCGTCCCGCCACCGGCCACCTGGGCGAGTTCGCCGCGTTGCGGCCGATGGGCGACCCTGCCCACCGCCAGGGCCCCGGCCTCCTCGGCGATCCGCGCGGCCGTCCGGGCCGCCGTCTGCCAGGCTTCCTCGGCGCCGCGCCGGCGCCGGCGGCGGGCGGCGAGGTAGGCCCGGCCCGGGCTGAGGGCATCCTCCCCGCCCGTGGCCCCGGCGGGCACCGCCGCGTCCCTCGCCAGGGAGTCCGTGGGATCGGTATAGACTTTGACACCCCATTCGACGTGTCCGGCGAGCCGTTCCAGCAGCGGCAGGAACTGGTCGCGGCGCTCCTGGAGGACCTGCCGCACCCGGTCCTCGTCCCGGTAGACGGTGGCCAGCCGCAGCGGCAGTACGGCGCCCAGCGGGGCCAGCCCCGCCACCACCCCGTGGTGGCCGCGGGCCAGCGCCTCCAGCCGGGGCAGCTCCTCCAGACCCGCCTTCAGCGCGCCCTCCTCGAACTCCTCGGCCGGGACCGGGCCGACGGCCGCGGCCAGGTCCCCCGTCTCCACCAGCCCCACCTGCTCGTCCGCCACCCCGCGCAGTACGGCCGCCGCGCGCGCGGCCTCCGGGGTGGGGCGCAGCACCGCGTAGGCGTACACCATGTGCTGTCGCTGTGCGCTCTCGGTCAACCGTCCACGCTCCTGTCCTCGGCCCGTGCCCGCAGCGCCGCGATCTCGGCGCGCAGCCGGGCGTTCTCCTCGGTGAGGGACCGCTCTTGGTCGTCGTCCTGTACGGCCCGGGTGCGGGCGCGGGAGGACAGCGACGGATCGTGCTCCCACCAGTCGATGCCCATCTCCTTCGCCTTGTCGACGGAGGCCACGAGCAGCCGGAGCTTGATGGTGAGCAGTTCGATGTCCAGCAGGTTGATGCGGATGTCGCCCGCGATCACCACGCCCTTGTCCAGCACCCGCTCCAGGATGTCGGCGAGCGACGGGGCGCCCTCGGCGCCCTGGCCGTATGGGGTGGCGGGCAGGCGTGGCGGGCCCAGCCTGCCCGCCACCGGTTCTGTCGTCGTCACGGGGCTCTTCTCCGCTCGTCCGGCCGTTCCCTGCGTTCCAGCTGTGCCAGACGGTCCAGCAACTCGTCCTCGCGGCGGTCGTACGCGTCCTCGTCGATCCGCCCGGCCAGCAGGTCCTGTTCCAGTTCGGCGAGGGCGCGCCGGACCGGCGCCGGGTCGTAGTACTCGCGCTCGGCGGCCGCGGCCAGTTGCTCGGCGGCCCAGACGGTGGCGCGCACCGGTGCCAGCGGAAAGGTGAGCAGCCCGGTCAGCAGTCCCATGGCGCTCCCGCCCTCAGGCCACGAAGCTGTACGGCGGCAGGGGGCCGCGCAGCCGGAAGTCGTAGCCGTCTCCGTAGCCCTGGGCGAGCTGCCGCGCGGCCCGGGAGAACTCCTCGGCGCGCCCCCGCTCCACCAGGAACGAGACGTTGAGGAAGTCGTCCCCGGCCGGGGAGGCCACCACGTTGCCGCGGGCCATCTCCGACAGCCGCCCGACGACCTGGTCGGCCAACTGCCGTCGGCGTGCGTCCAGTTGTCGTGCGACCAGCTCGCCGAGGGCCAACCGGTCCGCGTAGGTGCCACCGCCGTCGCGGGTGCGTTCGTTGAGGCGCCGGGCGTCGTCGGACTCGGTGAGCACCTCCCGCAGCAGATCGTCCTGCGAGCGGGCCGCCTTCAGGTTGAACTCCGCGGTGGCGTGCAGCTCCTCGAGCCTGCGGACGTATTCGGCGCGCTTGCCGTCCAGCGCCGCCGTCACCGCGGCGTCGTCGGGCGCCAGCATGCCGAACCGCATCGGCAGCACCGCGCCGTCCGCCATCAGCCGCTCCTGGACCTCCTGGTGGGCGGCGAGGTCGCGGCGCTTGGGGCGCAGGTCCGGCGGCGCCGGGCTCACCACGCAGGCCAGCGGCCCGCCGGTGACCGCGCGCAGGGCGCCGGACACGCCGCCCACGGCCCGCAGCCCCTCCAGCCGCAGCGGATGATCGGACCCGGTGATGGCATAGATGTAGAGGGAGGGGGACGGAGACGGGGACGTGGGCGTGGACGGGGACGTGGTCGCCATGGTCACTTGTCCTCGTCGTCGCGGTCGAAGACATCGCTGATGGCCCCGAGGGCGCCGCTGATCGCCCCCTCGGTCTTGCCCCGGGCGCCGCCCTCGACGATGTTGCCGACGATGTCGCTCAGCTTGTCCGGGGCCTTGCGGCCCGATTCCAGGTCGAGGCGGTTGCACGCCTCGGCGAAGCGCAGATACGTGTCGACGCTGGCGATCACGATCCGGATGTCGATCTTCAAGATCTCGATGCCGACGAGGGAGACCCGGATGAACACGTCGATGACGAGGCCACGGTCCAGGATGAGTTCAAGGATGTCGAAGAGGCTTCCGGTCCCTGAACCGGTCGATGCGGTGGCAGGCAGCCCGCCGGTCTGCGTCATCACGGTCACGTGTGCTTCCTCTCGGTCGCGCTCGGTCGCCTGTCCGCGTCTGATACGGGCGCGGTGGCGGTGGCGTTCACCTGTGCGGCGCGGGTGACAGATGGGCGCGCACCCAGGGGACGGCCCCGCGCCGCGGACATCGCCGGCGCGGGGCCGTGGGAGGAAACCCGGCAAAAGAACGGCCGTGCCTGGTCCGGCGCGCGGCGTCTAACGTCCGCGGTCGAGCTGACCGCGGGCGTAGCGGTGTTGCCGCTCATAGCCGAGGAGCTGGCCCTGTGAGTCGAGGGTCACACGGTAGGTGGCCATGATGGTCATGGTCTCCGGCACCCGCTCCAGCTCCACCACCTCCACGTCGGCCACCCACCCGTCCGGCGTCGGCTGCATCGCGGAAACCGCCTCCGGCGCGGTGCCCAGCAACTCCCCCAACTGCCGGGCGGCGCCCCGCATGGCCTGCGCCACGGGTACGCGGCGGGGTGGCGCGGTGGTCTCCTCGGAAGTGTCCGTACGCGGTGTGTCCGGATCGATGCTCGTCATGGTCCTACGGTGCCAAGTCCTGGGGGTGCGTGGTGTGCGGATCAGCAAAGCGGCAGCGCGGCGACGCGGAGTTTCCCCTACCCGCCCCTCCCCGAACCAGGGGGCTCCGCCCCCTGCCCCCCGAACGCCCTCCGGGCGTGTCCTCAATCGCCGGACGGGCTGAGATCAGACCCTTGAGGCCCGGGGGCCGGGGCCCAGCCCCGGTTGCGGGACCCTGACCCCTGGCTCAGCCACGCCGCGCCAGTCGCCGTTCCCGCCGTCATCCGGCACCCAGCGCAGGACGTCGCCGGGCTGGCAGTCGAGGGTGCGGCAGATGGCGTCGAGCGTCGTGAACCGCACCGCCTTCGCCCGGCCGTTCCTCAACACGGCGACGTTGGCGGGCGTGATGCCGACGGCGGCGGCGAACTCACCGACCGACATCTTGCGCCGGCGAGCAGCATCCACACCGCGACGAGCGCCACTTGGACGCAGTCGATCATGCATCGACTATCGATGGATTCCTATCGGTAGTCAATCGATGTCCATGCGCTCGTCAAAGCCCGTCCGGGGGTTGACGGTCCGCCCGGCCGCCCACCAGTTCTCGCTGTTCGTCTCGACCACGCACAGGAGGATGTCCTCCTCGGGGACGTCCGCGTACAGCAGGAGGTTCCTGCGGATGGCCGCGAACAGCTCCGTCTTCTGCTGGGGGTCGCGGTCGTTGAAGAAGAGCTGGATGAACATCGTGCGGTCGCCACGGCGGATGTCGAAGAACACCGGCTGCGTCTGGACGTTCTCGGGCTTGAGCTCGTGGATGAGGTGGAACTGGTCGTCCTGCGGGATCTTCAGGACGTCCACCATGGACCGGTGGATGCCCAGCGAGACGTTCCGGCGGTACTCGGGGGTGGTGCCCTCGCGCATGTAGATGTTGACCAGAGGCATGGTGTGTCGTTCCGTTCTGCTGTGGTGTGCTCACCACGCTAGGAACGCGCACGACATTCCGCCAACGAATGTCTCGCATGGCCGGTATGCTGCCTGCGCATGGAAGGCATGCGCAGGGACGTGCGCTCATGGACATGACCCTGATCGGGCTGCGGGTGCTGCGCGAGGTGGCGGAGCGGGGCACGATCACCGCCGCGGCGGAGGCGCTCGGATACACCCAGTCGGCCGTCTCCCGGCAGGTGGCCGCGCTGGAGCAGGCGGCCGGCGCCCGGCTCTTCGACCGCCACCCCGGCGGTGTGCGGCTGACCACCGAGGGGCGCACCCTGCTGCGGCACGCCGTGGTCGCGCTGGACGCGCTCGACGCGGCCGACCGGGAGTTGCGCGGGGGCGAGGCGGAGGACGGCCCGGTCCGGCTCGGGTTCATCCCCACCGCCGGAGCGGTGATCGTGCCCCGCGCGCTGGCGGCCCTGTGCCGGGAGCACCCCCGGATCCGGGTGAGCACCAGGGAGGGCACCACCCCGTCGCTGGTGCGGGCCTTGCGCACCGGCACGCTCGATGTCGCCGTGCTCTCCTCCAGGCCACCCCACCGCTCCCCCGACACCGACGCCCCGCCGCTGCGCGTGGAGCCGCTGTTCGAGACCCGGCTGGGCGTGGCGGTGGCGGCCGGCGGCCGGTTCGCCGGACGCGACAGCGTTACGGCCGAGGAGATCGCGGGCGAGCCGTGGATCGCCAGCCCGGCCGCCGCGGAGGAGCCACTGCTCGGCGTCTGGCCGGGGCTGCCGGGACGGCCCCGGGTGCGCCACACCGTCCGCGACTGGCTGACGAAGCTTCACCTGGTGGCGGCCGGGGCGGGCATCACCACGGCCCCGCCGGCGCTGCTCCCCGCCGTCCCGCCCGGTGTGCGTCTCGTCGCCGTCGAGGGCGTGGCGGAGGAGTGGCGACGCGTCAGCCTCGCGCACGCGCCGGGCCCCGCCACGGCATCGGCGAACGCGGTGGTACACGCCCTGCGGCAGGAAGCCGCCGAACTGGCCGACGACCCCGGCTGACGGCCCGCGGCTCGCCGCCCGCGGCGACCTACCGTGCGAGCTCCATGCGCAGGACCTTCGAGCGGCGCGCACGGCCGTCCGGAGGCGGTGCGGTGGTCCCGCCGTCGGTGATGAGGTAGGCCACGCGTCCGTACTCACCGGGGCCGCGGCCCCAGGCGATGCTCGACGGGCCCAGGAGCCGCAGGTCCAGGGGGTCGCCGAGGACGATGTCCCGGGGCTGGTCCGGCGGCCCGTCCAGCCGCACGCGGTCGAGGGTGTTCTGACGGTGCGTCGTCACGTAGGCGACGCCCGCGTCCTCGTCGAGGCAGAAGTCGTCGGCCATCGTGCCACCGCCGACATGCTCCGGTGGCCCGGCCGGATCGAGGGTGTCGGGGTCGACGGGCACCCGCATGAACAACCGCCGCGCCGTGGAGGTGTAGTACAGGTGGTGGGTCCGCTCCGCGTAGCGCACCCCGTTGATGCCCGGCTGGGGCGGCTTCACGGTGCTGAGCGGGTCGTGCTCCATGCTCGGGTGGGCGAGCCAGACGTCGGCGGCCGCCGGGCCGCCGGTGGCGGAGAGGTCGACGCGCCAGACGAAACCGCCGAAGCAGTCGGCCAGCAGCAGGACACCGGGGGCGATCAGACAGCCCCCGTTCAGGGCCCGCACCCGGGAGTCGAAGGTGAGGACCGTCTCGATCGCGGGGGCGGCGCCGGGTGACCGGCCACGCAGATCGACCCGGCTCAGATACGACGCGTGTGTGGTGTAGCCGTCGCTGAGGGCCACGTGGAACACATCCGGCTCGGTCTCCACGACCGCCGAGACGAGGTGGTCGTAGGTGTGCAGGAGGATCGGCTCGACCGGGGTGTCCGTCGTACCGGCAGCCGGGATCAGCCACAGCTGCTTGTGGTTGAGCGACGTCACGACGATCGAGTTGTCGCTGCGCACCGCGAGGTTCTCCAGGAAGGAGTGCTCGGGGAACTCGGCGACGGTGTGCAGGGTTGCGGATTCCATGGTCGTCCTTCCTCCGGTTCTCACTGGTCCAGGCCGACCGCGTTCGACGGCACGTCGAAGGCGGCGAGGGTCAGCGACACACCGGTGAACCAGCCCATCAGCACGGTGACGTCGACGATGCCCGTGTCGCCGATCGTCTCCTTGGCCCGGCGGTACCGCCCGACGGGGATGACACGCCGCCCCACCAGCGATGACGCGAGTTCGTACACGAGCTGCTGCCGTGGCACGACTCCACTGGTTGTCGCCACAAGCGTTCTCCTGTCCAAAAAAACGAATGACCGTTCTCTTATGCCCACACTGCCTCGCTCGCCACCCACTGTCAAGGAGAAGATGAACGATCGATCGCTTTTGATATAGCCTGGCGCCATGCCGAAGGTGAGCCAGGAGTACCTCGACGCCCGCAGAGCGGAGATCCTGACCGCGGCGAGACGCTGCTTCGTCCGGGACGGCTTCCACGAGACGTCGATGCAGGATCTGCTCGCCGAGGCCGGGATGTCCTCGGGGTCGGTCTACCGGTATTTCCCCAGCAAGCAGGACATGATCATCGCGATCGCCGAGGAGAACCTGGCCGAGGTGGTGCACGAGGCCCGCCGCCAGGCCGAGCGCAGGCCCGCCGCCGGGGTCGGCGCGGCGATCGCTGATCTCTTCGAGGCCATCAGGGCGAAGCACGCGGAGAACGGCTTCGCCGCCATCGCACTGCTGACCTGGTCCGAATCCCTGCGCAACCCGACGCTCGCCGAGCGGCTCAGGACCGCGCTCACCGAGGCGACGGCCGACCTCGCCGCCATCGTCCGGGAGCATCAGGACTCCCGCCATCTGCCGCCGGAAGCCACGCCGGACTCACTGGCCCAACTGATCACCTCGACGGTGCCCGGCTACATCCTCCAGCTCGCCACGCTCGGCCCGGAGGCGGTCGACGGCCTGCCCGACGCCGCCCGGGCGCTCTGGCCGGCACCCGAGGCGCAATAGACTGGACCAGCCAGTCCAGTCGAGAGGGGGCGCGCCATGCGCAAGGAACTGACGGCGAAGGGGAAGGCCACCCGGAACCGGATCGTCGAGGGCGCGGCCGCGGTGCTGCGCGAGAAGGACGTGTCGGTGGCCACGCTCGACGACGTCATGGCACGCACGCGCACCAGCAAGAGCCAGCTGTTCCACTACTTCCCCGACGGGAAGGACGAGCTGCTGTTGGCGGTCGCGCACCACGAGGCCGACCAGGTCCTGGCGGACCAGCAGCCGTATCTGGGCTGTCTGGACTCCTGGGAGGCGTGGCAGCGGTGGCGCGATCAGGTGGTCAAGCGCTATGCGGAGCAGGGCGAGGAGTGCCCGCTGGGCTCGCTCGTCCTCCATCTGGGCCGCTCCACCCCGGGCGCCCGGGATGTCGTGGTGGCGTTGATGCGGCAGTGGCAGGAGAGCCTGGCCACCGGCATCCGGGCCCTCCAGACGGCCGGGCAGCTGCCCGCCGAGCTGGATGTCGAGCACCGCGCGGCCGCCCTGCTGGCGGGCATCCAGGGTGGTGTGCTGATTCTCCAGTCGACCGGCCGAGCCGACCATCTGCGGGCCGCGCTCGATCAGGGCATCGGGGATCTGCGGCGCGCCGCGGCGGCCTGACCGTCACAGAACGGAAAGGCGCGCCACCGCGGCCCCGAGCGACCCCGGATAGTGGACTTGCAAGTCCATTTTTTTCTTCGCACAGTGGCATGGCCCCGGCGGTCCCGCGGGGCGTCCAAGGTGCGGTGAACGAGCGTGCGGGAGTGTGTGATGAGTGGACGGCTGCAGGACAAGAGGGCGCTGGTGACCGGCGCGACCAGCAACATCGGGCGGGCGATCGCGGAGCGGTTCGCCGCCGAGGGCGCGCATGTAGTGGTGTCCGGCCGCAGCGCCGAGCGGGGTACGGAAGTCGTCGGCGCCATTCGCGCGCGGGGCGGCCGGGCCGACTTCGTACGGGCGGATCTGGACGGAAGCGCGGAGGCTTCCCGCGCCCTGGCCGAGGAGGCGACGTCCGTTCTGGGCGGGGGCATCGACATCCTGGTCAACAACGCGGGGATCTTCCCCGGCGACAGCACCGCGGACACCGATGAGAAGACCTTCGACCACGTCTACGCGGTGAACGTGAAGGCGCCGTTCTTCCTGACCGCCGCGATCGCTCCGGCGATGGCCGAGGCCGGCGGAGGGGCGATCGTCAACCTGGGGTCGTGGATCGCCCGGCTGGGCATTCCCCTCGGTGCGCTCTACAGCTCCAGCAAGGGCGCGATGGAGACCCTGACGCGGGCCTGGGCCGCCGAGTTCGGCCCGCGGGGTGTGCGGGTGAACGCGATCTCTCCCGGAGTGGTCCACACGCCCGTGCCCGGCGAGGTGCACCCGGGCGAGGTCATGATGAACGGCACCCCGGCCGGGGGCGTCGGAAGCCCGGAGGCCATCGCGCACGCGGCGGTCTACCTCGCGGGCGACGAGGCCGCGTTCGTCCACGGCATCGTGCTGGACGTCGACGGCGGCCGCACCACGGCGGCCGTCATCGCGGCGTAGCGGCCGTCATCGTGGCGTGGCGAACCGCGCGTCTCGGCGTAGCGGACCGCGCGTTTCGGCCGGTGGGCACGGGGCCGCGCTAGCGGTGCGCGGCACTCTCGGAGGCCGTCCGGGCGAGCGTGTCCGCCACCGTGGCGCACGCGAGCCGGACCACGGAGCGCAGCTCCGCGTCCGGCGCACCGGCCCGGCTCAAGACGGCCAGCGACTGGTTGACCGCGACGACGTACGTGGCCAGCTCGTCGAGCACCCGGGGGTCGGCCGAGGCGCCCGCCAGCGCCTCGCGCACTCGTCGGCGCTGGAGGTCGAGCAGACCGCGCACCTTGGCGCCGTTCTCCTCCTGGAGCGTCGGTGACTGCGTGGCGGACTGTGCGATGAGGCACCCGGTGGGCGTCTCCGGGTCGGCGATGCGGGCGAGGATGACGTCGAAGAACGCCTCCACCGCACGCACCGGATCATCGGGGTGCGCGGCGAGCGCCTGCTCGTACCGGGCGCCGTAGATCGCCGCGTAGCGGTCGAGGCACTGGCGGAACAGCCGGTCCTTGTTGCCGAAGGCGCCGTAGAGGGAGCCGCGCCCGAGGCCGGTGGCGGAGCCGAGGACATCGAGCGAGGCGTCCGCGTATCCGCGCTGCCAGAACACCCGCATGGCCTGGTCAAGGGCCGTCCCTACGTCGAACTGCTTCCGGCCCGACATTGCGGCACACCTCCTTCTTCGCGACTGCGCTGTGATCCTACCTACATCTTGGATCGATTGGTCAATCTATGTTTGATCGATCGGTCCAAGATGGTTAGCGTGGTGGCCGGTGGTTATCGCACTCGAAAGGCCGCATGATGATCGACGACATCGCACCGGAGGTCCGCACACCGGACTCCCGCACACCGGCTGTGCCGCCCGGCGGTGGACGGGGGGCGCGCGGCGGGTTCTGGCTCGTGGCCGCGGTGTACACCCTGGTCATGCTGGGTGGAACGCTGCCGATCCCGCTGTATGTGCTCTGGGCGCCGCGGATGGGCTTCGGACCGTTCACCACGACGCTGGTCTTCGCCGTCTACGCGCTGGGGACGGTGCTCGCCCTCATGGTGTTCGCCTCGCTGTCCGACCACGCGGGCCGCCGTCCCCTCCTGATCGCCGCCCTGGTCGCCGCGGCCGCGAGCACATCGCTGTTCCTCGTCGCCGACGACGTGGGAACCCTGCTGGCGGCGCGGTTTCTGTGCGGCCTGGGCACCGGCATCTTCACCGCCACGGCGACCGCGGCGCTGGGCGAGCTCGCCGGGGAGGAGCACGCCCGGCGGGCGTCCATCGTCTCCACGGCGGCGAACATGGGCGGGCTGGGGCTGGGTGCCGTTGTCGCCGGCCTTTTCGCCCAGTACGGCACGGACCCCACGCACCTGGTGTTCTGGGCCTACCTCGCGAGCCTGGTGCCGGCGTTCCTCGCCCTCGTCGTCACCCCGGAGACCGTCACGGCCCGGCGGCGCCCCACTGTGTCCGTGCGCCGCCCGACCGTCCCCGACCAGCGGGCGGCGCGTGCCGAATTCCTGCGAGCCGCCACGGCCGTCCTCGCCGCGTTCGCGGTCAGCGGGCTGTTCTCGTCGCTGGTGCCGTCCTTCCTCCGTGAACGGTTGCACGTCCACAACCTCGCGGCCGTCGGTGCGGAGGTCGGGCTGCTGTTCCTCATCGCCCTGACCGCGCAAGTGGCCGCCCCGGCACGGTGGCTCTCCGGGCGTTGGGCGGCGCCGGCGTTCCTGATAGCGGGCGTCGCGGTGTTCGAGACCGGGCTGTGGACACGGTCACTGGTGACGTTCGTCGTCGGCACGCTCCTGGCGGGTACCGGCATCGGTCTGGCGTTCCGCCGCGGCATCGCCGTCACCCAGCGGCTGGCCGACCCGCGGCGCAGGGCGGATCTGCTCGCGACGTACTTCCTGTCCGCCTACACCGGCACGATCGTGCCCACGCTGGCCCTGGGCCTCCTCGACCAGACCATCAACCAGAACGTGGCGACCCTGATTCTCGCCGTCGCCGTCGTTGTGGCGACCCTCGCCGGAGCGCTGAGCCGCCCCGCCACGTGAGCGACGGCCGCAACACAACAACGGGTGCCGAGGGCGAGCAGGGTGATCAGCCCGCAGGCGGCGGCACGCATCGCGCAGAACCAGCGGCGCAAGACCCGACGGCTGCCCCTCCCCGTCCTCACGATCGCGGGAGCGGACAACTTGGGCGAGGCGGTCGGCACCACGATGCGGCTCGCCGCGGACGACGTGGAAGGCCCCGTACCGGGAGAGCTGACCGACGGCGGACGATTCTCGCCACGGAGTCACCTCGGCGAGGTGGGTCCCGGTCCTCCGGCCGCCGAGGGCCGTCACTCAGAACATGCGGGGCTGGCCCGAGGAGGCGCGGAGTCCGCCGTCGACCGGGATGTGGACGCCGTTGACGAATCGGGCCTCGGCACTGGCCAGGAAGGCGATGACGTCGGCGACTTCCCCGGGCTCGGCCGGGCGCTGCATGGGGATGCGCTGACGGAACGCGGCCATGGCGGTTTCGCTCTCCACTAGGGGAGCGGCCATTTCGGTGGCGGTGAGGCTCGGGTGCACCGCGTTGACCCGCACGCCTTCGGCGCCGTGGTCGAGCGCCATGGCGTTGGTCAGGTTGGCCACCGCGCCCTTCGCCGCGTTGTAGGCGGCCAGACCCCAGTCGCCGCCGAGACCGGAGACCGAGCCGACGTTCACGATGTTGCCGCCGACGACACGCAGATGCGGCAGTGCGGCCCGCGACGCGTAGAAGGTGCCATCGGCGATGACGTCCATGACCTGCCGCCAGCCGTCCGTGGCGACGTCCCCGACGGTGCCGACCGCGACCACGGCCGCGTTGTTGACCAGCACGTCCAAGCGGCCGTACTCCGCCACGACTCCCTCGATGAGGGCGGTGACCGCCGATTCGTCGGAGACGTCCGCGACGCGGGCGACGACCGTCGAACCGGCAGGCGCGGTGGCGACCGTCTTCCGCAACTTCTCCTCGGTGCGTCCGACCGCGATCACGGTGGCGCCGTCGCGTGCGCAACGATGCGCGGTGGCGGCACCGATGCCGGATCCGGCGCCGGTGATGAGAACGACCTTGCCTGCGAAACGGGCCTCGCTCACGTGTTCTTCTCCATGATGGTATGGCTGATCGGTACGGCGTTTAAGTATTCCCCAAGTTGATGGTGCGTCCGAGGCCGCCTCTCAGTGCGGCGACTTCGCGCCCCCTCCAGAAGCAGCATGTGTCCCGGGCGTCCCGGACGTTCGGAACGTCCCGGGCAGGACCTCGGCGGCGTCCGGCAGATGCCACGGGTGGGGCGCGATCAGTTCGCTGACGGCCGGTTCGGGGCCCCAGGAGCCGGGGGCGTAGGGCTGGACCGGCGGCGGGTGCTCGAGGAGGGGGGTCGACGCGGCCCAGATGTGTTCGATGCCGCCTGCCCGGGTGAACAGCGACTGGTCGCCCAGCATGGCGTCCAGGATCAGCCGTTCATAGCCCTCGAGCCCGTTCTCCTCGCAGAACGACCCGGCGTAGCCGAAGGCCATCGTGGCCGGTGCGAGCCGCATCGCGGGGCCCGGCTCCTTGGCGAGGAAGCGGGCGGCGATCCACCCGGGGTCCCCGAAGTCGATCACGATCTTGTTACCCCGGTTCCGCTCCTGGTCGGCGAGGTCGGTGGGGAACATCCGCAGGGGCGGCTCGCGCAGTCCGAGCGTGATCACCTGGCGGCGCTGTGCGAGGCTCTTGCCGGAGCGCAGATGGAACGGGACCCCGGCCCACCGCCAGTTGTCCACCTCCACCCGCAGCGCGGCGAACGTCTCGGTCGTCGAGTCGGGGGCCACACCGGGTTCGTCGCGGTAACCCTCGTACTGGCCGCGTACGACGTCCCCGGGCTCGATGGGGCGCAGCGCCTCGAAGACCTTGTCCTTCTCGTCGCGCAGCGGCTCGGCGGCGAGCGAGACCGGTGGTTCCATCGCCACGATGCCGAGCACCTGGATCAGATGGGTGACGATCATGTCCCGGAAGGCTCCGGTGCCCTCGTAGAAGTGGGCACGGCCCTCGATGCCCAGCGTCTCCGGCACATCGATCTGCACATACCTGATGTGGTCCCGGTTCCAGTTGGGCTCGAACATGCCGTTGGCGAAGCGGAGGGCGAGGATGTTGTCCACCGACTCCTTGCCGAGGAAGTGATCGATGCGGAAGACACGGGACTCGTCGAAGACGGCGTTGATCGTCTCGTTGAGCGCCCGCGCCGACGCCAGATCGGTGCCGAAGGGCTTCTCCACGATCACCTTCGCGTTCTCGGCCAGGTCCGTGTCGCCGAGCATGCCGATCACGGACGCGAACGCCGAGGGCGGAATGGCCAGGTGGAACAGTCTGCGGGACGGCCCGCCGAGGGAGTCCTCCGCCGCCCGTACGGCCGCGAGCAGCGGGCCGGGGTCCTCGGGGTCGGCCGCGCCGAAGGACAGCGACTCCTCGAAGGACTTCCACACCGGCCCGGTCGGCTTGGACCGTCCGAAGGTGGCGACCGCGTCATGGGCGAGGGTGCGGAACGCGTCGTCGCTCATCGCGGACCGGGACGGGGTCGAGCCCACGACGCGGTAGCCGCCGGGGAGGAGCCCCGCGGCGGCGAGGTGGAACAGCCCGGGGAGCAGCTTGCGCCTGGCGAGGTCGCCGGTGACGCCGAAGAGCACGATCACATGGTCGTCCGGTTCCGTCATCGCCCGCTCCCCTTCTCGGCGTGTCCGCCGAACTCGCTGCGCATGGCGGACAGCACCCGGTCGGCGAACTCGCCGAGGCCCCGGGACTGGAAGCGGTCGGTGAGCGCCGTGCTGATCACGGCGGCGGGTACGCCTTCGTCCACCGCCGCCCGTACCGTCCAGCGCCCCTCGCCGGAGTCCGAGACCCGTCCGGTGAACTCGTCCAGCTTCGGCGACCGGGCCAGCGCGTCGGCGGTGAGGTCGACGAGCCAGGAGCCCACGACCGAGCCGCGGCGCCACACTTCGGCCACCTCGCCGACGTCTATCTCGTACTGGTACGCCTCCGGCTCGCGCAGCGGGGTGGTCTCCGCGTCGGCGGCGCGCTTGCGCAAGCCGACGTCCGCGTGGTCGATGATGCTGAGCCCTTCGGCGATCGCGGCCATCATGCCGTACTCGACCCCGTTGTGGACCATCTTCACGAAGTGGCCGGCACCGCTGGGGCCGCAGTGGAGATAGCCCTCCGGCGCCGTTCCATCGGCGTGTCTGCTCGGTGTCGGCTCGGCGGAGCCGGTGCCGGGCGCGATGGTGCGGAAGATGGGGTCGAGCCGGGCGACGGGCCCGTCCTCACCGCCGATCATCAGGCAGTAGCCGCGCTCAAGTCCCCAGACCCCGCCGGAGGTTCCGCAGTCCAGGTAGTGGATGCGGTGCGGGGCGAGCTGTGCCGCGCGGGTGATGTCGTCGCGGTAGTAGGAGTTGCCACCGTCGATGATGGCGTCGTCCGGCTCGAGGATCCCGATGAGCTGGTCGAGGGTGGGCTGTACGACGGCGGCGGGCAGCATGAGCCACACGGCCCGTGGCCGCTCCAGCCTCGCCACCAGGTCGCCGAGCGAGCGGGCCGCGACGGCGCCCTCGCCCTCCATCTCCCGCACGGCGCTTTCGTTGACGTCGTAGACCACACAGCGGTGGCCGTCGCGCATCAGCCGGCGCACGAGGTTCGCGCCCATCCGGCCGAGCCCGACCATGCCGAGCCGCATGGGGGTGTCGGTAGCCATGTGCTCTCCTGTCGCGTCATTGCCCGCTCAGCCCGGGGCCACCAGGTCGCGCGCCACCCGCGCGACGCGCTCGGGGGTGAATCCGAACTTCGTGAGCAGTTGTTTGAGGGGTGCTGAGGCGCCGAAGGTGTGCATGCCGATGACGGCCCCGTCCGCGCCGACGTACCGGTCCCAGCCGAACGTGGAGCCCTCCTCCACCGCGACCCTGCGCGTGACCGAGGGCGGCAGCACCTGGTCGCGGTACGCGCGCGGCTGACGGTCGAACAGCTCCCAGCACGGCATGCTCACCACCCGGGACGCGATGCCCTCGGCGGTCAGCTCCTGGTGTGCGGTCAGGGCCAGCGCCACCTCGGAGCCGGTGGCGAGCAGGATCACCTCGGGCTCGCCCCGGTCCGCGTCCGCCAGGACGTAGGCACCCCACGCGACACCGGTGGCCGCGCCGAGCCGGGTGCGGTCGAGGGTGGGCAGGGGCTGGCGGGAGAGGACCAGCGCGGCCGGCGCCCGGCGGAGGCCGGCGACCACCCGCCACGTCTCGGCGACCTCGTTGGCGTCGGCGGGGCGGAAGACCAGCAGCCCGGGCGTGGCGCGCAGCCCCGCGAGCTGCTCGACGGGCTGGTGGGTGGGGCCGTCCTCGCCGACCCCGATGGAGTCGTGGGTGAAGATGTGCACGGTGGGGATCTCCATCAGCGCGGAGAGGCGAATGGCCGCCTTGGCGTAGTCGGAGAAGATCAGGAACCCGGACCAGTACGGACGCAGCTTCGTCAGCGCCATTCCATTGGCCACCGCGGCGGCCGCGTGTTCCCGGACGCCGAAGTGGAGATTGCGCCCGGTGTGGTCATGGGGCTGGAAGTCGCCCGCACCGCCGAAGGTGAGGCGGGTCTTGGTCGACGGCGCCAGGTCGGCGGACCCGCCGAGCAGCCAGGGCACCGCCTTGGCCACGGCGTTCAGCACCTGGCCCGAGGAGTCGCGGCTCGCCAGGCCCTTCGGGTCGGCCGGGAAGGTGGGCAGCGCGGTCTCCCAGCCGTCCGGCAGCTCACGGCGCTGGATCCGCTCCAACTCGTCGGCGAGCTCGGGGTACGCCCCGCGGTAGGCGTCGAACGTCTTCTCCCAGTGGCTGCGCAACTGGCCGCCGCGTGCGCCGATGCCCCGTGCGAACCAGTCGGGCACACCGTCGGGGATGTGGAAGTCGGCGTCGGGTGGCAGGCCGAGGGCGCGCTTGGTGGCTTTGACCCCCTCCGGCCCGAACGGGGTCCCGTGTGCTTTCGGTGAGTCCTCGACCGGCGAGCCGTACCCGATGTGGCTGTGGACGAGGATCAGGGTCGGGCGCCCGGCCTCGGACCGGAAGGTGTGGAAGGCGCGGCCGATCCGGCCGAGGTCGCCCGCGTCGGCCACGGTGGTCACGTTCCAGCCGTAGGCCAGGAAGCGCGCGGCCAGGTCCTCGGTGAAGGTGATGTCGGTGTGGCCCTCGATGGTGACCCGGTTGGAGTCGTAGATCCAGCACAGGTTGGACAGCCGCAGGTGTCCGGCGAGCGAGGCCGCCTCGGAGGAGACGCCCTCCATCATGCAGCCGTCCCCGGCGAGCGCGTACACGTCGAAGTCGAAGAGCGTGAAGTCGTCGCGGTTGTACCTCGCCGCCAGCCACTGGCCGGCGATCGCCATGCCGACGGAGGTGGCGACGCCCTGGCCGAGCGGGCCGGTGGTCGTCTCGACGCCGCTCGTCCAGCGGTACTCGGGGTGGCCGGGGCAGCGTGAGTCCAGCTGCCGGAACGACTTCAGATCGTCGAGGGTCACCGCCGGACGGCCCAGCATCTCGTACTCGGGGTCGACCGTGCGCACACCGGTCAGGTGCAGCAGCGACCACAGCAGGGCGGAGGCGTGGCCCTCGGAGAGCACGAAGCGGTCGCGGTTCGGCCAGATGGGATCGGCGGGATCGAAGCGCAGGAACCGCTGCCACAGGGTGTACACGACGGGCGCCATCCCCATGGGTGTCCCGGGATGCCCGGAATTCGCCTTCTGGATCGCGTCCATGCACAGTCCGCGGATCGTGTTCACCGACAGCGTGTCCAGGTCGGTCATGGCGACGCCGCCCTCCGTGCGCTCGATGGGTGTCTGTTGAGCCTTGCGGGGCGCTGCCTCCCTCATTTCAACGGCACCACCAACACCGCGGCCCCGCAACTGGCCACCCCCGGTGCCACCGGGCAGGTGCCACCGGGCACCCTGGAAGCGGCCACCGCCGGATCCTCGGACCGAGCCACCTGATCGGTCGGCCCACGGCCACTCCATGCTTTGATCTGTCCTCGGACGGACGCGTTCGACCGCCGCGGAACAGAGGTGCGCATGGCAGGAAACGACGGACGAGTGCCGGTGGCCGACGGCGACGTGGCCATACGGCGACCGCGGCGGGCCACGGCCGCGTGCACGGACGGCGAACGCCCGCACACCGGGAAGGCGCCGCCCCGGAAGGCGCCATGCGGGGAGGCGCCATGCGGGGAGGCGCCATGCGGGGAGGCGTCATGCGAGGAGGCGCCATGCGGGGAGGGGCCATGAGGCTGTCCACCCGCATCGCGCTCGCGGTCGGCCTGAGCGTGCCGCTGCTGGTGCTGGCCTCCGGCTGGCTGCTGCTGCGTCTGGTCACCGACGATCTGCGCGCACACCAGAACGCCCAGTTGCGCGCTCGCGCCACGGTCGTCGCCAAGAACGCCAAGGCGTTCCTCGAGGTCGCCGGGGCCGACCGCCCGGTCATGGAACAGGCCCGGCAGCGGCGGCTGGTGAACTCCGCCCGGGACGTGGGCATCCGGCTGACCGCGCCCGGGGGTACGGTCTCGGCCGGGCCGCAGCCCGATCCGTTCCCCTCACTGCCCCGCAACGCCCCGAAGCCGGTCACCGTGACCTCTGGTGACACGGAGTGGCTGGTGCTGTCGCTGCGCGTCGGTGCCGCGAAACAGGGCACCACACCGAATCTGTGGCTGTTCTCGCCGGACACCGCCGAGGACGAGCTGGCGCTGGTGCGCCAACGGGTCGTGTTCGGGGCGCTGTTGGCCGCACCCCTGGCCGGGGCCACCACCTGGGCCATCGCCACCCGGGCGGTCCTGCCGCTGCGGCGGTTGCAGCGCCGTACCAGCGGCCTGGACCCCCGGACCAGCGCCGTACGCCTGGAGCACACCCCGACCCGTATCGGCGAGGTCGACGACCTGGCGTACACGCTGCAGACCGTGCTCGCCCGCTACGACGAGCAGGTCGAACGCACCGGGGAGGCACTGGCCACCGCCCGCGCGTTCGCCGCGACCGCGTCCCACGAGCTGCGCACCCCGCTGATGAGCATGCGCACCAACATCGACATCCTCACCGACCACCCCGAGCTGGACCCCGCCGACCGGGCGGAGGTGGTCGAGGACCTGGGGCGCGAACACACCCGGCTGCTGGGGCTGCTGGTGATGCTCAGGGCGCTCGCGCAGGGCGACCTGGTCGAGGCGGACGCGTTCGCGTCGCTGGACCTCGCGGAGGTGCTGGACGCGTCCGTATCCGACCTGCGGCGCACCCACCCGGACGCCGAGGTGTCCGTGCGCACCACCCCGGGGCTGCTGGTGCACGGCTGGGAGGAGGGGCTGCGCTCGGCGGTGGACAACCTGCTGGCCAACGCCTGGACCCATGGCCGCGCCGCCGACGGCACGGCCCCCATCGAGGTGACCCTGCGCCACTCCGGCGACCCGCGGCAGCCGCTCGCCGTGCTCACCGTGGACGACCACGGCCCCGGCATCCCGCCGGAGCGCCGCGAGGAGATCTTCCAGCGGTTCCGGCGCGGCCCGGACAGCCCAGGCTCCGGCCTCGGCCTGACCCTGGTCGCCCAGCAGATCGCCCTGCACCGGGGCCGGATCACCGTACGGGACCGGCCCGACGGACGCCCCGGCGCGCGCTTCGAGGTGCGGCTGCCGGTCACCGGCGTCCGGGACGTGGAGAGCACCCTGCCGCTGCTCCGCCGGGACTGGCTGACCGGCCGCCACGCGCTGCCTCGCTGAAGTCCGGTGCGGTTCGGGTGCGCCCCGAAGGGGCGCGGGGCCGTGTCGATGTGCGGCCCGCCGCGGCTGTGTCGCTATGCGGCTCCGCCGCGTGGGACCGGCCACGACGGCGACCGGCCACGACGCAGCCGCGGATGAACGACCGCACCTCGCGGCACTTCCCGCGGAGCGCTCAGGCGGCGCGGACGGTGGCCAGCGCGTTGCTCCAGCTGACGACCTGGTCGAGCAGGGCGTTCACGGCCTCGGTCTGGTGCTCGGCGGGGGTGAACCTGCTGAAGTTCTCGAAGTCGGTGAACAGGGACAGGGCGACCTGCGCGCGCACATCGGCCACCTGCAGCTCGGCCATCACCAGGCGCAGGTGCTCGACCGCGCGGGTGCCACCGGCGCTGCCGTAGCCGACGAAGCCGGCGGCCTTGTTGTTCCACTCGGCGTACAGGAAGTCGATGGCGTTCTTCAGGGCGCCGGAGGTGGAGTGGTTGTACTCGGGGGTGACGAACACATAGCCGTCGAAGGAGGCGATCTTCTCCGCCCAGTCCCTGGTGTGTGGCTGTGCGTACTGGCCCAGCGACGGCGGGACCGCCTCGTCCAGGAGGGGGAGCCGGTAGTCGGCGACGTCGACGAGTTCGTACTCCGCGTCGGTGCGCTGCCGGGCGATGTCGAAGACCCACCGGGCGACGGCTTCGCCATTGCGGCCGGGGCGGGTGCTGCCGAGGATGACGGCGATCTTGGGCATTGCGTAGTCCTTTCCGTTCCGTGGCGCGTTCCCAGAGTCGGGCCCGTAACTCGTCCGGGTTCGACAACGACCACGAGGCCATGACCCGCCGGGTGCTGGAGCATCTGGCCGGGCAGGGTACGCGGCGGATCGCGCTGATCGCCGGGCCCACCCAGGAGTACTACGCTCGCGCGAGCGCGACGGCCTACCGGCGGTGGTGTTCGCGGGCCGGTGTGCGGCCGTGCGTGGTCCCGTTCGACGAGGACGACTCCACGGGGCGGGGCCTGGACGCCCTGCTGACCGGGGAGGGCGGGCCGGACGCGGTGTTCGGCCTGTACGACCCGTGCGGCCGTCAGGTCCTGGCGGCGGCGCGCGGTGCGGGCTTTCGGTGCCGGAGGACCTGATGGTGGTGTGCGGCAGCGAGGATCCGGCCTACGGGCGTACGGACCCGCCCGTCTCGACGGTGTCGCCGGCCCCCGAGCAGGCCGGAACGGCGGCCGTCGACGCGCTGGTGAGCCTGGTGGAGGATCCGCCGCACACACCGCCGCCCGTGGTGATCGGGACGCGTCTGGTGGTTCGTTCGTCCTCGATGCGGCGATCCCCGCCGGCAGGCGTCATGAGGGCGGAGTGGCCCGGGGGCCGTCAGGAATCCGCGGGCGTGATGTCCAGCGCCGTGAGGAAGGCGGTCGCCGCCGGTGTGCGGGTGAGGCGGCTCCAGATGACGTACTCGACACGGGCCGGTGCGTCGGCGACCTCGATGGTGACGACGCCGGTGAGATGAGGCGCGTAGGCGGTGGGAAGCATCGCCACGCCGAGACCCGGCCCGACGAGCCGGGCGATGAAGTCCGCGCTGGTGACCTCGAAGGCCACGTCACGGGTGAGACCGGCGGCCTCGAAGGCCAGGTCGGACTGGGCGCGCCCGGCCGTCCCGGCCGGGAGGTCCACGAACACCTCGGAGGAGAGCCTGCGCAGGTCGACCTGTGATGCCTCGGCGAGGGGATGGTCCGGCGCGACCACGGCGACGAGCCGGTCACGCGCGAGTTCATGGGCGGCGACGCCCTGGGGGCGGGCGGTGGTCGGCAGGCCGAGGAACGCCACGTCGAGGGCGCCCTCCTTGACCTGCTCGACGAGGTCGTCGCTCGCGCCCACCCGCAGGCTGATGCGCACATGCGGATACCGCTCTCGGAAGTCGCGGAGCGCGCCCGGGATGTCGACCGCGGTGACGGTGGGGATCAGGCCCACGGCGAGCCGTCCGCGTACCTCCCCGACGGCCGCGGCGACCTCGGCGGCCGCGCGCTCGGCGGCGTCCAGGCACTGGCGGGCGGCCGGGAGGAAGGCTTCCCCGGCCGGTGTCAGCCGCACCCGGCGGCTGGTGCGCTCGAAGAGTCTCGCGCCGAGCTCCTTCTCCAGGCGGGCGATTTGGTGGCTGAGCGCGGACTGGACGACCAGACATCGCTCGGCGGCGCGCGTGAAGCTGTTCGTCTCGGCGACGGCGACGACGTACCGCATCTGCTGAAGCTCCATGGATCCATCGTGGATCGAGATCGATGCGGTGACAAACATGTGTTGGACTCATCAATGGCCCCGAGGTGAGACTTCGAGGCATGACACGGCACACCACACACGTGGTCTCCGGCGGGGCCGGCGGTGTCCGCCACGGAAACCTGCCACGCACCGCCCTGACGGCGCTCGCTCCCTCGGTGTGGGGCACGACGTACGTCGTCACCACCGAGCTGCTGCCCGAGGGGCACCCGCTCTTCGCGGGGCTCCTGCGGGCGTTGCCCGCCGGCCTGATCGCGCTGGCCCTCACCCGGACACTGCCGCGCGGCGCCTGGTGGGCGAAGGCCGCGGCGCTCGGCGTGCTGAACATCGGGCTGTTCCTCCCGCTGCTGTTCGTCGCGGCCGAACGCCTGCCGGGTGGCGTGGCCGCCACCTTGGCGGCGGCCCAGCCGCTGGTGGTGGCCGTCCTGGCCGTCACCGTGCTCCATGAGCGCCTTTCGCCGTGGCGCCTCCTGTGGGGTGTGACGGGCGTCGTCGGCGTCGGTCTTGTGGTGATCGGGCCGAACGCGGCACTCGACGCCGTCGGGGTCGTGGCGGGCCTCGGGGGCGCGGTCACGATGGCGCTCGGTGTGACGCTCACCAAGCGCTGGGGGCGCCCCGCCGGGGTCGGTGCCACCACCTTCGCCGGGTGGCAACTCACGGCGGGAGGGCTCTTCCTGCTGCCCCTCACCTTCCTCGCCGAGGGGGCGCCTCCCGCGATCGACCTGCCCGCAGCCCTCGGCTACCTCTGGCTGGGGCTGGTCGGCGGTCTGATCACCTACGCCCTGTGGTTCCAGGGCATCAGCAGCCTGCCCGTGGCCTCGGTCGCGGTTCTCGCCCTGCTCTCACCGCTGGTGGCCGCGGTCCTCGGCGCCATCGTGCTCGGCCAGACGCTCGGCCCGGTACAGCTCGTGGGTTTCGCGCTCTCGCTCGCCGCGATCGTCGCGGGACAGCTTCCGCCACGCACCCGCGCCCGCGCCCGGACGGCCGAACACGACTCCGTCTCCACCCCCACCCCGGAAGGGACACCTCGATGAAGATCGCCGTTGTCGGAGCCGCGGGCATGGTCGGCTCGCGTGTCGTCAGCGAAGCCGTGAGCCGGGGCCATGACCTCGTCGCGGTGTTCCGCAAGGAGCCGACGGCCGCTCCGCCACCCGGGGTGATCGCCGTGGCGGGCGACGCGAACGACCCCGGCCACATGGGCCGGCTCCTCGCCGGCACCGACGCGATCGTGGCCGCGACCCGCCCCGCCCCCGGTCACGAGGACTCCGCCGTCAGGACCACGGCGGCGCTGCTCACCGCGGCCGAGACGGCCCGGGCACGCATCCTCGTCGTCGGTGGCGCCGCTCCCCTGCGGCACCCGGGCCGCCCCGACCGGCTCGTCCTCGACAGCCCGGAGTACGTCCCGGAGCGCTTCCGCGCCCTCGCCGCCGCCAGCGCCGCGCAGCTGGACGTCTGCCGGGCCCACTCGGCGGACTGGGTCTATCTCAGCCCTCCCGCCCTCCTCGAGCCCGGGGACCGCACCGGAACGTACCGGCGCGGCACCACGACCCTCATCACCGCGGCCGACGGCACGTCCCGGGTCTCGGCCGAGGATCTCGCCGTGGCGGTCCTCGACGAGTTGGAGAACCCCGGCGAGGACAGGCACTTCACCGTCGGGTACTAGGGGTGCCCGGCGGGCGTGCGTACGCCTGCGGCGGGCCGCTCCCCTCCCCGCCCCTTCCCACAACTGTGGCTCCGCCCCAGACCCCGCTCCTCAAGCTCCCCCAGCTACCGCTGGGAGGTGCCCCCCCCGGAGGGGCTGGAAGGCGGGACTCCGCCCCAGACCCGGAGGGCCCAGGGGCCAGGGGCAGAGCCTGCCACGCGGCGGAGCCGCACATCGATGCAGCGGGAAGGGGCGGAGAGGGGCGGGCAGCCAGGTGGCCCAGTCCTCCAGGCGTGCCAGCACGCCAGGAGGGCCGGGGTCCAGGGGCGAGGCCCCGGCCACGCGGCGGAGCCGCATATCGGCGTTGGGCTCCGCCCCGAGCCCGGGGTCCAGGGGCGGAGCCCTGGTAACGGGAAGGGGCGGGGACGCATGCTCCCCGCTCCGGCGACACGTGGCTACCGGCGCTGCTCCCAGGCGGCCCGGGTGAGTTCGTACTCGACATCGCCGTGCTCGGATCCCTCGATCGCCTCCGGCCACTCCTCGGTGAAGGCGCGGACGAACGACAGGCCCGACTTCTCCATCACGCGCCGGGACCCGGTGTTCACGGCCATGGTGTTCGCGGTGACCCGTTCCACGCCGAGGTCGGTGAAGCCCTTGTGGATCAGCGCCCGGGACCCTTCCGTGGCGTAACCCTTGCCCCAGGCGGCCTTGTTCAGGCGGTAGCCGAGCTCCACCACGGCGGGGCTGTGGTCGTCCAGGGGACGGAACTCGAACCAGCCCAGGAAGGTTCCGGTGGCCTTCTCCTCGGCGGCCCAGTAGCTCCGGGTCCCGAGGCCCGGGTGGTCGTGGAGGAACAGTGGCAGGGTCTTGGTGCGGATCGTCTCCCGGCTCGCCGTCTCTCCATCGGTGAGGAAGCGCATGACGTCGGGGTCGTTGTGGAGCGCGAAGAGGTGGTCGGCGTCGGCGTCGGTGAACGGGCGCAGCACGAGCCGTTCGGTTTCCAGGAAGATACGCATGCCGCGATCCTCACCACTGGACGACCGGGCCCGCCACCGGATATTCGCGGCGCGGCGAAGTCGGCCGGGGCTACGGCGACGGCGGCCGGGGCTACGGCTCGATGTCCAGGACGTCGTGGACCGGCCGCCGCGGGGTCGGGCAGCAGCCCACGCGGGCTGTCCGGTGGCCGTCGTCCCGCATGAGTGAGCATGAGTGAGTGCGCTCGACGGTTTGCCGTACGGCTCAGGCCACCCGATACGGCCGCGCCCGCTCGCTGTTCAGCGTGAGCCCCAGCCCGGGCGCTCCGTCGTGGCCCGGGGTGACGCCGCCACCGTCGGGAGCGAGGGCGCCGTCGAACAGGATGCGCTCGATGCGCACATGGTCGTGGAACCACTCCAGGTGGCGCAGGTTGGGCACGGACGCGGCGGCGTGGGCGTGGGCGTGGGGGGCGCAGTGGCCGGAGATCTCGAGGCCCTGGCCGTGGGCGAGGGCGGCGGCGCGCAGCCAGACCGTGATGCCGCCGCAGCGGGTGACATCGGCCTGGAGGCAGTCCACGGCACCGGCGGCGAGCATATGCGCGAAGTAGGGCAGGGTGTAGCCGTATTCACCGGCCGTGACCTCCATCGGCACCCGGTCGCGGACGGTGGCGAGGGTGGTGAGGTGGTCGGAGGAGACGGGTTCCTCGAACCAGGTCACACCGTGGTCGGCGAGCGTGTCGGCCATGCTGATGGCCTGTTTGGCGGCGTAGCCGCCGTTGGCGTCCACGTACAGGGCGGTGGTGTCACCGATGCTCGCGCGGGCCTCGGCGACGCGTTTCCGGTCGCGTTCCTCGCACTGTCCCCAGGACTCGCCGATCTTGATTTTGACGCGGGGGATGCCCTCTTCCTCGGTCCAGCCGCGCAGTTGCCGGTCCTGGCGCTCGGCGTCGTACGTGGTGAAACCGCCGCTGCCGTACACGGGCACCTCGTCCCGCGCCCTGCCCAGGAGGTGGACCAGGGGCAGGTCGAGCAGGCGGGCCTTGCAGTCCCACAGGGCGATGTCCACGGCGGCGATGGCCTGGGCGGCCACGCCGGGCAGTCCGGCGTTGCGCACGGCGCGGTGCATGACCTCGTTCGCGCGCGGCACGTCGAGGGCCGGGGTGCCGGTGACCACATCGGCCAGCACATCGTCGATGACCAGGGCCGTGGCGGCCGGGGCGTAGGTGTAGCCGAGCCCGGTGACCTGGCCGCACCGGACGGTGGCGAGGACGAGGGTGGTGCTGTCCCAGCTGAGGGTGGAGTCGGCCTCGGGGGCGTCGGTGGGCGCCGTGTAGACGGCGCTGTCCACCCCGTCCACGACGTGCTCGCCCGCGCCTGCCGCCACGGCGCCACCCGTCACCACCGTGCGGTCACCTTCCCCCGCGGCGCGTGCGTCGCGAGGCGGCACGGCCGACCCCCGCCGCGGCCCCCGCCACGGCCGTCGCCGTGAGGGCGGCGGCACCGGCGGTGGTCGCCCAGCGGGCCGCCCGCGAGGGCGGGGCCGTGCGCGGTGCCAGGCGTTCGGGCCGCTCGCTGGGCAGGGTGGTGTCCAGGCCCAGGGCCAGCGCCTCGGCCAGGTGGAGGGCCTCGCGGCCGGTGTCGCCCTGTTCGATCTGGGTGCGGCAGCTGAAGCCGTCCGCGAGCAGCAGGCTGCCGGGGGCGGCCGCGCGCACGGCGGGCAGGACGCCCTGTTCCGCGATGGCCATCGAGATCTCGTGGTGGCCGCGTTCGAAGCCGAAGTTTCCGGCCAGTCCGCAGCAGCCCTCGTCGAGGACATCGGTGACGAGGTGGGCGCGGCGCATGAGTTCGCGGTCCGCGTCGTCCTTCATGATCGCGTGCTGGTGGCAGTGGGTCTGGACGACGGCCTGCCGGCCGAGTGCGGGCGGCCGCCAGTCGTCGGGGGCGTGGTGGACGAGGTGTTCGGCGAAGGTGCGGAACTGCCCGGCCAGCCGCGCCACGTCCTGGTCGGCGGGCATCAGTTCGGGTGCGTCGGCCCGGAACACCGCGGTGCAGGAGGGTTCGAGGCCGATGATCGGGGTGCCCGCCTCGAGGTAGGGCCGCAGCATCCGCAGCGTGTGCCGCAGGACCTTCTTCGCCGTGGCCAGTTGCCCGGTGGAGATCCAGGTCAGGCCGCAGCACACGGGCTCGGTCGGTACGGCGACCCGGAAGCCGGCGTCCTCCAGCACCCGGACGGCCGAGATGGCGACCGAGGGGTGGAAGTAGGTGCTGAAGGTGTCGGGCCACACCACCACGGTCCGCGGATCCGCCGGGTCCGGCTCCTCGGTGGCGCGGGCGCGCCACCACTGGAGGAAGGACTGCCGTGCGAACGCGGGCGCCTGGCGTGCGCCGTCCACACCGGCCAGCCGCTTGCCGAGGCCGGACACACCCGGTGCCCGGGCCACGGTGTTGACCAGCGAGGGCGCGATACGGGAGAGCCGGGCCCACACCGGAAGCCAGCCCATGGAGTAGTGCGCCGCCGGGCGCGGGCGGCCCGCGTAGTGGTGGGCGAGGAATTCGGCCTTGAGCGTCGCCATGTCGACACCGGTCGGGCAGTCGGACTTGCAGCCCTTGCACGCCAGGCACAGGTCCAGGGCGTCACGGACCTCGGTCGAGCGCCAGCCGTCGGTGACGGCGGAGTCCGCGTGGCCGCCCAGCATCTCGAACAGCAGCCGGGCCCGGCCGCGGGTGGAGTGTTCCTCCTCCTTGGTGGCCCGGTACGACGGGCACATCACGGCGCCGTGGTGGCCGCGGCAGTTGCCGATGCCGACACAGCGCATGACCGCGCGGGTGAAGGAGTGCTCGTCGTCGGGGTAGCCGAAGTGTGTGTCGGGGGTGGCCGGCCGCCACCCCGGGCCCAGGCGCAGCTGACCGTCGACCGGATTCGGGCCGGTGGCCCTGCCCGGGCCGGTGGCCCTGCCCGGGCCGGTGGCCCTGCCCGGGCCGGTGGCCCTGCCCGGGCCGGTGGCCCTGCCCGGGCCGGTGGCCCTGCCCGGGCCGGCGCCCTTGCCCGGGCCGGCGCCCTTGCCCGGGCCGGTGACCGCACCGGGGCCCGGGCCGGTGACCTTGCCGGGGTTCATCCGGTTCTCCGGGTCGAACAGCGCCTTCACCTCGCCGAACGCGGTCACCAGGCGCTCGCCGAACATCCGGGTGAGCAGTTCGCCCCGCGCCTGGCCGTCCCCGTGCTCGCCGGACAGCGAGCCGCCGTACGAGACCACCAGGTCGGCGGCACGTTCCACGAAGCGGCGGAAGTCGACCACGCCGTCGGCGGTCTTCATCCCGAACGGGATGCGGGTGTGCACACAGCCCTGCCCGAAGTGGCCGTACAGCGACGGATGGTCGTAGTCGAACTCCGCGAACAGCTCCTTCAGATCGCGCAGATAGTCCCCCAGGCGCTCGGGCGGGACGGCGGAGTCCTCCCAGCCCTCCCAGGTCTCCCGGTCGTCCGGCGGGCGCGCGGTCACCCCGAGGCCCGCCTCGCGGGCCCTGAGCATCCGCTGCTCGCGCCGGGGGTCGTCGGAGAAGGCCACCCTGGCGTCCTTCTCGTCCCGCCCGACCGCGCGCAGCAGCGCGTACGCCTGCTCGTCGACGTCCTCCTGGGTGTCCCCGCTGAACTGCACCAGCAGCCAACTGTCGCCCTCGGGAAGGGAGTTGAGGGATTCGAGATAGGCGCGCTCCTCGCGCATCAGCTCGGCCATCCGCCCGTCGAGGGCCTCCAGTTCCCCGGGTGTGCAGTGCTCCAGGAGCCGGGGCACATCGTCGGCGGCGGCGCAGATGTCGTCGTAGCCGAGCACCAGCAGCGACTGGTACGGGGGCACGGGCACCAGTTCCACTTCGGCGCGCACCACCGTCACCAGGGTGCCCTCGCTGCCCACCAGGGCCCGGGCCACGTCGAAGCCGTTCTCCGGCAGCAGCGAGTCCAGGTTGTAGCCGGAGACCCGGCGCGGGATCTTCGGGTAGCCGCGCCGGATGTCCGCGAGGTATTCGCCGACGATGCGGTCCAGACCGTCGTAGATCTCGGCCCGGCGGCCGCCCTCCGCCGCGATCCGCGCCCGCTCGGCCTGGGACGTCGGCCCCACCCACATGCGCACGCCGTCGTAGGTGATGACCTCCAGGCGGCGCACGTTGTCCACGGTCTTTCCGTACGCCTGCGCCGACGCGCCGCACGAGTTGTTGCCGATCATGCCGCCCAGCGCGCAGTGGCTGTGCGTGGACGGCTTCGGCCCGAACTGAAGCTTGTGGTCGGCGAGTTGGCGGTTGAGCTCGTCCAGGACCAGCCCCGGCTCCACCACACAGGTGCGCGCCTTCGGATCCACCGAGACCAGGGCGTGGCAGTACTTGCTCCAGTCGATCACCACGGCGGTGTTCGTGGCCTGACCGGCCAGGCTGGTGCCGCCACCCCGCGACAGCACGGGCGCGCCGAAGCGGGCGCACACCTCCACCGCCCGCGCCCCGGCCTCCACGTCACGCGGGAGGACGACGCCGATGGGTACCTGGCGGTAGTTGGAGCCGTCGGTGGCGTACGCGCCCCGGCTGCCCGCGTCAAACCTGACCTCGGCGTCCACCTCCGCACGCAGTGCCGCCTCCAGCCCGCTCGCGGTACCGGTACCCATGGTGCGCTCCCCCTCCCTCAGGCGTGCCCGCGTCCCGGCAGGCGCTCGGCGTACTGGGCGACCTTCTGCCGGATGCCCCGGTGGGCGATCCCGGCCAGCTCGGGGTCGTGCAGCGCGGCCTTCACGGTCTTCTTCGCCATGGGGACCATGAGATGGGGCGGGATCGGGGCGATCTCCTGGTCGACCGTGAACTCCAGGACGACCGGGCGGTCGCCGGCCAGCGCCTCGTCCCAGGCCCTGCCGACCTTCTTCGGGGACTCGCAGCGGATCCCCCGCAGCCCCAGCAGCTCGGCGTACGCCCCGTAGGGGATGTCGGGGATGGTCTGGGAGGCGGGGTACTTCGGGTCCCCGGCCATGGCGCGCTGCTCCCAGGTGACCTGGTTGAGGTCCTGGTTGTTGAAGACGCAGAAGACGAGGGGCGGGCCGCCCGCCAGCCGGTCCATATAGCGCTTGACGGTGATCATCTCGTTCATGCCGTTCATCTGGAAGGCGCCGTCTCCCACGAAGGCGATCACCGGGCGGGTGGGGTACGCGAAGCGCGCCGCGATCGCGTACGGCACCCCGGGGCCCATGGTGGCCAGCGTGCCGGACAGCGAGGCGTCCATCCCCTCGCGCAGCTTCAGGTGGCGCGCCCACCAGTTGGTGGCCGATCCGGAGTCGGCGGTGAGGATCGCCCGGTCCGGCAGCCGCGAGGAGAGCTCAGCGGCCACCGACTGGGGGTTGATGGTGTCCCCGAAGTGCTGGCCGGCCCAGGTATCGCAGATGGTGAGCCACTCCCGCACATCCTTCTCGACCTTCTTCCGCCAGCTCCGCTTCTCCTTGCGCCGCAGCAGCGGGAGGAGCGCCTCGAGGGTCTCCTTGGCGTCGCCCACCAGATGGGCGTCCATGGGGTAGCGCATGCCGATCATGCGGCCGTCGATGTCGATCTCGACGCCTCGGGCCTGCCCCTCGTCCGGCAGCCACTCGGAGTACGGAAAGCTGGTGCCGATCAGGAAGAGGGTGTCGCACTCCTTGATCATCTTGTCGCTGGCGGTGCTGCCCAGCAGACCGATCGGCCCGGTCACATAGGGCAGGTCGTCGGGGAGGACGTCCCGGCCCAGCAGCGCCTTGGCCACCCCGGCGCCCAGCAGCTCCGCCACTCCGACGACCTCGCCCGCGGCATCGGCCGCGCCCTGGCCGACGAGGATGGCGACCCTCTCGCCCTTGTTGAGGACATCGGCGGCGCGGCGGAGCTCATCGGGGTCGGGCAGGACGCGGGGGCGGCTCCAGCCCACGCTGGAGAAGACCGATCCGTGTGCTTTGGGCGGGGAGGGCTGGGCGTCCTCCTCCTGGATGTCGTTGGGGATCACGATCGTCGCCACACCGCGGGTGGTCAGCGCGGTCTTGAAGGCGCGGTCGATGACATGCCGTGCCTGGCCCGGGTGGGTGACCATCTCGCAGTACTCGGAGACGTCGGCGAAGAGCCGGTCCAGGTGGATTTCCTGCTGGTAGTGGGTGCCGAGGCTGAGCCGCTTCTGCTGGCCCACGATGGCGACCACCGGCTGGTGGTCCAGCTTGGCGTCGTACAGGCCGTTGAGCAGGTGGACGGCGCCGGGCCCCGAGGTGGCGGCGCAGACCCCGACCTCGCCGGTGAACTTGGCGTGGCCGCAGGCCATGAAGGCGGCCATCTCCTCGTGCCGGACCTGGATGAACTCGGGGTCGCCCTTGGCACGGTCGAACGCCCCGAGCAGACCGTTGATCCCGTCCCCCGGATAGCCGAAGACCCGCCGCACCCCCCACTCCCGCAGCCGAGCCAGTGCGAAATCCGATACCTGAGCCACGGCGCCTCCTCGGTAGCGCTGCACGAAGCACCTCACAGGAGTAGCCGCCGACCGGGCCGGTAAACCTGGCGCATGGGCCGCGGCCGGCCGGGGCACCCGGGTGCCGGTCGGCAGCACGTACGCATGCGGCGGCCCGCCCGGAAACGCGACGGCCCGCCTGGAAGCGCGACGGCCCGCCGAGGGAGGACACGATCGTGAGCGGAGAGACATCGTGAGTGGAGAGAAGAAGGGCACCCGGACCGCGGCCGAGGAGATCGAGGCGGAGATCGCCGAGGCCGAGACGCGGGTGACCGACGACGAGGAGGACGGCCATTACGGCGAGTCGGGGGACGCGATCACACCCAACGTCGACGCCCAGGAGGAGAGCCGGGGCGAGGGCTCAGGGACGGGCGGCCACCAGTAGGTCCACCAGATAGGTCTCCTCCACCCTCTCGTCCGGGAAGAGTTCGCGCAGACGGCCGCGCTCGGCGGCGAGGAACGCCTGGGTGCCGGCCTCGCCGAGGACGAGGAACGCCGAGTGACTGGTGATGTTGGCCAGGTGGGTGTCGAGGGGGACGACGCGGCTCCAGCGCACCTGGCGACGGGTGACGCGGAGACCGGAGAGGCCCGCGAGCCGGGCGGCGCGATCGTCGTCGGGACCCACCTGGGGGGTCGACGTCACACCGGAGTGGGCCGCGACGCGCTCGGCCTGGGCGGCGATCCACGGCACGTCGTAGGCGGTGGTGTTCCACCAGACCGCCAGCGCGCCACCCGGGCGCAGCACGCGCAGCGCCTCCGGAACGGACCGGTCGGTGTCGGTCCAGTGCCAGGACTGCGCATATGTGATCAGGTCGCGGGAGGAGTCGGCGAGCGGCAGGGCGTTGCCGTCGCCCCGGACGATCGGCGCGTCCGGAAGCGTCCGGCGGAACTGGGCCGCCATGCCCGCGCCGGGCTCGACGGCGATCACATCGGCGCCGCGCTCGCGCAGAAGAGCGGTGGCGATCCCGGTGCCCGCCCCGACGTCGGCGACGCGGGCGCCCGCGAGGGGCCGTCCGGCGATCTCCTCCACGGCGTCGAAGAGGGCGGGCGGGTAGGAGGGGCGGTTCGCGGCGTACTGGGCGGCGGCCGCGTTGAAGGAATGGGCACGCGAGGTTGCGGTCATCCCCCCATCCTCACCCGTTCGGCCCCTTCTGCCGAGCCCCCCGTGTTCCGGCCGCACCCCGGTCCACGCGCCCGACCTTGGTCCAGCCGGTCCAGCCCCGCTGCCGCAGCAGCTCGATCAGCCGGCGGGCCGACGGCATGGCCTCGAACGCGAGGGTGTCCATCACCCTGACCAGCGGTGGCTCGATGTCGGCATCGTCGATGTAGTCCTCGCCCCGCTCCTCGGCCATCCCCGTGAGGTAGGCGGCCAGCTCGTCGGCCAGCCCGTCCAGCCGTGGATCGTCATCCGCGCGGTCGAGTGCCCGGCCCAGGGTGCGGTAGAAGCCGATGAACCGCGGGTCGGCGATCTGCTCCCGCTTGCGCGCCATCCACTCCGGGACCCGCTCGGGTGCGTGCGCGGCCAGCGGGATCCAGCCGTCGCGCTCCACCCGGACGATCCGCTCGTCGACCCCGAGCGCCCGCAGCCGGTCGAGGAACTCCACCACCTCCGGGGGCAGCGCCAGGCCGTCCCCGGCGGCCAGGCGGGCGATCCGCTCGCGGTGCCGCTGCCGCTCCCGGATCTCCGCCCGCAGCCGCTGGTCGATCTCCGCGACCGCCGCGGCGAACTCCTCCTCACCGGCCCGGAGCAGCTCCCGTACGCGCACCAGCGGGACCCCGGCCTCGGCGAGGGTCCGGATCCTGATCAGCTCGACGACGGCGTCCGCGCCGTACCGCCGATAGCCGGAGTGGTCCCGCTCCGGCTCCGGCAGCAGCCCCTTGGCGTGGTAGTGCCGCACCGCGCGCACCGTCACTCCGGCGTACGACGCCAGCTCGCCGATGGTCAGCATCGGACCAGTCTCCTGGACGTCGCTTACGAAGCCACCTCGTCGGCCGGGTGGGGTACGCCGCGGATGATCTCCGCGATCTCCCTGGCGTGGCTGAACACCAGCCGGTGGCCGGTGTTCAGCCAGGTCGCGGAGGTGTCCGGGCGTTCGCGCACGAGCCGGTCGACGCCCGCGCGCCAGAGCCGGTTGTGCCGGGGCGCACGCCCTTCGGTGCTGTCGCCCGCGATCGCGGCCGACATGATCAGGTGGATCGGGCGGTCGATCTTCCGGTACCGGTCGAGGATTCCGGCCCGCACCACATCCATCTCCAGCTGCAGATCGAGGATGTCCCGGGGGCCGAGCAGCACCTGACGCGCGGTGCCCCTGGCCCGCTCGATCTCCCGCCACATGGCCGGGTCCTCCGCCATCGCGCGGAACTCCGGCAGGTCGGCCTCGGTGATGAACGGTTCGGGCAGCGGGTTCGCCCCGTCGATGAGGACGAGCCCGGCGACGGCGTCGGGGCACTCGGAGGCGTACGTCACGGCCAGGTCCGCGCCCAGCGAGTAGCCCACGAGCAGGGGCGGCGAGGACAGGCCGAGGCGCCCCGACTCCGCCAGCACGGCGAAGAGATCGCTCCGAAACGCGTCGAAGGAATACCGGTCGGCGGCCGGGGCGAGCCCGTGGCCCCGGAGGTCGAAGGTCACCACGTCGTGGTCGCGCCGCAGGAGCTCGATCAGCTCGTGCAGATCGGCCTGGGTGGAGTTGAGGCCGGGACACAGGACCAGCGGTCGTCCCGTGCCGCCACGGGACACCGGGATCGTGACGCCGTCGTGGTGGACGGTGAAGTGGCGCGTCGTCGTCATGCCGCCCATGCTGCGAGGTTGCCCCTGCGTCAGGGTCAACCACCGCGGCGGCGATAAGCGGCTCGATCGGACACCCCTAGCGCGCCCGGTACGGGTTCTTCCACAGGTACACCCTGCGGTGCTTGCTGTCGTTGCCCGCGATGAGCCGGCCGTCCCGGCTGAAGGCCACGTCCTGGATCACGTTGGCCGCCCCCTCCGCGCTGGTCGACAGGATGGCGCGTGGTTTACGGGTGGCCACGTTCCACAGCAACAGTCCGTATTCGGAGGGGACGGCGAGCGTCTTGCCGTCCGGGCTGAAGGCCAGGTGGTTGACCTCCGATGCGACGAGGGAGTCGCCGAGGGTGGCCCGCTGACGGCCGGTCTTCGCGTCCCACAGCCGCACCTTGCGGTCATAGCTGCCGGTGGCGAGCGTCGTGCCGTCCGGACTGAACGCCAGGCTCAGGACTCCTTGCACGGGGGAGATGGTGACCCGTGGATCGTGTTGGCCGTAAGGTTCCGGATCGCGGTGTGCCACGTCCCACAGCCGCACCGAGTGTTTCGGGGTGAGGTTGCTGCCGGAGTCGTCGCCCGCGGAAGCCAGCGTCCGGCCGTCCGGGCTGAAGGCCACGCCCGTGACCTTGGCCTCCTGGTTGTAGTAGGCGAGCGGCTCGTCCTTCCGGCTGTTGATGTCCCGCAAGAACACCGAGCCGGGCCCACTGCCGCTGGCGAACAGCTTGCCATCCGGGCTGAAGGCCACCTTTTCGCCGCTGTCGACTCCGTCGAGGAAGCGAATTTGCCGGTGCTCGGCCACGTCCCACATGGTCAGCCAGCCGTTCATATTGGTGGCGGCGAGGAGCTTGCCGTCGGGGCTGAACGTCACTTCGCGGGTCGGGAACCCCTGATTGCCGACGCTGTCGCGTCCGGTGAAGGTGGCGCGTGGCTTACGGTCGGCGACATTCCACAGCCGCACCCTGCCCTCGGAGTTGCCGGTGGCGAGCGTCTTGCCGTCCGGGCTGAACGCCAGGCCCTCGGCCGTCTTGGACCGGCCGGTGGGGCCGAGGGAGGCCGTGGGCCCGATCGTGCGATAGGGGAGGTTGGGGCCGCGGTCGGGGGAAGAGCCGGGGAGGTAGACGGCGATCAGGACGACGGCGAGGACGAGGATCCCGACTCCGCTGAGCAGGACGGGCAGCCCCGGGGCGGGCGTGGTGACCGGGTCCGGGACCGCGGGGTTCGGCGGGGCGTCCGCACCCGGCGGGGTCGGCGAGGTGTCCGCGCCCGGTGGGGTCGGCGAGGTGTCCGCGCCCGGTGGGGTCGCGGGACCGCCGGGGACGACGCCCCGTGCCGGGTCGTGCGCGGCCGGAGCGGGCGGCGGCGGTACGGGGGCGGCCGGCCCGGCCCCGCGCGGCGACGGTGAGGTGCGTGTCTCGGCGTCGGGCGAGCCGGGAGTGCTGGGCGAGCCAGGGGCCTTGAGGCGGCCGGGTGTCACGCGCTCGGGCCCTGACGGCGACACCACGGTGCGGGTGTGGGCGTCGGCGACGCCCGTCGCGTCGACCCGGCGGCACAACTCGATGACCTGGGCCGGGGTCGGCCGCCGCTCCGGTTCCTTCTCCAGGCAGTGTGCGGCGATGGCCCGAAGGGGCTCGGGACAGCCGTCCAGGTCGGGATCCTGCTCCAGGATGCGGTAGATGACGCTGTGGTCGGAGCCACCGCCGAACGCGAGCCGTCCGGTGGCGGCGAAACTGGCGATCACACCGAGGGCAAAGACATCACCGGCCTCGGTGACGTCCTGCCCCCTGATGTACTCGGGCGCCATGTAGGCGGGCGTTCCGGTGCGCATCCCGGTGGCGGTCACCGCGGTGACATCCGCGGCCCGGGCGATACCGAAGTCGATGACCTTGGGTCCCTCGCCGGTGAGGATGATGTTGGACGGTTTCAGGTCACGGTGGATCACATCGGCGGCGTGGATGGACTGCAGGGCCTCGGCCACCCTGGCGATCAGCCCCAGCGCCGCGTCGGCCGACAGCGGCCCGCTCTCGGTGACCGCGTGCTGCAGGGACGGCCCGGGCACGTACGCCGTGGCCAGCCAGGGCTCTTCGGCCCGCAGATCCGCGTCCACCACCGGCACGGTGTACAGGCCCTGGACCCGCCGGGCCGCGGCCACTTCCTGCTCGAAGCGCTTGCGGAACGACGCGTCGCCCGCGTATTCGCGGTGCACGACCTTGACCGCCACCGCGCTGCCGGCCGGCGTACGTCCCAGGTAGACCCGGCCCATTCCCCCCGCGCCCAGCACCGCCTCCAGCCGGTACGGACCGGCCGTGGCGGGATCAGCGGCCCCCAAGGGGCGGTGTGGTGGCGGAGTTGTCGGCCACTCCGGTTGCTGCCCGGCCCCAACGGGTGGAACCGCCAATCGACCATGGTCATGGTCCGGTCGGGACATGTCCCCGTCACCCCGTCTCTCGCCGTTCGAGCGAGCGACAGCGTAAACGAACCCACCACCCCGTAACAGCTCTCCCCCATACCAAGACGCGACACGAAGACCGGTGGGCCGTGCCATGCGAAGACCGGTGGGCCGTTCGCTGTGGCGTCAGGCCCACCGGTCTCGCGGGGCGGGCAGTGCTGTGGCTCCCGCCCGCTTCACTTCGCCGCCGGTTCAGCTACCGGTCCGGCCGCCACCGCTCTGGTGGCCACCCTTCTGGCCAGCCTCCGCGGCACGCCGCGGGTCGTTCGCGAAGTTGCCACCGCTCTCGTGGCCACCCTTCTGGCCGGCCTCCGCGGCACGCCGCGGGTCGTTCGCGAAGTTGCCACCGCTCTCGTGGCCACCCTTCTGGCCGGCCTCCGCGGCACGCCGCGGGTCGTTCGCGAAGTTGCCACCGCTCTCGTGGCCACCCCGCTGACCGGCCTCGGACGCACGCTGCCGATCGTTGGCGAAGTTGCCACCGCTCTCGTGACCGCCCCGCTGACCGGCCTCCGAAGCCCGCTTCGGGTCGTTGGCGAAGTTACCGGGGTTGTCAGCCATGACTGGTTCCTCCTTATTCGCGGAGATTCCATCTGTCTGGGGCAGCGGGTACCCGAGACGCGGACGCTAAACAGGGTGGTTCCGCAACGGATGTCCCCTCAGGATTGGCGGCCCGCGAGCGGGTACTCAGGACGCCGGAAAACATCGGCGCAGGGAGGGACCACGCCCGTGGACGAGAAGAACATCTTTGTGATCGGCCTGGACGAGGCCAATGTGCCCATTCTGGAAAGCGGGCCCGGTGCCGAGCGGTTCCGGTTCCACCGCCTGCTCACGGTCGAGGACCTCCAGAGTGGCGAGGTGTCCGTGGCGGATCTGATCGCGAAGGCGGAAGGTGTTCTGGATGCCTTTGAGGGCAGCGTCGACGCGATCGTCGGCTACTGGGACTTCCCGGTGAGCACGCTCGTGCCGATTCTCAGCGAGCGCTACGGCACCCGCAGCACCAGCCTGGAGTCGGTGGTCAAGTGCGAGCACAAGTACTGGAGTCGGCTGGAGCAGCGGAAGGTGATCGAGGAGTGTCCGCGGTTCGGCCGGGTGGATCTGGAGGCGCGGGACCCACGGCCGCCGGAGGGCGTCCGCTTCCCGATGTGGCTCAAGCCCGCCCTCGCGTACTCCTCGGAGCTGGCCTTCTCCGTCAAGGACGAGGAGGAGTTCCGTACGGCGGTGAGCCGGATCCGTGAGGGCATCGGCCGCATCGGCAAGCCCTTCGACGCCGTCCTCGAACGGCTGGAGCTCCCGCCAGAGATGGCGGGTGTGGGCGGTCAGGTGTGCCTCGCGGAGGAGGCGCTGAGCGGGGTGCAGGTCGCCGTGGAGGGCTATGTCCACCAGGGCGAGGTCACGGTCTACGGCGTGCTGGACTCCATCGACTACCCGGACAGCCCGTCCTTCCTGCGCCACCAGTACCCCTCCGCGCTGCCCGAGCCCGTGATCCGGCGGCTGCATGACGTCTCGCGGCGGGTGATGCGGCAGATCGGCATGGACGGGGCGACGTTCAGCATCGAGTATTTCTACGACGCCGCCACGGACGAGATCAACCTCCTGGAGATCAACCCCCGCCACTCCCAGTCGCACGCCGAGCTGTTCACCTACGTCGACGGGGTGCCCAATCACCACTGCATGATCAGCCTCGCCCTCGGCGAGGACCCCGCCCTGCCGTACCGCGAAGGCCCCTACGCGATGGCCGCCAAGTGGTATTACCGGTGGTTCGCCGACGGTGTGGTCCATGACACCCCCGTCGACGAGGAGATCGAGCGCATCGAGCGCGAGATCCCAGGCGTACGGATCGATGTGGTGCCCGAGGAGGGGCAGCGGCTGTCGCAGCTGGAGCAGCAGGACAGCTACAGCTTCGAACTCGCCCACATCTTCACGGGCGGGGAACGCCGCCTGCCGCCACCACCCCGATCAGCCCCCGTGAGGAGCGCTGGGACGTCAAGCGCGACCTGGTGGGCTACGGGTCCGAGCTGGAGATCGTCAAGGACGCGGGCACCCTGCGCTTCGACGACATCGGGCTGGACGTCGGCCGCCGGGCGTACGAGCGCTATACGGCGGTCGCGGACGACTTCACCTCGGTCGGTGGCGAGTCGACCTGGACCATGCGCTTCCACCGCGACGACTGGGACGTGCGAGTGGTGACGAGCACGGTGCTGCGCTCCAGCGAGACGGAGTTCTTCGTGGACGCCACGCTGGACGGCTACGAGGGCGACCGGCGGGTCTTCTCGCGCACCTGGAACGAGACGCTGCCCCGGGACTGCCTGTGACTCTCCTCAGACCACACCCCGCACTCGCACCACATCGCACGCGCACGTCACCTCACACGCGCAGATCACGGCTCGCTGGGGGTACTCGCCACTGATGGTGTTCAAGACGCCTCCAGGTGTGTACACACCGCAGGACGACACATGGCTGCTGGCCGAGGCCCTGCGGCGGGAGGACATCACGGCCGACACGGCGGTGCTGGACGTGGGCACCGGCAGCGGGGTCCTGGCCCTCGTCGCGGCCGGGCGCGGTGCGGCCCAGGTGACCGCGGTCGATGTCTCACCGCTCGCCGTGGGCGCCACCTGGCTGCGCGCCCGCCTCAAAGGGCTGCCGGTGCGTGTCCTCCAGGGCGATCTGCTGACACCGGTCGCCGACCGCGGGTTCGACCTCATCGTGGCCAATCCGCCGTATGTGCCGGTGGCGGGGCGGCGGATCCGCCGGGGCCGTGGTGTGGCCTGGCGGGCCGGTGCGGACGGGCGGGCGGTGGTCGACCGGATCTGCCGCGACGCGCCGCCGCTGCTGCGCCCCGGCGGTGTGCTGCTCCTGGTGCACTCGGGGCTGTGCGGCCCCGAACGTACGGTGGAGAGGTTGGCGGGGGCGGGGCTGCGGGCGGCCGTGACCGACCGCCGCACGATCCCCTTCGGGCCGGTGTTGCGCGAGCAGGCCCCCTGGCTGGAGGCCCATGGGCTGATCGCCCCGGGCGAGACGAAGGAAGAGCTGGTGGTGATCCGTGCCGAACGACACATGTGATCACGCGGTGAGCGTGCGGATGGGGACCGACGGCCCGATGCTGATCGAGGGACCGGTCGAGATCACCCTGCCCGATGGCAGCGTGGTGCGCTCCGACCGCTTCACGGCGGCCGTGTGCCTGTGCGGCCGCAGCGCGCGCTACCCGTGGTGCGACACCAGCCACCGCCGCAGACCTCGGAGGTCACGGCGCAGAGCGGGCACGAAGGGGTAGCCGCGGAGCGGGCCCGACGAAACCTCGGAGCGGGCCCGACGAAACCTCGGAGCGGGCCCGAAGTATCCGCGGAGCGGCCCGACGTAACCGCGGAGCGGTCTCGGAATCGCGGAACGCCGCCGGATCTCCGTCCGGCGCGCGATCATCCGACGTCTGGAATATGTCAGGTGGGGGCACTCATCACGGATGCGCTGTGGAGTGCTCGACATCGGATCCCGTACCGTCCATCTCAAGATCGCCGACCTTTTCCCGGGTAGCCCCCCGGAGCCGGTGGCCTCGTGGAAACAGCCGGTCCGCCTGGCCGACGCGACCGATCGCCAGGGGGTGATCCCCCGCGAGTCGATCCGGTCCCTGGTCGGTGCCGTCGCCGCGAGTGCCGCGGCCGCGTCCGCCCACCACGTCGACCGCCTGATCCCCTTCGCCACCTCGGCGGTGCGGGACGCGACCAACCGGGACGCGGTGCTCGACGAGATCGAAGCCGCCACCGGTATCCGCGTGGGTTTCATGAGCGGCGAGGAGGAGGCACGGCTGACGTTCAGGGCGGTACGCGGCTGGCTCGGCTGGTCGGCGGGGCGGATACTGCTCCTCGACATCGGCGGCGGCTCCCTGGAGATCGCCTGCGGAAGCGGCACGGACCCCGCCCTCGCCATTTCCCTGCCGCTGGGAGCCGACCGCCTCACCCGCCACCATCTGCCCGATGCCACGCCGGTGAAGAAGCGGGACGTCAAGGCGCTGCGCCGGCACGTACGCTCCGTCCTCGGCCAGGGCACAGCCGAACTGCGCACCCAGCCGGCGCCGCTTTCCTGCGTCGCCACGTCCAGGACGTTCACCCAGCTGGCCCGCCTCGCCGGAACGCGGCGGCCCGGCAACGGTCTGTCCGCGGTCCACACGCTCAGCCGTAAGGAACTGGTGCCCTGGGTCTCACGGCTCGCGGTCAAAACGGACGGGCAGCGAGCGAAGCTGCGTGGAATCTCCGCCTCCAGGGCGCATCAATGTCTGGCCGGTGCCATCGTCGCGGAGGCCGTCATGGACGTCATGGCGGTGAAACGACTCACCATCTGCCCATGGGCCTTGCGCGAGGGCGTTCTGCTCGACCATCTCTCCCGTCTCGAGGAGGTCACGGATTCTCCGGAACACGAAGTGGTACTCGTGGGGACGTAAGAGGCCATGCCGCGTCGTCCGACATCGACGTCAGGTGGTGGTCGCACCGGAGGTGTCCCTTCGGACGTTGGACTCCGTCGCCCCGGTGGCACGTCACGATGCCGACCGAGAGGCCACGGGCCTTGCGAAGGGACCCCCGATGAGTGCCGACGACGCGTACGACGGCAGCGACATCACGCAGTGGCTGCTGGACACCGACTCGCTCGAAGACTTCCTGCAGACACTGGCGGACGCGGCGCTGGAACTGTCCCGGGCCCAGGGCGCCGGCGTCACGCTGCAACGGGACGGCCGGCCCCTGACCGTGGTCAGCTCCGGCATCGCGGCACCGGAGCTGGACGAGAAGCAGTACGGCCAGGACGACGGCCCCTGTCTGCAGTCGCTGCGCACCGGAGAGGAACTGCTCGTCAACGACCTGCTCGCGGAGGCCAGGTGGGGCGACTACCCCGCCTATGCCGTCGCCTGCGGGGTGCGTTCGTCCCTCTCCTTGCCGATAGCGCCCCGCACCCACACCACCGGCGCTCTCAACCTGTACGCCGCCCCGCCGGAGGCGTACGCACGGGCCGATCTCACCTCCTTGCGCTCACTCGCCGCCCAGGCGACCGGCGCCATCGCGCTGGCCCAGCGCATCACCGACACACAGGAATTCGCCGGCCAGCTGCAGGACGCCATGGCCCACCGCAGCGTCATCGACCAGGCCCTCGGCGTCATCATGGGGCAGCGCCGGTGCACCGCGCAGGAGGCCTTCGAGATCCTGCGCTCCGCCTCCCAGCACCGCAACATCAAACTCCGCGAGCTGTGCACCGAGTTGATCACCAACCTCACCGGCCGGCCCCCCACCGCACCCGGACTGCGCCCCCGCCCCTGATCCCTCGGCAGGGCGGCTCCCCCCGACCGGCGGCCGGGAAACCCGGACGGCTCCGCCCGGCCGGCGGCCGGGAAACCCGGACGGCTCCGCCCGACCGGCGGCCGGGAAACCCGAACGGTGCCGGCCGTCTCGCGGCCGGCACCGTCGCATGTGCTCGCATGTGTGGCATCCACGTCCGTGCGGCTACCCGTGGTCCAGTGACGCCCAGAAGCGGGTGAGAACCTCGGCACCGCGGCGCGGATCATGCGTCATCCACCAGTGGCCCAGCCCTTCCAGGACCTCCACCCGGGCCCCGGCCCGGCGCGCGCCGCGGCGCCGCTGCTCGACGGTCCCGACCACGTGGTCCTCGGTGGCGAGCAGCACGAGCCCCGGCCGCTGGGCCGCGTTCTCCAGGTGCCGGCCGAGTTCGTTCATCACCGGTCGGGTGGCGGAGGTGTAAAGCGCGATCACCGCCCGTCCCATCGCCTCGTTCTGGCCCTGGGCGACCCGCTCGGCCACCGCCTCGCCCATCCCCCGCTCGACGAGCGTCGCGATCCGCCGTTCGAGGGGCGCGCCGAAGCGTTCGGCCACATCGGCCTCGCCGACTCCCGGTGTCTGCCATCGCTGGGCGAGCTCATGCCAGACGTAGTCGGGATCGTAGACCCCGATCGTGTCGCTGACCCAGCTGCGTACGAGGTCCGGGCGGCTCATCACCGCGTTGAGGACGTGTCCGCCGCCCCAGTCGTGGCCCACCAGGTCGACGGGCTGGGCGAAGCGTGTCAACTCGCCGATCAGCCAGTCGCGATACTCCCCGACGGTCGCCCCGAACCCGGGCGGCAGCGGCGCGCCGAACCCGGGCGGGGACAGACGGATCAGGTCGGCCGGAGCCGCACCGGCGGCCTCCAGTTCGGCGACCAGGAGATCCCAGACGGCCGCCGTCTCGGGATTGCCGTGCACGAAGACCGCGGGCATCAGACCACTCCTCCCTGGAGCGGCACGGTGGGCTGCAGGACCGATTCCACCAGCGCCTCGGCGCGGAGATGGGCCACCGCCCGATAGTCGGGGTCACGGGCCATGTCGACGAACGCCTGGCGGCTGGGGTACCGCACCAGGAGCACCGTGTCCCATGCCTGCCCGTCCTCGGCGACCAGGGCACGACCGCCGTCCCCCAGGTACTCCACCCGCAATCCGTACCGCCCGTGGATCTCCGAGCCCAGCGCGTCCATGTAGCGCTGGTAGCTCTCGCGGCCACCGTCCGGACAGAACCGCAGCAGGTTCAGCATCACCACGGGGCCGCCGGGGTCCTCGGCCAGCAGCGCGTCGAGGGCCCGCTCATCCATCTCGATCATCAAAACCTCCTTCAGGATGAGGAGCAGCGTATAAACTTGTTGAACGACACGCAAGTTAGTAAAACCGACCGGGCCGAGCCCGGGGCAGCACGCCGTGCCCGACCGATGCGATCGCCGCGGGTGGCCCCGGCTCGATCGCCGAACGGTCCGTGAACCACAAGGTCGACGTCCTCTTCGGCGGCGGCAAGGCGCGGTTCGACCAGAAGGTCACCGACGGCACCTTCAAGGGCATGACCGTCACCGAGCAGGCGCAGAAGCTCGGCTACCAGCCCATCCGTGCGGGTGGTGCGGCATCGTGCCGGGCGCGGGCACCGGTGCGTGAGCGGCGGGCGGTTGGCGGGCGACGGGTGTCGGCGGGCTGGAGGCGGACGACGGCATCCAGGCCGCCGCCGGGCGCGGCGTCCAGGGCGACGTCGCCGCCGCCGGCGCGGGTGAGCTGCTGGACTATGGGCAGGCCCAGTCCGGTGCCGTCGTGGTAGGCGTCCGCGGCGCGCCAGAAGCGGTCGAACGCGCGCTGCCGTTCGCCCTCGCTCATGCCGGGGCCCTGGTCGATCACGTGCAGTGCGACGTGCGCCGGGGCGCGGGGATCCTCGCCCACCGGGGTTTTCGCGAGGGTGATGACGGATCCGGGGGGCGAGATCCGCAGTGCGTTGGAGAGCAGGTTGTCGATGATCTGTTCCAGGGCGCCGGGGATCGCCCACACTCGCCCGATGCTCGGGCCGGAGACCGCGATGTCGACGAGGTGTTCGGCGGCGAAGGCGGTCCACATGGCCGCTCGGTCGGCGACGACGGTGTCCAGGTCGGTGGGTTCGGGGGTGGTGGCGGAGTTCTCCAGCCGCGCGAGCGCGAGCAGACCGTGCACCATGCGCCCGAGCCGTTCCACTTCGCCCACGGCCTCGTCGAGGCTGCCCTGGGCACGGGGGTCGAGGTAGGGCTCGAAGTTCTCCAGTCGCAGACGCAGCGAGGTCAGTGGCGTCTTCAGCTGGTGGGACGCTTCGGAGGCGAACGCCTCCTGGGCGCGCAGCAGATGTTGCAGACGGGAGGCGGTGTGGGTGAAGGACGAGGCGAGCTGGCGGAGTTCGGGCGGGCCGAGGTCGGTGGCGGGTGGATCTTTGATATCGCCGTTGGCCAGCTGGGTGGTGGCGCGCTCCAGGGCCCTGACCGGGCGGGTGATCCAGCGGGAGAGGGCGAAGGCGATCACCGTGACGGTCGCCAGCACACCCACCCCGACGGCGGCCAGCACCAGCCAGGTGTCACGGATCTTCTCGGTCAGTCCTCCCAGAGGGTAGGTGACGCGTACGGCACAGCGGACCGTGGTGCCGGAGCTTCCCGGCATGGTGGCGACGAATGCTTCGCCGCCCAGGACCGGGTCCTGCCGGGTGCCGGTGGTGGATCGGTTGCCCAGCGCGGAAGCGATGTCGGGCTCGCCGGAGAGGTCCGTGCCGGTGGCGACGGTGTTGCGGGAGTCCGTCAGCACCTTCCCCGTGCTGTCGACGACGATCACATGGCTGCTGGTGCGGCGGGCGAAACCGGCCACCACTTGCGGCACGTCGGAAGCCGCCTCCTCCTCGACCTTCTCCTCCAAGACCTCGGCGAGCATCACCGCGCCCTGCTGCCCGCTGTTGCCGAACCTCGACGTCTCCCCGCGGGCGTACACATAGCCGAACGGCACTTCGAGGCAGAGCAGCACCAGCAGTATCAGGCTGAGGTAGCTCAGAAGGAGGCGGCGTGTCATCGGGCGTTCCCACTGTGCTCGGGAGAGCTGGGGTCGGACGCTTCCGGCGGCGGGGTGAGGCGGTAGCCGATGCCGCGGATGTTCTCGATCCAGGAGGAGTCACCCAGTTTGCGGCGCAGTGCGGCGACGTGGACGTCGAGAGTTTTGGTGGGGCCGAAGTAGTTGGGCTCCCAGACCGTGTCGAGGATCTGCTGGCGGGAGCAGACGGCGCCGGGGTCCTGCGCGAGGTAGGCCAGCAGGTCGAACTCCTTGGGGGCCAGGGCCACCGGCGCCTGGTGAAGGGTCACCTGGCGGGCACGACGGTCGATGACCAGCGGGCCCAGGTATTGGACTCCGCCGGCCTCGCCCGTCCCGGGCCGCTGCGCGGCGCCGGGTGCTTCCTGATCGGCCTCCGGGGCGAAGGGCCGGGCGCGTCGGGTGACGGCACGGATGCGGGCTACCAGTTCCCTCACGCCGAAGGGCTTCGAGAGGTAGTCATCCGCGCCGAGTTCCAGGCCGAGTACTCGGTCGACCTCGTCGCTCCTGGCAGTGATCATGATGATGGGGACGTGCGAGCGGAGTCTGAGGGCCCGGCAGACGTCGATGCCGTCCATATCGGGCAGTCCCAGGTCCAGCAGCACCATCTCTGACGGGTCGGCGGCCAGTCCGTCGGCGCCGGTACGGGCGTGGTCCACGGTGAACCCGAAGCGGTTCAGCCCTTCCACCACCGGTCCGGCCACTCGGTCGTCGTCCTCGATGAGCAAGACACGCATGTCGACAGGCTCACAGACTTCAGGTCTGCCGGGTGGCGAAATCACCGGAACCTCTCATGAATGGATGTCAGCGATGCGGGGTCTGTTGGGCACGGCGGGGCGGGGCCGTCGATCGGTTCAGCCGTAGCTGTCGGCCGACGGCCCACGAGACTTCCCGAGCTGTTTCAGCCCTCGTTCTCCTCGGTGCCCTCCTCCTTGGTCTTGACCACCTTGAAGCTCTTGTCGAGGTAGACCTCTATCGACGTACCGTCGCCCTTCTTCACCTCGACCGCGTAGAGACCGGGGTTCTCCTGGTCCTCCTCCGACTTCAGGACGGTGCCGGGGTGTGCGGCCAGGGCCGCCTTCTCGGCCTTTTCCTTGATCGCGCCGGTCAGCGGCGGCTCCTTCTTCTCGCCCGCTTCCTCACCGGCTTCGCCGCCGGCCGCGCCGCCCTCGGCCGCCCCGGCGTCGGCCGCCCCGGCGTCGGCCGGGGCGGAGGCCGTGGCCCCTGTGTCCTTCGCGTCGTCCTTCGAGTCCGAACCGCCGCAGGCGGCGAGCGAGAACGTCAGGGCGACGGCCGGGATGGCGGCAAGAGCGCGGATCTTTGCATTCATCAGGTCCTCCGGGAAAGGCATGCGGTCATTACCGAGCCGGCGAGCGGACCGCCGCAGTTCGGTGTCTGTTGACGCCAAAACCTTAGAACCGGGCGCTACAGCGCATATCCAGCGTTGTGACAGCGTGGAGTTAGGACTCTGATAAGAATCTTCAACGCCTACCGCTGGTTCGTTTACTCACCCAGCGGACGGCGAACGGCCGTCGTCGGTGTCAGCAGCCCTGACACAGCCCTCGCCGGGTCTCCGGTCTTCCGCTGCGATCGGGCAGATCGAGTCAAACGCTTGATGGTTCTTGCTTCGCCGCTGCGTGTGCGCTGGACCGGTATTTACTCCGCCTCCCGTAATGTCGATGACAGCACGGGAAAACCGCGGAATGCGTATGCGCGGCCCTTCACGGAAAGAAGCCCCTCTCCGAGAATTCCCCCGGTTATTACCGCGCCGTTCACCGTTCACCTCCCGGGTGCGCGGGCGACGGTGCTCGGCCGACTCCGGGGAGCCTTCTCGCGCGAGCCCGTTCCGGGTGTCACCGGCTGGCGGCACGAGGCGGACACCGTGGTCATCACCCTGGAGAACGGAACCCGGCTCACCGCCCCGTCATCCGTCGCCGACCGGTTCGCCACCGTCCCGGAGGACTTCACGATTTTTTTGACCCGACGGGAGGGGCTTCGTTGAGCGATCACCCTCCCCGGGTGAACCGGCGGATTGCCGTCGTCATGGTGCGGGACGGAAGTCATTTGCCTTGGCGGCTGTGCGGCGGAGGGCAAGCTGCCTCCGACACGTCGTGAGACGACACCACCCCCGGTCGGCCCGGGGCCAGGCTTACGTCGAATCGCAGGCATGTCGCGAGGTGAGGGGCGTCGCCCAGCGGGGTGTTGGTGAACCTTTGCGTGATACTGACACTCCGCCGATGCCGTTCGACCAGGGCGTGGGGGCCAACGGCGTGTGCTATCTCGCTGGACGTCAACTCTCCTCCACCGGCATCGCTCACCAACTGTTCCCGGGCCTTGAAAGCCGTCCGGTAGACGGTGTCCCGTTCCTGCTCTCTGAGGTCTGGCCTCTGGGGGCAAGCCTTGAGCGAGCGCGTCGTTACCGAGGCACCCAGGGCCCGCATGCGGGTGACGGTGTAGGAGTAGCAGCGAGTGACCTGCCCGCGTCCTCCGGCGATCGGGTTGCCGTCGTCATAGGGAGAGGTGAAGGTGGCCACCACCTCGGCTACGGTGTCGTGGACCGTGTAGGAGTCCAGGTTCGCGGTCCGCGAGACCTGCCACAGCGTGAAGTGAACGTGGGCGGACGAGGGGAACGGTGTGTTTCCACTCTGCCGGATGGCGCGGCCGAATGCATGGGCCAGGTCGGTGGACGCCTTTATGGCCGCCTGCTTGTTGTGGTGGGCCGTCCTTTTCTGCCCGATGTACACGCTGATGATGCCGACGAGTGCGAGGACGCACACCGCACCGAGGGCCTTGGCCCACGGCGCGGTGCGTCCCATTCTGGGATCACGCCTCAAGGGCGTTGCCTCCTGCTGTCCGGGGCGTCGTTCGCCTCGCGCGGACTTCCGATCGCCTGCTGCGCAGCGTCAGCATACGCGGAGGTTCCGGGCTCTCCGCGGGGCGGGACAAGCGGCCGCATGAAGTCCACCCGGGCAGCGTCCGTCACGGCTTACGGGACGGTGGCGCCACTGATCAACGACCCTGCGGGGAGCCCTTCGCAGACGACTTGATCAACGAAGACGCATAGCAGACGAGCGCCTGCTCCTGCCCTTGCTCGGATCGCGCTCCCGCCGCTGTCAGTTGACACGGGCTGCCTCGACGGTCCTGCCGCCCAGCAGGCGAGTGCGTTGGCTCCGGCAGGTCCGCGATACCGGTTTCCGGTCGCCGCCTCAGGAGCCGAGCTGACGCCCCTGAGCCGGCCGGAGGGGCCGCAGCGCGAAAGCATTCCTTCCCCGTGAACACCGATCCCCACCGAAACGTACTAAGCGTCATAGCAGTTCACGGCCCACAGTGGGCGAGCGCGCCGCACGGAGAGTCGGCACACGACCGCACCCGGCTGTGGGGTTCGGGCGATCAGGAAGGTGAACATGGGAACTATGACCCTCAGTTGGTCCGTGGCGGTGGCGTCCGTCCTCGTAGCCGCCGTCAGCGCGGTACGGGTGGCGACCACCAACGGTGAAACCCGGTTCGCAGCGGTGGGTGAGCTGCTGATGGGTCTGTGCATGGCCGCTATGGCCCTGCCCGCCACTGTCGCCTGGTACGCGAGCTACGGCATGTGGTGGGCAGCGGTGTTCGCCCTGCTCGGACTCGGTGGCGTCGCCTTGGCGGTCAAGCACACCCGCGAGTGCGGCTGGAAAGACGGCCGCCACTGGGTGCACCTCGTTGTCGGCAGCGTCGGCATGGTGATCATGACGCTCGCCATGACCAGCACGTCGTCCGGTCCGGTTCTCGCGCTGGGCGGCTCCTCGATGGCGCACATGCCGGGGATGGAAAACATGGAGAACGCGGCCGACATGAGCCACATGGACGGCATGGGATCCATGCCTGGAATGGACATGCCGGGCATGTCCACTGCCGCCACCGATGACGGGGGAGCCATGGGGTCGACTCCCGTGTGGCGCTTCGCGGTCGCGTCGCTGGCTGTCTACTTCCTGCTGTCGATCGGCGCATCCGTGTGGGCCCGGGTCCGGGGTACCGGCGAGGGGGGCATGGCCGCAAGCCGGGAGGGCGGCCGGGGCCGCAACTGGGGGCGCTGGCTGCTCTCCATGCCGGACACGGTGATCGTCTTCCTGGTGTCCTTGACGATCTCCGCATGGGACAGGACCCGGACCGGCGAGCGGGCAGGCCAGGGCCGCCGTCGCAAGCTCGGCGCCGCACCGGACGCGGCGCTGGCAGCGCACATCGGCATGGGTGGAACCATGTCCGCGATGCTCTTGATGATGGTCGTCTGACGGGGCCGATTCCTGTGCGCGTACATCCCGGAAGCCGGCCCCGGCGAGCGGCGCGCGTTCGGCGTTCGGCGCACGGCGTGGTGCTCCAAGCTCCGTACCGCGCCTCCGGCACTCCGGCGTCCTCCCGCCACCCTCTCGCCCCCGTCGCTATGCGCTAAGCGGCATAGCAGTATGCTGTCGGCAGCACCTCGCTCACCGGGAGCCTCTGCTCGGGCGGCGCCCCTGGCGCAGGCAGGAAGGCGGGCCGGGGCTCCCGGGAGGTGTGTGGGACAGGAGTCGGGGCGGGGGCTGGTGTGGTGTGGTCAGGGGCCGCAGGCCACGAGCAGGGGCAGCAGCGGAGCCGCCGCGCTGGCCGCCACGACACCCAGCCACGTCACACGGTGCGGCCGGGGTTGCGGTGTGAGGATGCGGCGCAGCCGGATGAGGGCACCCGGCCCGCCGACGCCCAGGGCTCCCCGCGGCGCCTGTCCCGCGGCTACCTCGCACATGGCGGTCGCCAGTGCGTCCCTGGAGTGGCTTCGCAGGGCTCTGTCATCCGCGATCATCTCCACCAGCAGCGCGATCTGCTCCTTGGCGTGCCCGGCGAGCGGCAGGCCGGGGAAGGCGCGGGAGAACGCGTCCACGAGCAGATGGAGAAGGTGGTGCCTGCCCTCGATGTGCGCGCTTTCATGTTCCAGCACGGCACGCATCTGCGCGTCAGACAGGACGTCGAGGGCCCCCCGGGTGATGACGACACGACGCCGACGCCCGGGAAGGCAGTACACGGCGGGTGCGTCATGGTCCACGACTGTGGCGTCGTATCCGGGGGCCGGCTCACCGATCAGGGCGAGCATGTCGAGGTGACGCTGCCGCGCTCGGCGGGCCCGCCAGGTGCAGAGCGCGAACCAGCCCAGAGGCAGCAGCACGATCACGGCGGGGGCGCCGAGCGCCAGGGTGTCCCCGAGGGTGGGCGCGGACTCGCTTACCGGGGCGTCGCCGGCCAAGCCGCAGACGCTGAGCAGACCGAGGAGGCCCTCATGTACATGATGCTCGGCCAGGACCAGGTGGTACACCGTGAGCGCGGTGGCGACGACGAACGTCACCATGAGTCCCTGCCATGCGAGGATCGCTATGGCCGGAGCGCGGTGGGGCCACCGCGCCCGTGACAGCAGAGGCGGCATCGCGGCGCCCACCAGGGCCGCGTATCCGGCCAGTGCCACAGCTGTGATCACGCGTCGCTCCGTTTTTTGGCCGCTCGGAGAGCCGAGCGTAGGGCGTCCGCCTCTTCCGGCGTGATCTGTTCGATGAAACTGACCAGAGTTCCGACCGGATCCGGGTTGCCGCCCAGCGCCTCCTGCATCTGCGACGCCGTGTACTGCTGCCGGGTACACGTGGGCTCGTACACCCAGGCCCGCCCCTCCTTGTGCCGCTTCAGCATGCCCTTGCTGTGCAGAATGTCGGCCACGGTCTTCACCGTGCTGTAGGCGATGGGCCGCTTCTTGCTGAGGTCCACCAGTACGTCGCGCGCGGTCGCCGGCCGCCCCCAGGCCCACAGGCGGTGCATGATCTCCGCCTCGAGTTCACCCAGCTGACGCACGTTCGCTCCCTTCGCCCCCGGAATGCGAAGCCTCCGGCACCAGTGACCGCTCATCGTAGTGGGCGGAGTCCTGGAGCCCTGCGGGGCCTTGGCGAGAAGGCGCGGCCGGTGCGGGGCAAGCGGCGGCCGTACGCAGACGCCGTACCAGGGCGTGTGCGAGCAGTGCCAGCGAGGCCATGGCCAGGACTGGCTGTGCGGGGGCCCAGTACGAGAGGGCTCCGCTCATTCCGAGGGCCAGCACCACCAGCTTGTTGCAGATCGGGCAGCCGACGGCGAACGCGGACAGCACGCCCGCGAGCAGCGCCCGGCGCCCTCGCGGTCCCTCGGCCCGCGCGGTCTGAGGCCCATGCGCGTACGTCGCCACCAGCAGCCCCATGAGCAGCGATGACGCCACCCAGACCGGATAGTTCCACCACAGCACCGGGGTCATCCGGGTGTAGAAGGGCGTGGGTACGACTCCGGTCGGCACACCGATCGCGGCTCCGGCGACAAGGGCCACAGCCACCGCCGCCATCCACTGATATGGCGTCCACGTACGCATGCGCCCGCCCCTCTGCCGTTACCATTACTGCCAAACAGCTTAGTAGGTCACCTCAGTGCCCGACCCGCACAGCATGATCCGGTCCGCTTCGGTAGTGTCGGACGGCGAAGCGACCACGGATGGAGCCACGACGTGCATGTGAGCCGATGCGCACGAACGGGAGGCGCCCTCGGGCACCTCCTGCTCGTCGTCGTGCTCGCGATGGGCATTTTCGTGATGCACTCGATGGGCCATCCCGACAGCGCCGCCGACACGAGCATGGGAGCGGCTCACGCATCGGCCACGACCGCCCACCCAGGCGGCGGCATGTCCTCGCCGCAGGGCGTTGTCGTCTCCTCGCACACGTCGGACTCGCATCAGGACGGCAAGACGTCCTCCCACTCCCCGGCCACGGGGATGGACATGGCCTCGCTGTGCGTGGCCGTGCTCGGCACGTGGATTCTCGCCAGTCTTCTCCGGGCGGTTCTGAGCCGCGGGACGGACTGGCTGGCACGGCTTCGCGACGGCGCCGTGGCGGTCCTGCGCCCCAATCCGCCTCCGCCCAGACCACCTGACCTCGCTCAACTGTCAGTCCTGCGGATCTAGGCCGAACGCCACCGCGGGCGGCTCGCGCTGCCCGCGTACCCCGTTCGACAGGCTTTCCGCAGAACAGACAACACGAGGTTTTCGACATGACCGCCATCAAGCGCAGCACGCTGCGTCCGCGTGTCCGCCGCATCGCTCTCGTCAGCACCGTCGCCGCCGCAGGCCTGGTCCTCGCCGCCTGTGGCAACGACGACGACATGAGCGGCATGGACCACGGGAGCAAGAGCAAGAACTCCGCCTCGGCGAGCGCGACCACCGGGGAGAACCCCGCACCGGGCACGTTCAACGACGCGGACGTGACATTCGCGCAGATGATGATCCCCCACCACGAGCAGGCCGTCGAGATGTCCAAGCTCGCCGACGAGCAGGCGGAGGACGCCAAGATCAAGACCCTCGCCGGGAACATCGAGAAGGCTCAGGATCCCGAGATCAAGAAGATGAAGTCCTGGCTCAAGGCATGGGGCAAGCCCGAGTCCGGCAGCAGCATGCCCGGCATGGACCACGGCTCCGACAGCGGCATGCCCGGTATGGATCACGGCTCCGGCAGCTCCGACGACTCGGGCATGCCCGGGATGATGTCCGACAAGGACATGAAGGAGCTGAAGGCCGCCAAGGGCGCGGACTTCGACAAGAAGTTCGCGCAGATGATGATCGGCCACCACAACGGGGCGATCGACATGGCCAAGGACGAGCAGAAGAACGGTAAGAACGCCACGGCGAAGAAGCTCGCCGAGGATGTGGTGAAGACCCAGACCGCCGAGGTCAAGCAGCTCCAGGGCATGCTCGACAAGCTCTGATCCGATCACACGCTGACCGTTCCGGGCTCGGCCGGTCACTCCGGTGAGCCCGGGGCGGTCACCGCCCCCACACTCCTTACTCGGGCCGCGCCGGGTCATGTCCCGGCCCGCCCCGACGATGCAACGAGGACCCATGAAGACGCACCGCGCCGTCCAGGCAGCCACCGCCGTCGCCCTCGGCCTCACACTGGCCGCCTGCTCCAGTGGAGACGGCGACACGGACTCGTCCGATGCCGTCACGACTGTCAGCCACATCCACGGACTCGGGCTGGACCCGTCCGACCAGCGCCTGTACGTCGCGACCCACGAAGGCATCTACACCCCCGGCCCCAAGGGCGATCCCCAACTGGTGGGCGACAGCAAGGACGACTTCATGGGCTTCACGGTGGCCCAGGGCAAGACCTTTTACGCCAGCGGCCACCCCGCCTCCGGAGCGGACGGTCCCGGCAACAAGGGACTGATCAAGAGCACCGACGCAGGCAGGAGCTGGAGGTCGCTCTCCCTCTCAGGGAAGTCCGACTTCCACGCCCTGGACTACGCACACGGCACCGTCTACGGCTACGACTCCACAGGCGGCCTGCTCCGCACCAGCAAGGACGGCACCACCTGGAAGGACGGAGCCACGTTCCAGGCGCTCGACATCGCGGTCAACCCGGATGACGCCGACCTCGTGCTCGCCACCACCGCGGAAGGAGTCGCCCGCAGTACGGACGGCGGCAAGACCTTCGCCGAGGGCAAGCAGCCGGTGATGGCCTTCCTCTCCTGGAAGGCCAAGACCGCCCTCTACGGCATCGACACCTCCGGCGGGCTGAGCCGCAGTACCGACGGCGGTGCGACATGGAAGAAGCTCGCCACCGTCCCCGGCGGACAGCCCCAGGCGCTCACCGCCGTCGGCGCCCGGCACGTCCTGGCCGCGACGCGGAGCGGCGTCTACGAGTCGAAGGACGGTGGCAAGACCTTCGCCAAGCGCCTCGCCGTCGAATCGAGCGGCGGCCACTGACCCCTCCGCGAAACGCCATGTCGGCCGCGCCGACGACGTTCCGACGACCGGTCCCCAAACCGCGCCCAGGCCCCCCAAGACAGAAGAGAAGCCAGTGGTTAACGAGCGACAGCCGTCGGGGGGCTGGTCCCCGGCCGGGACCGGTCAGGTAGCGCACCCCCAGGACGCTACCGAGGACGTGAGGATCAACCTCACCCGGACCGAGCCGTGCCGACGCCCGTAACCGTCGTGCGTCCGCCCGGCGATCCGCGCTCCTGACCGTCGCCGTTCCGTCCGCTGTCGTTATGGCCATCACAGGGGCGGCAGCCGTCTCCATCAGCGTCGACGACCAGGACGAGAAGGCCACACAAGCCGCCCCGGACACCGCACCGGCGATCGCGCCATCGACCGCCAACGGCAAGCTCGACGCGCAGCTCGCCGGTGTGACACGTGGCGCGGATGACTTCGCCGATCGCGCCAGCCGTACGCAGCAACGTATCGACCTCAAGCGACGTCAACTGCAGGAGCAGAGGCGCAAGGCGGCCGAAGCCGCACACAGAAAGGCGGAAGCGGCACGTAAGGAGGCACTGCGCCCAAAGTTCGCTCTTCCCGTTGCACAGCGAGGAGTCGGCGAACTGTTCGGAGCAGCTGGCTCCATGTGGTCCAGCCAGCATAAAGTCCGGACCGGCCACGTGAAGGCGCGAGAGGTCATCGCCTACGCCGGAAGCTCAGGCAACTCGTCGGGGCCGCACTTGCATCTTGAAGTGCACCCCGGCGGCGGCGACGCGATAGACCCTTTGGCCTGGCTTCGCAGCCACGGCCTGGACCCCACGTAACAGTGATGGGGGCGGACACCCTGCGGTGCCCGCCCCGCATTTCCCGCACCCGCCACGCTAGAGCCTGCGGCCTCGGGCCGCCCACCGCCGAAGCGGTGAGCGGCCCGGGTTCTACGAACTTGATATGGGGTCAGCCGAGGGTGACCGAGCGGGCGAAGGTGGCGTTGGTCTCCTGGGCGATTTCGTTGAGTACGTCGGCGGGAACATTGCTGTCGACGTTCAGGACGGCGAGCGTCTCACCGCCCGGCGCGGACCGGGAGACCTGCATGCCGGCGATGTTCAGGCCCGACTCGCCGAGTACGTGGCCGACGGTGCCGACGATGCCGGGCCGGTCCTTGTACCGCAGGAAGATCATGTGGTCGCTGACCGCGAGGTCGATGGTGTGCCGACCCACCGACACGATCTTCTGGATGTTCCTGGGGCCGGTCAGGGTGCCGGAGACCGCGACCTGCTCACCGCTGTTCAGGGTGGAGCGGACGGTCACCATATGGTGGTGGTCGGGGGACGTCGAGCTGGTGGTGTGGCGCACGTCGACCCTGCGTTCCTGTGCGAGCAGTGGTGCGTTGACGTAGGAAACCGCCTGGTCGACGACGTTCTCGAAGACGCCCTTGAGCGCGGAGAGTTCCAGCACCTTGACGTTGTGCCGGGTGATGTCGCCGTACACCTCGACATCGATCCGGACCGCGACCTCCCCGGCCAGGGCGGTGAAGATCCGGCCGAGGTTCGCGGCGAGCGGCACGAAGGGGCGAACGTCCGCGGCGATGACGCCGCCTTCGACGTTGACCGCATCCGGGACCAGCTCTCCCGCGAGCGCCAGCCGCACCGACGTGGCGACGGCGAGGCCCGCCTTCTCCTGGGCCTCATCGGTCGAGGCGCCCAGGTGTGGGGTGGCCACGACGTTGTCGAACTCGAAGAGCGGGGAGTCGGTGCACGGCTCCTGGGCGAAGACGTCCAGTCCCGCGGCGGCGACGCGGCCCTCCTTGAGCGCGCTGGCCAGCGCCTGCTCGTCGACGATCCCGCCGCGCGCGGCGTTGACGATCCGCACCTCCGGCTTGACCTTGTGCAGTGCCTCGTCGCCGATCAGGCCGACGGTCTCGGGCGTCTTCGGAAGGTGGACCGTGATGAAGTCGGAGACCTCCAGCAGTTCATCGAGCGAGAGGAGCGTGACGCCCAGTTGCGCGGCGCGCGCGGGCTGCACGTACGGGTCGTAGGCGACGACCTTCATGTCGAAGGCGGACATCCGCTGGGCGACCAGCACGCCGATGCGGCCGAGGCCGACCACGCCGAGGGTCTTCTGGCTCAGTTCGACGCCGGTGTACTTGCTGCGCTTCCACTCGCCGTTCTTCAGTGCCGTATTGGCCTGCGGAATGTTCCGCGCGGTGGCGAGGAGCAGGCCGCAGGCCAGCTCGGCGGCGGTGACGATGTTGGAGGTCGGGGCGTTGACGACCATGACGCCGGCCTTGGTGGCGGCGGAGACGTCGACATTGTCGAGGCCGACCCCGGCGCGGGCGACGACCTTCAGCTTCTTGGCGGCGGCGATGGCCTCCGCGTCGACCTTGGTCGCGCTTCGCACCAGGATCGCGTCGACATCCGCGATCGCGGGGAGGAGTTCGGCCCGATCGGCGCCATTGCAGAGCCGGATCTCGAAGTCCGGGCCCAGGGCGCCGACAGTGGCGGGCGACAGCTTTTCAGCCAGGAGTACGACAGGTTTCGAGCTCACGGTGGATTTCCATCCCTACTGGTTCGTTGAGGAACGGCCGCCCCGGCGGCCGCATACGGCGGCGACTTCGACGCATGGCCGGGAGGGAGGACGAAGGAAAGCTCGTCCCCCCTCCCGCAGGACCATGAGTCAGGCGGACACCGACTCAGGCCGTGTCTCGCGTACCGGCGGCGCGAGGCGGCCGGTGCGGTGCAGTCCGTACAGGGCGGCGGCACAGGCCAGGCCGAGCGCGCAGAACGCGATCCACGGGAGCGCGGAGACGCCGGCCGCGCGGGCGGCGTCCAGGGAGGCCCCGGTCAGCAGGTTCCCGAGCGTGATGCCGACGCCGCAGATGGTGTTGTAGAGCCCGTAGTGGGTGGCGACCAGGCGGTCACCGGAGAGCCGGACGATGGTGTCCATCTCGAACGGGTAGGCGATCATCGTCCCCACCGCCAGGAGCAGAGCTGAGAGCGCGGGCGGCACGGCCGCGAGCAGCCACAGCCCCACTCCGCCCTCCGGCGCGGGCACGGCCGTCGGTACCAGCAGGGGCACGAACGCCACGCCCATGGTGAGCAGGCCCCAGGCAAGGGCCCGGCCCGGCTCCATGCGGGCCTTGCACCACGCGGTCACCTTGGTCTGGAAGAGGATCGTGCTCAAGCCCGAGACAGCGAAGAGCATCGCCACCGCCGCTGTCCCGGACGTTCCGTCGCCGCCCAGGCGCCGCACTTCCAGCGGCAGGGCGAGATAGACCTGGAACTGCATGACGTAGAAGCCGATCATGGCGACCGAGAACAGCAGGAACGGCCGGTTGGCCACGATGGTGCGCCACTGGGACAGCACGCCGTCCTGCCGGCCGCTTCCCTTGGCGGTCGGTGCGTCGCTTGCCCGGCGGGCGGGCAGACTGCGGAGCTGCACGATGCTCAGCAGCGCGAAGATCCCGGCCGACACCAGGCAGGCGACGCGGAAGTCGACACCGGTGAGCACCATGCCGACCAGTGGGCCGAGCAGGATGCCGGCCTGGTAGAAGATGTTGAACAGCCCGAACGCTTCGACCCTGCGCTCCCCGGCGTCCGCCGCCAGATAGGCCCTCACCGCCGGGTTGAACAGGGCGCCCGCCAGCCCGGTCGCCGCGGATGCGGCGAGCAGCGCGGGCAGCGCCTCCACCAGTCCGAGGGTCGCGAAGCCGACGATGCGCAGCATCAGCCCGGCGATGATCAGAGGCTTGTAGCCGAGCCGGTCGGCCAGGGTTCCGCCGACCAGGAACATCCCCTGCTGGCTGAAGTTGCGTATGCCGAGCACGAGTCCGACGGCCCAGCCGGCCAGCCCGACCGTGCCGGACAGGTGCGCGGCCAAGTACGGCATCAGCATGTAGAAGCCGAGGTTGATGGAGAACTGGTTCACCATCAACAACTGGACGCTGCGCGGGTAGGAGCGCATCTGCGCCAGGGTCCCCCCAGAACGTGACTGCCGGTCCATCACCGGTCTCCCTCCTCCTGGGTGTCGAACTCAGGGAGCTCTGCGGCGCCGTGCTCCTGCGCCGGGCGGGACAGGGTGAGCGGGTCGACCACGGTGGTACACCGGGTCCAGCGGCTGACTTCCTTCTCGTCCAGGCGGCCGATCATCTCCGGTTCGGCGGGCGGCGGGGAGTCGAGCAGACCGTGTGCGGCGCAGTAGTCGTCGTCGTAGACCGTGCCGAGATAGCGTTGCGGGCCGTCGGGGAAGATCGCCGCGATCTTCGTGTCCGCGGGCAGGGTGCGGGCCAGCCAGCCCGCCACCAGGGCGACCGCGCCTACGCTCCAGCCGCCGGTGGCGTAGTGGGAGGCGGCGAGTCGGCGGCAGGTCCACACCGCCTCGGCCGGCGCCACCCAGTGCACCTCGCTGAAATTGTCGTAGGCGACATTGCGGGGGTAGATGCTCGAACCCAGGCCGCGCATCAGCCGGGTGCGGGCCGGCTGCCCGAAGATGGTCGAACCGATCGTGTCGACGCCGACGAGCTTCAGCTCCGGATACAGGGCCTGCAACACCCGGGAGACGCCGGCGGAGTGGCCGCCGGTACCCACGCTGCACACCAGCACGTCGATGTGGCCCAGGGCGGATGCCAGCTCCAGCGCGAGCGGGGTGTAGGCGGTGGTGTTGTCGGGATTGTTGTACTGGTCGGGGCACCACGAGCCGGGGTGCTGCGCCATGAGCTGAACCACTCGCTCGCGCCGCGCCTGCTGCCAGCCGCCGGTGGGGTGGGGTTCGGAGACGACGTCGACCTGAGCTCCGTAGGTGGTCAGCAGCTGGGTCATGGACCGCTCCAGACCCGGGTCGGTGACCAGGGTGACGGGGTGGCCGTAGACCATGCCGGCCAGGGCCAATCCCAGGCCGAGGGTGCCGCTGGTGGATTCGATGATCCTGGCGCCGGGGCGCAGATCACCACGGGCGCGGGCCCGCTCGACCATGTACAGGCCGGGCCGGTCCTTGATCCCGCCGGGGTTGAAACCCTCCAGCTTCGCCCAGAACCCCCGGTCAGCGGGGGTGAGGGGATCGGAGATCCGGAGAACCGGGGTGTCGCCCACGAGCCCGGACAGGGCCGAGCGGGCGGGAAGTGTGATCTCGGTTGTGGTCTGCGGGTTCATCTTCCGCTCTCATCGGTGGTGTGACGGGGTTTCGTCGGGCGCGCCGTCCGGCCCAGGAAGAGGCATCCGCCTCGGTACCTGGTGGCAGCACGCGCGGCCGGTGTCGATGGCCGCGAAGGCCCGTCTAGATCCGCCACCGGCAGACGACGGCGAGAGTGGAGCGGCCTGAGCGCCGTATCCGGGGTCTGCTTCCTCCGTGTCGAGCGACCCACTGCTGGCCGGCCACGGCGGCAGTCACTCCCGCCGCCACTCCGGCGAGGATGCCCGGGGCCGCGGTGTCGGTGAACAACTGCCGGGCCTGCGGAGGCACTTGGCTGACCGCGTACGGCGCGCAATGCGCACCGGAGTGTGGATGCGGTCCGTGGGGCATCGCACGCTCGGTGTCTGCCGACGCGAGCGGGGGGAGATCGGCCGAGACCGAGGCCGAAGCCCGGCCCTGCGTGTGGCCGTCGTCAGCGTGCGGGGCAGAACAACCGAACGCCCACAGCAGCAAGACTCCGAGGACGACGACCAGCAGCCGAGCCCTGGTAGCCGGGCGGCTGGTGTGAGCGTGGCAAAGGGGGTGTAACGGCACGGTTCCTCCGGGCAGCGGCCGCCGCTCCCACGGCGTGGGGAGGGAGCGGCGGATCGGGATCAGCAGGCATCCGAGCAGCCAGGCGCCGAGGAGCGGCCCGACCAACACGAGGAAGCGTGGCCACGGGCGTCCAGGGAGCCGGGAACTGACCGCACCTGGCCGGCCCGTACCGCGGGGCGGGCTGTCATCTCTCAGGGGAGCGGCGGCCAGTCGGGTACGCCGGAATCTAGACCTGCTGCACCACGGAGACTCTCGAATCCGTCAACGAAGGAACGGTCGACTTCGACCGGAAGGGGTCGGGCTTCCCCCATGCAAACGGGCGCGTCATTGGCACACGGTCCCGTGTGGACAGACTTGGAGCGGCCAGATACAGGTCTTGCTGGGGCTGGCCGGAGACGCAGCCTTCAGCCGGGTGGGGCGGGCCGTCGCCCTCGTGCTGGCCGTCGGCCGCCGCAGCGTCGGGCGACGCGCTCGCGACAGCACCGCCTCCTCCGGCCCCGCTCGTGTGACCTTCCTGCGTCACGGCGGACCCGTGTATGGGCGCGGTCGCACCGACCGTTGCGTGCCCCTGGGCGCTCTCAGCGCTCGCGCCGTGCGTGACCAGGACGCCGAGCACCAGCACGGCCAGCCACAGCAGACGCAACGGCCCCGCGGAGCGGGGCCGCAGCATGCCGGAGCGCAACCAAGCCGTAACCATGCCGTGATCGTAACCATTGCCCGGTGGCGCCACGCAAACTTCCCCCGGAAACACCGCGTTAACATCTGTACACACATTTCACGCAATGGGTCAGGCCGATGCTTCGGGTCTCGTGCTCACCTGCTGTTTCTGCCCGTTCCTGGCCGGCTGTTGGTCATGCGTTGGTCACGTGACCAACCCTGCCTGAACAGCAGCGAGCCCCGCCCATCCGTCCCGGGGGTAGACCGGATGGGCGGGGCGATCAAGGGGGCTCAGCGCCCGCTGCTCAGTTCCTTACAGACTTCGGCACTCGTGGGCCGGTCGGCCGGGTCGGGGCTGAGCATGGCTTCGATGAGCTTGCCGAGCACTCCGGGCACGTTCACCGGGCGGTGCGGTCCGTCCACGATGGCTTGCCGCTGATCCTTGCGGCTGGCGTCGTCGGGGTACGCGACGTGGCGCAGTCCGGTCGCGCTGATGAAGAGTGAGGCACCAAGGGCGTAGACGTCGGCTGTCATGGTCGGGGTGGCCGTGCCGGTCTCCAAGACGCTCCGGGAGATCTCGGGGCTCTCGTAGTGGACGAGACAGCCCCGATAGCTGAAGTCGTAGGCGGTGGGGATGTCTCCGCCCTGGGCCAGCGCGAGATCAATGAGCGCCGTTCCCGCATCGCTGATGATCAGATGCGCGGGTTGGATGTCCCCGTGCGCCCACCCTGTCGCGTGCAACGCGGCTACGGCTTCCGCGCACGACAGCGCTTCACCTAGGTCGGGCTCTGATGAGGCCCCTTCGGCGCGGTGTGGCTGCCACAGGTCGTACAGGCTGTCGCCCAGGTGCCAGGGCTGGACGTTCCAGGTGCCGTGTTCCCCATTCGCCGTAGCTGACGTTGCCCCTGTCGAGCTGCTGCAAGATCGCACCCTCGCGGGCGGGGGCCAGGGCCGTCCATTCCTGGGCCTCCCATTCGCTTGTTGCTTTGATTGGATAGCCAAGCTTCACGGCATACCGGCCCTGCTGCGTCTCGACCTCCCAAACAGTCGACCCGCGCCGGTCGAGTACGAGCCGCCTTCCTGAAGCCACCAGCGTCTCTAAGACGCTGGCGGGGATCTCGTACGACGCTGCTTCGGCCACGAAATCTGATCCTCTCTAGAAGAGCGAACCGCCCCTCAGCATGTGCCGAGGAGCGGCCCTGTCTCACATCACCGGCCGGAGATTACTCCGCCTGTCCGTACGGCCGTCCGCAGTCGGAATCGCACCGCGCGGCGTTCTCGCCATCATGGAATCCCTTTCAGGTGATGGGTGGAACCGGGTACGAGGATGGAGGGCCGACCGCGGCTTCCCCACGAGCAGCGGCAGGGGCGCCCATGCGCCACCTCCTCCGAGAGGCGCGGCCGAGACCTCCCGTGCACGGGGATGGTCACGACCGGGAGGAAGCCCCAGTCCTTGGGAGCGCTTCGCACCACTCTCAGCGCGGCAGCGTAGGGAATCCCATCAGGCGGCGACTGTGTCCGCGTCCACGAGGGCGGCGTGCTCGTCGGCCCGGCGTCGCACACGTAGCGGGCCTCGGCTACGAGCGCGGAGCCGTTGCGGCGGTGACCGAGGGCGGTCTTCAGCGTGCGGAAGCCGGGGTGGCGTTCCAGCAGCCGTAGGGACGCGGCCGCGTAGACGTCGTCGTCAACGGCCTGGACTTCGATGCCGCGAGCTCGGAGAGCGGGCAGGGCGAAGAAGGTGTTGGCGAAGGACTGGATCGTGCCGATGAAGTGCGGGTACTGCAGCAGGCGGCGCCCCTCCGGTGTGACGGCGAGGCGGCTGCTGATCTCGTCCTTGGCCGTGTTGGTGTGGGACAGGACGCAGATCCCGCGCGTAGGCGAGGCCCATCCCTGGCCCAGCAGGGCGAGCTTGAGCCCGATCAGGCTGGTCTTGCCCGAGCCGGGAGCCGCTTGCAGGTCCAGGGACTCCGCACTCTGGATGAAGTCCCACTGTTCCTTGTGCGGCAGCTCGAGGCCGAGCTGCTGGGCGAGTTGCTCGACCTTGTCCTTGATGAAGACGTCGGGCGCATACAGGCTTGTCATCGCTCAGACCTCGCTGCACAGATACATGAAGGCGGCCACGAGGTAGGGCGGCAGATCGTCCTCGGTCACGGGTGTGGTTTGCAGGAGCCGGGCCGCGTGTTGAGCGGCGATCGGTTTGTTGGCCCGGCCCATGCGCAGCGGCTCATAAATGTCCAAGGCCGCCTTTTCCAGGGACACGTTGTTCTCTCGCCACTTGCTGACCTCCTCCTGCGCCATTCGGTCCAAGTCGGCGAGCCTGTCCGCGGTGGGCCAGGTGGACTTGGAGGCGACAGCGGCACGGACGGCCTGGTGCATGAGGGTCGCCATGGTCCAGGAGGCTGCGGCCAGATCGTACTCCAGCGTCCAGTGGTAGGAGACGAAGGTGCGCACGTGACCGCTGTCCTTTTCCTTCAGCGCGGCAACGTGGGCGTCGATCTCCTGAGGCGTCATCTCCGCCGAGGACTTGAGCTGCTTGCGCATCTCTGCCGAGGTTCCGGCGGGCACCAGATCCCGGTCCCGGATACAGGCCACCGCGACCGGGATCTGCTCACCCTCGCGCTGGAAGATCCGGCTGTAGCGGAAGAGGCCCACGCCGCCGACGTCGACGACGCTGACGCCGCATTCACTGAACGACCGGCCGACCGCCAGCGCAAGGGCGGGCAAAACAATGGCCTCGGCGTCACCCTCGACAATGGCCACGCTGCGGGCGAAGAACAGGTTGGCCTTGGTCACGTCAAGGAAGCGAGTGAGAAAGGCGTAGTCGCCCTCGTCGAGACAGGTCAGTACTGGAGCTAGGCGGAAGGTGGATCCGCGGGCGACGAGCGTGAGGTGTTCGACCGGGATGGCCGAGGCCAGGTTCGGACTGTGGGTGGTGAGGATGACCTGGACCGGCGGCGCCCCGGTCGTCTTGGCAGCCTCGGCGCGTTCCCGCAGGAGGTCCATGATGCGGGTCTGAAGCTGCGGGTGGAGGTGGGCTTCGGGTTCCTCGATCAGCAGCAGGGGCGCGAAGGAGCTTTTGCCGAGCAGGAGCAGTTCGGCCGCCATGAACAAGGCGTTGTTGTAGCCCAGGCCGTGTCTGGTCCACTGCCCCGTACCCGCGAACAGCGTAAGTTCCAGTCGCTCCAGCGCTCGTGCGAGCGTGGCGTCTCCGGCGACGCCGATCTCGCCGCGCAGGACGTCGGATCCGATGGAGAACTTCTGCAGATAGCCGGTGTTGATGTCGTCCCGGGCCGCGGCCACGGCCGTGTTGTTGCCGATGTGGCGTTCCGCGCGGCGAAGGATGCCGACCAGGGTGGTGGCGCTGTCGGTCTCCTCGTCGAAGTCGTCCTCGCCTTGTGTGCGCATGGCTGGGTAGCCGGCGAGGATCTGTGACAGCCGTGATCCCCGGCCGGAGCGCAGTTCGGCCTCGGCGTCTCTCAAGGGGCGCAGGTAGGTGGCCTTCAGCAGTTCGCGGGCGGCACCGTCCAGGGCCGGCCCCTGCCCGTCGCGGCCGGTGCGTGTGGTCACCGAGACGCGGTGGGGTCGCAGCGGGTCCATCAGCTCCGCTTTGACGGTGACGTAGAGTGCGACGCTGCCGTCGTCGTCCGTGGTGAGCAGTTCCAGGAAGACCGCTTGCTCTTCCGTCGTCAGGTCCTTGAAACCGCATGTGATCTTGAAGGTACCCGCGCGGCCGTCTGCTCCGACGTGGAAAGCGCCATGCTGTGGCGGCCGCCTGCGCGGCCGGGATCGGGGAGGACGGTGTTCTCGTCGACGCCGACCTCAACCCACTGACCCGGGCCCTGGCCTGGTTCGACCCTCGCCGCGCCGACCTGTTCTACATCCTGCGACCGCGGCTCGAGGGTGCCGGTAAGAACCGTGTCACCGGCCGCAAACGGCAGCGATCTTGCGAGGGCGTCACCCGCGTTGGTTCTTCGAGCAGGCGGGCGACGGGGGCTCGCGGCCGGCCTGTCCTGGCGATCTCGCGGCCGGGCCGTCCGTAACCTCCTGTTTCAGTCAGGGCAGGTCTGGTTCACGCCGATTCTGGTGCATCGGGGCTCCGAGGTTGTCCGGCGAGGCTGCGGCACAGACCATACGAAGTCTGGCCCGCGAGGGCGGGCGCGCACAGCAGAAACCAGGGGGGTTTCAGCGGTGACTCTTTTTGAGTACAGCATCCTCACCGACCCGGCTCCGCTCCAGGTGTCGGAGGCGGGCGGCGTGTCCAAGGGGACGGTCTACATCGTCGTCTCCAACCCGCAGGACAATCCGGTGTGCTGGACTTCCATCGAGGTGACGGTGCCCTTCGGGCAACAGGCAGAGTCCCTGACGCCCGATCCGACGGCGATCAAGGCGCGGATCCTGCCGGATACAACGAGGACGTCGAACGAAGAGCCGCTGGTCAACTGGGATCCCACGGCAGGTTGCTGCACGTTGTCGCCCCAGCCTGCGCCCCCGCTGTTCCCTTCGGCGCCCTCGCAGGGCAGCACGCCCTTCAAGAGAGGCGGGGCCGTAATTCTGGCGCTGGAGGATTTCAAGGTCTCCGACAAGCCGGGGCCGGTCCTGCTGCATGTGAAAGAGACCGTGCAAAAGGCGCCCAATCAGGAGACTTCCCACGTGATGCTGAGCCTGCTGAAGCAGGCTCCCAGCGCGCCGCGCAACTTCCGTCCGAAGCAGTCTCTGGTGGCCGCGGGCAACCAGGTCGTCCTGCAGTGGGAGGGATCCCCCGCCTTCACCTACCGGATCTACGGGCCGGACGGCCGCCTCTCGAAGGCCGCGCCGAAGAAGACCCCGACCGGCTGGACGTGGTCGCCGGCAGCGGGCGAGGTGCCCAAGCGGGACGCCACCTACACCCTGACCGCCACCTCGGCACCGCGGCAGCAGCGGCCGGAGCACACCCTCACCACCACCGTCCACCTGAGCGACCCTGAGTTCGACAGTGTCACCGCCACCAACGGACTCCACACCCCGTGGGTGGAGGGCACCACGGCCAAGGGACAGATCACCTTCACCGCACAAGGTGCACAGATCAACAACAACGCCGGCACACCCGGCACCATCGCGGCCGACAAGGCCGACATCACCAGCGTCGTGACCACCGCGACGGTGCGGGGCCGCGGCAGCGGCGACGGGTGGATCCAGTTCCCGTCCACCGGGATCAAGGTGGGCCAAGGCACGGGAAGCAACCTGGGCACCGTCACGGCCGACAAGGCGGACGTGAACGGCGTCAACACCGCCTGGGTGCAGGGCCGCAACACCAACGACGGGTGGATCGCCTTCCCCCAGACCGGCGTGCAGGTCTACAAGGACGGGAAACGAGAGTGGGGAACCCTCGAAGCGGACCGGACGGATGTCAACGGCGTCACCACCGCGTGGGTGCAGGGCCGCGGCGGCAGCGCCGGGTGGATCGAGTTCCCGCCCGCGGGGCTGAACGTCTTCCAGGGCACGGGCAGCCGGCAGTGGGGAACCGTCACCGCTGACAAGGCTGACCTGAACGACCTGGACACCCGCCGGGCGCTGGTCAAGGACCGCCTCACCCTCCAGGGCGGGCTGACCGTCGACAACGTCCTGGAGACGCAGGACGGCCCACCGCGGCTGATCGTCCACGGCAAGCTGGACGCCGAGAGCGAGGTGAACGCCGCCGGGAACGTCGTCGCCGGGGGCAACCTCTCCGTCAACGGCAGGGTGGACACCGGAGGGGAGCTGCACGCTGCGGGGAGGGCCGCTGTCGGCGGCGACCTCAACGTCGGCGGGCAGTCCACGTTCTCGGGGCTGCTGAACGCCAACGGGGGGCTGGAGGTCAGCAGCGGGGGCGACTCGATCATGAAGGCCAGTGACGACAGGGTGTCGATCGCGCGCAACCTTCACGTCGGGGCGCCGTCCTGGTTCGCAGATCATCTGAATGCCAACGGGCTGATGACGGTCCGCGGCGAGAAGGACTGGCTGATCAAGATGAATGACGAACGAGTGACGATCGCGGCCACCTTGCGCGTCCACGGGGAAGTCCACCCAGGGGCAACCCGTACATGACCGTCACCGCATGACGGCCGTCCCGCAGACCACGGTCCGGCGGGACGGCTGTCATGCGGTGGACAGCCAGCCGGCAGGTGTCCCGGACGAGGCGGGTGAGGAGGGCAGCGCCAGCTGGTGGTCGATTCCGCTTCGTCCGCCTTGCGCTTGGTACTGGCGGCGGCCAGAGCTCCAGGACCCCGGACGCGCGTCCGGGGTCGTCCCGCAGGTCTGCTTCCGGGACAACGCGAAGCCCTTCTCAAAGGCGTGTCCGAGGGGTGGCTGCGGCGGGCGGATGCGGTTGCAAATGTCAGATTGCGTCGATCCGGCACACACCGACCGGGAGGGGAAGCAGTATGACCGCGCGGCAGAACAAGATCCTCAAAAGGCGTTTTTCGAACCAGCGTGAACGGCAGCGCGTGCGCGATCAGCGTCCCGGGCAACTTCGCGGCATAGTGCTCAAGCTGCACAGCTCCTCAGTCGGGGGTCCCTACACCAGCGAGTGGAGGGGCGTCATCGTCAGTGCCCACACCGGCCTGCGGCAGCGACACCGCGTCGATAACCACCCCTACCGGCGGAAGAGCCTGCCCGGCATCACCTTCGGTGCCCCCGGGCAGGAAATCTCCACGTTCGCCCCCAGGGGGCTGAATGAGCGTCTGCTGGGGGAAGACCTGGTCCTGGTGCGCGGCTACCACCGCCAGCCGAAGCGGAAGGGCCCGTCTGCGTCGACTCGCATTGTCAAGATCCTTGACCCGGCACGGGTAGACCTGCCGCCGGAGTAACGGAGCCAGCGCCGCAGACGGCACCAGGTATCGGGGAGAGGGCTGGGGCGAACCCAGTCGGCCAACCGCCGTTGCGAGCAATCGAGGCCGCGAGCGCTTAGCGCATGATCTGACATGGATGTTCCTCAACCCCGGCGAGTCCCGTAAGTTCACGCAAACTGAAGGGTTCTCGGTGGGAACTCAAGGGTCCGTCGTCGTGCTCTGCGGAGTTGCTTCCGTGGGTTCGGGGCCATCTCACGACCTTGCCGTTCCTGGGCCTCTGGACCGGCAAGACGCCGAGCGGCCCCCTGCTCGAACGCAGCGAAGCGGAGTTGAGAGCTTGGGGAAGGAGTTGAGAGCTTGGGGGGCGGGGCAGCCTCGGGTCGCTGCTGTACCGGCGGGCGCTGGGCGAGGCCGTCGCCACGGCGCTGGCGGTAGGCGACGGCGCGCCGTCGACCGGCCCCGCACCCACGTACGCGCAGGTGCAGGCCCTCGTCGACGGGCCCGGCGTCACGTGCCGGTGAGCTTGTCGAGGTCGGGGGCGTAGACGGTCATCCAGTGCGGGTTCAGCCGGTAGTAGACGACCTCGCGGTTCCAGTCGAAGGCGTCGTCGTCGCCGTATAAGTCCTTCAAGTAGGCGAGGAGTTCCTGCCAGTCGGCCGTGGTCTCGGCGTCCTCGGGGTTCAGCTCCTCCACCGTGCCGTGGGTGAACACGCCGAGGTCCTCGCCGCGCATGTGCGCGACGCTGGCGGCCGGACGGGCCGCGAGATGACGGGCCTTGGCGGCGTTGCGCGCCGTGCCGAAGTGCCACCGGCCGTGCAGGAAGTGCCCGTCGGCGCCGCTGATCCGCGGTTCGCCCTTTGTGGTCACCGTGGAGAGGGCGAGCGTGCACATGCCGGTGAGGACCCCGGTGAGCTGCGCCGCCGTGATGGTGCGGCCCTCGACGATCGAGCGGAGGTGTGCGGTCGAGCCGGAGAGGGAGGAGTCGAGGAGGGACTGGAGCTTGTTGAGTTCTTCTGGGGTTTCGCGCATACGTCCATCGTCGGCCGTAAACCCGACACCCTCTGTCGTCGTTGATGAAGCAGCGGTGAGGTTGCTCCGCGCGGGTTGCGCTCGGTGCTGCGTGGATGGCAACAGGTGGGGGACGAACGCCGGGACATGTTCATGTGTTCGCGGTTGATTGACGAGCTGTGATGCCGTTGGTCCTGCTGTCAGGCCGCACGACGCGGTGTTCCCTTGAACTGATTGAGCAGCCATGACGTGCCGCCGTGACGGATTTCGTAATTCCTCTCGCCATCGCAGTGATCGGGTTAGTGGCAACCGGCTTGGGAGCGGTTGTTGGGGTATGGCCGAGATACGGGTCAAAGGGGCAATGGGTTGATCTTGAAGCCCCGAGCGCCTCCCGGCCCGTCACCCGTTCGGCTCAGTGTCGTTGGTCGTGATGTTGTTGTCGTCTGGGCCCGGGGCGGGATTGTGACCTCGATCGAGCGGACCGCGTACCCGCGGTTCAAGCGGCTGATCACCGCGCACGAACTGCATCTGTTCTTCTCACCGACTCGCGATGAGCTTCAGTGGGCGGCCGATGCCACAGATGGTGACGAGCATCTGCTGGCCCTGCTGCTGATGCTGAAGTCGTACCAGCGCATGGGCTGCTTCCCCACACTGGAGGACGTGCCGGAGCAGGTGGTGGAGTTCGTACGGCGCCAGGTGGAGCTGCCGGAGGGTACGGTGCCGCTGTACCGGGCGGAGCGGACCGCCAAGCACCACCGGGGCCTGGTCCGCAAGAAGGTCGGCGTGAAGTACGACCAGGGCGAGGCCCGCAGGATCGTCGAACGGTCGATCCGCAAGGAGGCCGCGGCGAAGAACCGGCCCGCGGACCTCATCAACATCGCGCTGGAGAAGGTCGTGGAGGCCGGGCTGGAACTGCCCGGGTTCTCCACCTTCGACAAGATGGCCTCGAAGATCCGCACCGAGGTGAACGCCTCGATCCGCGAGGGCATCCACGACCGCATGATCCCCGTTCAGCGGGCCGGGCTGCTGCGGCTGTTGGAGGAGCGTGACTCGGACGGCACGACGCTGTTCAACCGGTTGAAGAAGCCTGCCAAGGGGCCGACCTGGTCGCACTTCAAGAACCTGGCCAAGCGCCTGGACTGGCTGGACGAGCTCGGCGACACGTCGCTGTGGATGGAGTCGGTCGCCACGGGGAAGATCACCGACTTCGCCGGGGAAGCGGACGCGGCGGATGCCTCGGAACTGCGGGACTACGCCCTCATCAAGCAGATCGCGCTGATCGCGTGCCTCACGCACAAGGCGAGGATGCGGGTCCGCGACGACCTGGCGACGATGTTCACCAAGCGTGTCGCGACGAAGATCAAGAGGGCCAAGGAGGAGCTGGAGGCGATCCGGCTCGCCGAGCGGGAGATCGTCGAGGCCCTGATCGGGAACTACCGCACCGTGCTCAAGAACATTGACGACGGTGGCCCCGCCCAGGAAGCGGTTCAGAAGGCCGCGGCCATGACCGCCGAAGTCCGTGAGTCTCTGGATGGCCTGGACGACGAGGCGCCGGTGGACGAGGTCGCCCAGCGGCTGGGCGGCAAGGTCTCTCCGACAGTCCTGGCGATGGCCAAGGCCCTGCTGGTGCAGGCCGGCGGGCTCGGCGCCGTGACGAAGACGGTGGAGGAGCTCGGCGGGTTCGACCAGCAGTACGAGCAGATCGAGAAGGTCTCCGCCCATCACGGCAACTTCTGGGAGGTGCTGCTGTACGGGCAGATCGGCCGGGACCGCGCGGTGATGTTCGACCTGACCGAGAAGCTGGAGTTCACCGCCACGTCGGACGACCGGACGGTGCTGGACGCGCTCGCGCACGCGATGCGGCACCAGGGCGCCCGTGGCGAGTACATCACCGCCTTCGACGAGGAGGGCAAGGAGGTGGACATCTCCTTCGCCACGCAGAACTGGCGCAAGGCCGTGGTCGACAAGACCCGTACGGGGCAGTTCGTGCGCAAGCACTTCGAGGCGATGGTCTTCACCGCGCTCGCCGAGGAGCTGCGCACCGGCGACGTCGCGGTGGTCGGCTCGGAGGAGTACGCGGACTGGTCTCAGCAGTTGCTGGGCTGGGAGGTCGTGAAGGAGAGGCTGGGCACCTATCTGGTCGAGGTCGGCCTGTGCGAGGAAGGCGAGACTGACGGGTTCGACGCGGCCCGTTTCCGCCGGCAGCTGGAGGACAAGCTCACTGCGGCCGCCGCGGCGGCGGATGCCGGGTACCCGGACAACGAGGGCCTGGTCATCGACCCCGAGACCGGTATCCCGTCGCTGAAGCCGCATCGCTCGGAGGGGCAGCGGCCCTCGGCGAGACCTTCGTGAAGGGCACCAACGTGGGCCCGTACGAGGCCGCCCGGCACATCCCCGGCGTGAGCGGGCACGAGCTGGCGTACGTGGCCAACCGGCACTTCTCCATCGTGCTGCTGAACGAGGCGATCGCCGACCTGGTCAACGCGCACGTCCGCCTGGACATCTCCCAGGCGTGGGGCGACGGCACCACGGTGGCGGCCGACGGCACTCACATGGACACCTACCTCGACAATCTGCCCGCCGAGACGTCGGTGCGGTACGGAAAGCCGGGCGGGATCGCCTACCACCACATCTCGGACACCTACGTCGCGCTGTTCACGCACTTCATCCCGTGCGGGGTGTGGGAGGCCGTCTACATCATCGAGGGCCTGCTGAAGAACTCCTCCGAGGTGAAGCCGACCACCGTGCACGCGGACACCCAGGGCCAGTCCCAGCCGGTGTTCGCGCTCGCGCACCTGCTCGGCTTCGACCTCATGCCCAGGATCAGGAACTGGAAGGGCCTGACCTTCTACCGGCCCAGCAAGACCACCGAGTACGTGCACATCGACGCGCTGTTCGGCGAGGTGGGGAAGAACGTCATCGACTGGGACCTGATCGAGTCCCAGTTCCGGCACCTGATGAAGGTGGCGGTCTCTGTACGGGAGGGGGCGATCTCATCGTCCACGCTGCTCAAGAGGCTGCGTTCGGGCTCCAAGAAGAACGCCACCTACGCCGCCTTCCGCGAGGTCGGCCGCGTGATCCGCACCGTCCAACTGCTGCGCTACCTCTCCGATGCCCCGCTGCGGCGACGGGTGACCGCGGCGACGAACAAGGTCGAGGCGTTCAACGGCTTCTCCCAGTGGCTCGGGTTCGGCAACCGCGGCGTCATCGCCGACAACGACCCGGTCGAGCAGGAGAAGGCGATGAAGTTCAACGCGCTGCTCACGAACGCCCGAGGCGTACGACCCGAAACTCGACGTCGACTTCACCCCGCTGCGTGAGCAGGACCTAGCTGCAGCTGGTTTCGGCACTGCGGCCTGAAACGGGCGGGCCGCCCTCGCGCTAGCGGGGGCGGTCCTGCGACTACGGTGGATCACCAGCCGTTCTCGATGCGGGTGCGGCCTCAGGCGGCATTGGCCAGCGGGCGCAGAGCCGTGTACTTCAGGTTTGGTTTCCGAGCCGGAGCCTCAGCTGTTGCCCAGGGTACGGTCCAAGAGAGGGAGCAGGTGGTCCCAGTGGCGCTTCAGCCCGGAGGCGCTAAAAGCGTCGGTGTCGGACATGGTGAAGCCGTGGATGGTGCCGGGGTAGATCTCGGAGGTGTAGCTGACAGCTGGGTGGCCCGCTCAGCGGGGCCACCCCATCCCATTTCACTGAATAGCCAGAGCGGCCAAGTTCGTCAGTGTGTGTGCCATGCGCTTGTGCGGCTCACGCCCGGGCAGCGGGTGCGGCCAGGTGCGGGTACAGCAGGGCCGGGTCCTCGTTGAGCCTGGCCTTCCACTGTGTGGTCCTATCGTCGGCGAGGACCTCCAGGGAGCCGGACTGAACGCCGTCCAGGGCTCGCTGGGCGATCACGTCGGGGTGCGACTTCTCGTCCTCGATGCCGGCCATCATGTCGGTGTCGACGCTGGCCATGACCAGCGCGGTGACCTGGGTGGCCTGGCCGGCGAGTTCGTAGCGGATGCCGTTGGTGAGCGCCCAGGCCGCGGCCTTGGACGCCCCGTAGCTGTTGGAGTGCTCGTAGGCCATCCAGGCCATGACCGACAGCACGTTCAGCACGGCACCGCCGCCGTTGGCGGCCAGGACCGGCGCGAAGGCACGCACCATCCGCAGGGGGCCGAAGTAGTTCGTCTCCATTTCCCGCCGGATGTCGTCCTCCGCGCCGTCGGTGAGCCTGGCGAAGGTCGACACCCCGGCGTTGTTGATGAGCAGTGTCGTGTCGGCGGCGACGGCCGCGGCTCGGGTCACGGACGTGTCGTCGGTGACGTCCAGCGCCAGTGGGACGATGCCGGGGAGGTCGGGGAGGGTTTCCGGCCTGCGGGCGGCCGCGTAGATCTTCTTGACGCCCCGGCGCCGCAGCTCGGCGACGAAGCTGTGTCCGATACCGCGGTTGGCGCCTGTGACCAGCGCAATCTCGTTTCGAATGTCCATGCCCGCTACGCTAAAACCTCACGCCGACGTGAGAGTCAAGCGCGGGAAGGGGACATGGGGCGATGAAGATCGGCGAGGTCGCGCGGCGGGCCGGTGTGAGCGTGCGCGCGTTGCGCTACTACGAGGAACAGGGTCTGCTCAGCCCGGAGCGCACACCGTCGGGACAGCGCCGCTACACCGAGGACACCGTCGAGGTGGTACGCCTGTACCAGCAGTTCTACGCGGCCGGCCTCAGCAGCCGGGCCATCGCGGCACTGCTGCCCTGCGTGAACAACGGCCGCGCCACGGTCCCGCAGCGGCGCATGCTTCGCACCGAGCGTGACCGCCTCGCGGCCCGAGTCGAGGAGATGACGGCTACCCTCGTCCGGCTCGACCAGCTCATCACGGCTGCCGACAGCTACGGCGAAACGGTGTAGCGACCTGATCGTCGCCGTGGAGTAGCCGCACCGATGTGTCCCCTCGCGTTCGCGCAGGTCAGGAAGTGTTTCGACGATGGTGCGGCGGACGGCACTCGGGGTCGTCTCTTCGACGGAGGGCCGGATACCGGCCTCGGGGAGCAACAGAACAGTCATCACTGAGGTTTTCTCAGCGGTGATCACTTCCAGATTCCGTTGAGGACGAGGGCGGCTCGGGTGATGTCTCCGATCCGACCACTACCCTGCGGGCCAGCCGCGACACTCAACGGGCCAATTCAAGCGCTCAGGGGCCAGCCGAAGCACTCAGTCACAACTGGCGACACTCCGTGCGCCGTCTCGCCGGGCGCGTAAATCGAACAGACGTATCATTCGGACCATGGCCAGAGCCTACGACTTCCCCCCGGACCTGCTCGCCGCGCAGGAAGAACTCCACCAGGTCGCCGCCGCCCTCACCGCACTCCTCGAGGGCCTTCCATGGTCCGTTGAGCCGCACCCGGGATTCAGTGACCCCGACATCTGGCGCCCATGGCAGCGCCCCGCGTCCGACGGCTGGTCCGAGGAGGACCAGAAGGAGGTACAGCGGCTGCGGGACCGGCAGCGGGAGCTGACCATCACCGTCGTCACCCACACCTTCTGGGCAAACTTCGAGGGCCCGGACCTCGTCACCGCGCGGATGCAGCTCAAGCACACCCACGCCGCCGCACCCGCCGCGTAGCCGTGGACGCCTTCAGCCCCGACACCCCGGACCCGGACGCCCCCGGGCCTCCGGCGTGGGTCGAGCTGGCTGACGGCCAGAGCGTCACAGCCCAGGTCATCGGCCGCCTCGACCACCGCGGCGCCGGGGGCGGCTGGTGGTACGAGGTCCGTTTGCCCGTTTGGGCCGAGGTGGAGCTGCCGAACCGCATCACGGTCGAGCCCGACTCGATCGTGATGCGCGTCCCCGCCCGCCTGATCAGCGCCATCGAGGGCACCGACTACTCCGCCGTACCGACCCGGCGGAAACACCGGCCAGCCCGACCGCCCCACTCCTCCCCCGCCGCCCCGGCAGGCCGGTGGAGCGTGCAGCACCTGCCCGCGCCCGCCGGCGGCCCCGGGCGCCGGGTCATCCACCACGAATCGTGCTGGCTACCGACCGGCGACGCGGACCTCACGCTCGACCAGGCGCTGCGCGAGCTCACCCGGCCGGGCAGCGAACCGTGCGCTGCCTGCGATGCCCGCCATCTCCCGGCGTCCTGAAGNGGCAGCGAACCGTGCGCTGCCTGCGATGCCCGCCATCTCCCGGCGTCCTGAAGGCGGCGGCCCCGGCATCGCCCGTCGGCCGCCTCTGCGCGCCCAGAGTCTGCGTCCGGCGGACAGCGGGCTGAGCTGGGCACTCTGCCGCTCGCGTGTTCAGGCTTGTAGGATCTCTTGACTCGTGGCATGAGGCAGCCCGCTGACCTGGTGCTCTGCGACCAGTCTCACCGCGTGGCATAGGGGATCCGTCTCACCAGGGTGGCCATTTCCTCAGCACAGACGGCAGACTCCGGCGGTGACCTCAAATTCCCCTCGCCCTGCCGCTCCCGCCGACCCTGATCTCTATCCGGACCTTGCGGCTGCCGGCAGTCTTGCCGCGGCTCTGGAACTGGCAGCTGCCGAGCAGGGCCTCGATCTCGATGTGGTGCTGTGCGACGAGTCAGACCCACTGCGGTCAGCTGGGGTCGCCAGCACAGCCGCTGGCCGGGAACCTTGCTGGATCTTCATCGGGGCGGAGAGCCGCTGGTTCAACGTCAATGGCCTGCGCCAAGGGGTTCAGCTGCTCTCTGGGTCAACCTCCGATCTGGGCGAGCTGGCCCGAGCCGCGGCAGGTTGGCGTAACGGGGCCAAACTCCGCGAGATCCAGGAGGTCGCTCCCTTCATCGAGGTGAGCAAGCTGGCCGAAGCGCATGAACGCGGTCCAGCCGCAGCGGTCACCGTGCAGTGGCGACTTCTCCTGGAGGACCTGCGCCAAGAGGCCGACCGGGGCGACCTCGCCCGCCAGACACTTGAACTCGCCAAGGCCGCGTCCGCCGAACCTAAGCTGCGGCAGTTGTATCCGTTCACCAGCCACTGGTCACTTCACTTCACGACCTGCACCGGGTTCCCGTACTCATGGGACGTGCCGTTCATCGATCCGCTGAACGACGGCCGGTATCGCGTCTGCGGTCCTTCTCGTGGGACGGTCATCGGTGAAGCTGACACCGCGGCTGCGGCTATCGCCATGGTGATGAGCTCGCTTCCCGCGAACTGCGGGCCTGCTGTCGAAGGCACCGCAAACGATCAGCGTCAGGGCCCGTCGACATCTCCGACTCCGAGGTCGACGCAGCCATGACGTTGATGGAGACCATCGACGGCACCGACATCACCCAGTACAAGGACCAGTACCGCGAACGCCGCTGAAGTCTCAGATGGGGTTCAACGGGGTGATGCCGCTTCCTGCGTAGAGCTCGGGTTGGAGTGAGAGGACCGTGACAGGCTCACCTGCCTTGGCCGCCTGCCAGGCGATCGCCGCGGGGTGCGTCACTGGCCAGTCCAGGCCCGGCCAGTCCATCGCTTCAGCGGCATGGTCGGTGGTGAAGGGGATGGCTTCCGCGAAGCGCAGAGTCACGGCATGCGCCCCGGCCCCGGATGCCTGTCGCTCGGCGGCCAGAACCGAAAGTGACGGAATCAGGACGCGGCCGGTGCCGCGGGAGGCTTCGATGTACAGGCCAGTGAAGAAGGGGTCCGCTCGGTACAGGGCGGTCAGCGCGGTGTGGTCCAGGACGGCCGTCAGGCTCATGCGGCGGCGCCGCCCTGGTGGGCGCGGATCCGCTCCCACGCGTCCTGCCCGACGCGCTGAACCTGCTCGGTGTAGTCGATACCGAGCTCGCGGGCTGCCTCGAGGGCCCGCTGCTCCCGCTCGTCCCCGGTCAGCTCACGGCCCGCAAGCTCTTCCAGCAGTTCCGTGATGGTCGTACCGCGCTCTTCCGCGAGGATGCGCAGCCGGTCACGGACTGCCTCGCTGGTCTTGATGCTCGTCGGCTTGCTCATACTTCATTCTACCGCCGGTAGAACCCTGTGCGGAGTGATCCGTGTGCACCCCCTGCGAGGACAGGCCGTCTGGGCAGCGGGCGAGTTGCGAGTGATCTGGGCGGCCCCGGTCACCATGACCGCGGGGGTCGGCTGTCCGTGCTCAGTTGTGGGCGCGGAG
>NZ_JACVYG010000031.1:0-120619 GCF_014712245.1 Streptomyces sp. 5-10
GCGGCGGCGCCCGCCGCGCGGGCGCCCCGCGCCGGGCGCGCCGGGGCAGGGGGCAGCTGGCCCTTGAGCGGGCCCCACTCGTTGGGGTCGGGGACGCCCGGCGGCAGCATCTGCCGCCGCTTGGGGCCGCCGTGTTCGGACTCCCCCGGCTCCTTCGCGCCCGGCCACGCCTTGACGACCCGGGCCGCCAGTACGAAGTCCTTGCGCAGCGGATGTCCCTCGAAGCCGTCGGGGAGCAGCAGCGGCGCGAGGCCGGGGTGGCCGGGGAAGCCGATGCCGAACATCTCGTGGGTCTCGCGCTCGTGCCAGGCCGCCCCGGCGTAGACGCCGGTCGCAGTCGGCAGCGCGGCCGCCTCGTGCGGCACGGTGGTACGCAGCAGCAGACCGCGCACCGCGGGCCCGGCCCCGGGCCCAGCCGCGGGCGGGGCCCCGGGGGCTCCCAGGGCGACGACGCGCGCGGCCACCCGGAAGCCGGTGCCCGGCTCGTCGACCGCGCTCAGCCAGTCGAAGTAGGTGCAGCCGAGGGTGTCGCGGGCCGTCTCCAGCGCCGCGATCCAGGAGTCGGCGGGGACATCGACGGTCAGCAGACCGTAGGCCTCCTCCGCCGTGGTGCCCTCGCCGAACAGCTCGGCGGCGGAACGCGGCAGCCAGCCCACGGGCGGCGCCACCACCCCTGCCGCGGGCTCCGCTTCGGGGACCTCAGCCCCCGAGCCCCCCGCGGCTCCCGCCTCTCCGGTCGGCTCCGTGGCCCCGGTCGGCTCCGCGGCCCCCGCAGCCTTCGCAGCCCCGCTCGGCTCGGCCTGACTCGGCTCCACGGCCGCGGTCGGTTCCACGGCTGCGGTCGGTTCCGCCTCGCTCGGCTCCACGGCCCCAGTCGGCTCCGCCCCGCTCGACCTCACGGCCGCCGTCGGCGTGGCCGCCCCGCTCGGCTCAGCGGCCGCCCTCGGCCCGGCCGCCCCGCTCGGCTGCGCCGTCTCGTTCGGCCCCGCCGCCCCAGTCGTCGGCCCGTTCGTCGGCTCGCGCGGCTCCGCCGCTCTGGTCGGCTCGCGCGGCTCCGCCGCTCTGGTCGGCTCGCGCGGCTCCGCCGCCCCGTTGGCCTCGTTCCGCTCGGTCATCGCGTGTCTTCCCGCTCCGGAGGCGTGACCAGTCCGCTGCGCAGTGCGGCCACCGACGGGCGGCCCGCGGCCGTAGCGGCGGCGCCGCCAGAATTCCCGTAGCGCTCGCCCAGCGACTCGCGCGCGATCTTCTCCTGGAGCTTGAGGATGCCCTGGAGCAGCGCCTCGGGCCGGGGCGGGCAGCCGGGGACGTAAACATCGACGGGGATGATCTGGTCGACGCCCTTGGTGACGGCGTACGAGTCCCAGTAGGGGCCGCCGCAGTTCGAGCAGGCCCCGAAGGAGATCACGTACTTCGGCTCCGGCATCTGCTCGTACAGCCGCTTCACCGCGGGCGCCATCTTGTCCGTGACCGTGCCGGAGACGACCATCAGGTCGGCCTGGCGCGGTCCCGGCGCGAAGGGGATCACGCCGAGCCGGATGAAGTCGTGGCGGGCCATCGACGCCGCGATGAATTCGATCGCGCAGCAGGCGAGCCCGAAGTTGAAGACCCACAGGCTGTAGCGGCGGCCCCAGTTCAGGACCACCTTCATCGGCTCGGGGGCCAGCCGGGCCAGCGGGCCGAGGCGGCGCGGCTCCGGCAGGTCCACCGGGGCGGGCGCGGGGACCGGCGGCCCGGAGGCCGTCGTCGGCGTCGGGTTCGGTGTCACGTCCACTCCAGGACGCCCTTCTTCCATGCGTACAGCAGACCTACGGCGAGGAACCCGAGGAAGATGAACATCTCCACCAGCGTGGCGGCCCCGAAGCCGGGCGCCGCGAAGACCGTCGCCCACGGGAACAAGAAGATCGAGTCCACGGCGAAAATCACATACAGAAAAGCGTAGACGTAGTAGCGGACCTGGGTGTGGGCCCAGCCCTCGCCCACGGGGTCCACTCCGCACTCGTAGGTCAGCAGCTTCTCGGGCGTGGGCACGACAGGCCGCAGCAGCCGCCCGGCCCCGAAGGCCACGGCGACGAAGATCACGCCGATCGCCGCCAGCAGTCCGACCACCGCATAGCCGTGGAAGTAGTCGGCCGCGAGCTGGACGTCGGTGACGCTGGTGACGCTGGTGGTGCGTACGGTCGTCGCCTCCGGCACGTCCGCCCCTCGCTCCCTGGTCTCGTGGTCCTTGTCCGCTCCTCGTCGACCTCGCGTGTTCGACGATCCGTACGGACGGGAAGTCTAGGCCCTGCCGCCACCCGGCCGGGCGGCCCGTCCGCCATGCGGTGGGGGTAGCCCCATGGCGGAGCCCCCGCGGGGCCGGGCAGTCTTGCTGTCATGACCTCCAGTTCCCCCGTCGACGGGCCCGTCGACGGCCCCGACGGCCCCGACGGCCCCGACGGCGGCGGCCACGGCGGCGGCCGTGGCCGCGCCGACGAGCGGCTGCCGCGCCCGCCCGCGTTCGCCTTTCCCTCGCAGACCTGGAAGGAGATCGCGCATCTCCTGGCCAATCTGCTGGTGGGCATCGTGTGCTTCGTCTTCACCCTGGTCTGGCTGGCCGTGGGCCTGGGGCTGTCCGTCACGGTGGTGGGCCTGCCCCTGCTGGCCGTGGGGCTGCGGTTCAGCCGGCTGCTCGGCCGGTTGGAGCGGAACCGCGCCCGGGCGCTGCTCTCGGTGCACATCGACGAGCCCAGCCCGCTGCCGTACCAGCCGGGCAGTAGCTTCCTCGGCAAGTTGTGGACGAGTCTGCGGGACCCGGTCGGCTGGCGGGCCACGCTCTACGCCCTGATCCGGCTGCCCTGGTCGGTGGTCACCTTCGCGATCACCCTGGCCTCGCTGTTCGCGGCCTGGCCGGTGCTGCCCTGGATCGCCCGAGGGCTGACGCATGTGGACCGGGCGATGGTGCGCGGGCTGCTGTTCCCCTCCGACGAGCTGGAGCGGCGGATCGCCGAGCTGGAGTCGGACCGGGGCACGGTGGTGGACACCGCCGCCGCCGACCTGCGCCGGATCGAGCGCGACCTCCACGACGGCGCCCAGGCCCGGCTGGTCGCCCTCGCCATGGGGCTCGGTCTGGCGAAGGAGAAGCTGGAGGAGGACCCGGAAGCCGCCGCCAAGATGGTCGACGAGGCCCACGGCGAGGTGAAGCTCGCCCTCCAGGAACTGCGCGACCTCGCCCGCGGCATCCACCCCGCCATCCTCACCGACCGCGGCCTCGGCCCCGCCCTCTCCGCCCTCGCCGCCCGCTGCACCGTCCCCGTGAGGGTGGCGGTCGAGCTGCCCGAACGCCCGGCACCGGCGATCGAGGGCATCGCCTACTTCACCGTCTCCGAGCTGCTGCAGAACATCAGCAAGCACAGCGGCGCCCGCACCGCCGAGGTCGAGCTGTGGCGCGCCGACGACCGGCTGCTGATCCAGGTGCGGGACGACGGGCGCGGCGGGGCGTCCACCGACCGGGGCTCGGGGCTCGCGGGCCTGGCGGAGCGGCTGGGCTCGGTGGACGGGCTGTTCGTGGTGGACTCGCCGTCCGGCGGGCCGACCGTCGTGACCGCCGAGCTGCCCTGGCACCACCGGACCGGGTCGGCGGCGGGCGCGGCGGCGGCACGGTCCCGGCGTAGAGCCTGAGAACGGTCCCGGCGTAGGGCCTGAGAGCTGGCACCTGCCCTGACCCCGACCTGGCGCCTGACATGGCCCCGACCTGGCGCCTGCCCTGACCCCGACCTGGCGCCTGCCCTGACCCCGACCTGGCACCTGGAATGGCCCCCCGAGGTAGGGCTAACCCCCCGGTGAAGAGGCCGACCCGCCCGATGGCCGGGTCGGCCCCGCTCCGGGACTCTTGGGGAGAACGCGGAGACGCGACCGATCAGGCCCCCGGAGGACGGACGAGACGATGGCCACCGCATACCGCCCCTACGAGCCGGGGACCGAGCCCCGCGGCCAACTGGTGCCCGCAGTGCTGAAGGCGCCGTTCCAGGGCCGCGTGTGGCGCGAGTTCCTCTATGTCCTGATCAGCCTGCCGATGTCCATCCTCACCTTCGTCTACACGGTCACGATGATCGCGCTCGGCGCCGGGCTGCTGATCACCTTCCTCGGCGTCCCGGTGCTCGGCGCCGCCCTCGCGGGCTGCCGGGCGTTCGGCGTCGTCGAGCGGGCCCGCGCCCGGGCGCTGCTGGGGCTGGAGGTGGCCGAGCCCGAGCCCGTGCTCGGCCGGAGGGGCGGCCGCGGGGGCAGGCGCGGGCCGGTCGCCTGGGTGGGCGCGCTGCTCAGGAGCGGCACGTCCTGGCGGCATGTGATCTACGCGCTGATCCATCTGCCGTGGGCGGTGTTCTCCTTCGGCTTCGCGATGGCGCTCACCTTCTACGGCTGGGGCTTCGCGACCTATCCGCTGTGGCGCTGGGTCTTCCCCCGCTATCTGGACGAGCCGGGCATACAGGTCTTCGGGGACGACCACGGGCACGACTTCTATCTGGACACCCCGTTCGAGATCGCCGTGACCTGCGTCTCCGGAGTGCTGATCCTGTTCCTGACCCCGTGGCTGATGCGGGCGCTGACCTCGGTCGACCGGATCATGGTGACCGGGCTGCTCGGCCCGTCCCGGCTGGCGAGCCGGGTCTGGGAGCTGGAGTCGGACCGGGGCACGGTGGTGGACACCGCCGCCGCCGACCTGCGCCGGATCGAGCGCGACCTCCACGACGGCGCCCAGGCCCGGCTGGTCGCCCTCGCCATGGATCTGGGCCTGGCGAAGGAGAAGCTGGAGGAGGACCCGGAGGCCGCCGCCAAGATGGTCGACGAGGCCCACGGCGAGGTGAAGCTCGCCCTCCAGGAACTGCGCGACCTCGCCCGCGGCATCCACCCCGCCATCCTCACCGACCGCGGCCTCGGCCCCGCCCTCTCCGCCCTCGCCGCCCGCTGCACCGTCCCCGTGAAGGCGACCGTGGACCTTCCGCAGCGGCCCGCGCCCGCGATCGAGGGCATCGTCTACTTCACCGTCTCCGAGCTGCTGCAGAACATCAGCAAGCACAGCGGCGCCCGCACCGCCGAGGTCGACGTCTGGCGCACCGACGACCGGGTGATGCTGCAGATCACGGACGACGGGCGGGGCGGGGCCGACACCGCCACCGGTTCGGGTCTCGCCGGTCTTGCCGAGCGGATCGACGCGGTGGACGGGATCCTCGTCGTCCACTCCCCGGCGGGCGGCCCGACCACGGTGACCGCCGAGCTCCCCTGGCGCTGACGGCACGCGAGCCCGGCACCGACCGCACACGAGCCCAGCGCCGACCGCACACGAGCCCAGCACTGACCGCACACGAGCCCAGCGCCGACCGCACACGAGCCCAGCACTGACCGCACACGAACCCAGCGCCGACCGCACACGAACCCAGCGCCGACCGCACGCGAACCCGGCGCCGACCGCGCCCGGCCCTGGGGCGCCCCGGAAACGCGCCGACGGCGCACACCCCTCCGTTCGTCAGCGGCTCGTACGCGGCCGGTTCTGCGCGACGCGAGCGGCCGAACCCTGGGATGCTGGTCCCGACGAACCGAGTGAAACGGGGGCCGAGCATCGTGGCGGACAGAGTACGGGTGGTCATCGCCGAGGATTCGGTGCTGCTGCGGGAGGGGCTGACCCGGCTGCTGACCGACCGGGGCCATGACGTGGTCGCGGGCGTCGGGGACGCGGAAGCGCTGATCAAGTCGGTGCGGGAGCTGGCCGACGAGGGCGCGCCACCGGATGTGGTGGTGGCCGACGTCCGGATGCCGCCCACGCACACCGACGAGGGGGTACGGGCGGCCGTCCGGCTGCGTCGTGACCACCCCGGCCTGGCGGTGCTGGTCCTGTCGCAGTACGTGGAGGAGCAGTACGCCACGGAGCTGCTGGCCGGGAACAGCCGGGGCGTGGGCTATCTGCTCAAGGACCGGGTGGCCGAGGTGCGCGAGTTCGTGGACGCGGTGGTGCGGGTCGCCCAGGGCGGCACCGCGCTCGACCCGGAGGTGGTCGCCCAGCTGCTGGGCCGCAGCCGCAAGCAGGATGTGCTGGCCGGGCTCACTCCGAGGGAGCGGGAGGTCCTGGGGTTGATGGCCGAGGGCCGTACCAATTCGGCCATCGCCCGGCAGCTCGTGGTGAGCGACGGCGCGGTCGAGAAGCATGTGAGCAACATCTTCCTGAAGCTCGGCCTGTCGCCGAGTGACGGAGATCACCGTCGGGTGCTCGCCGTTCTCACCTATCTCAATTCCTGAAACTCTCAATTCCTGAAAGCAGACTCCCGCCCACCAAAGCGGGGCCAAAGGCTGAACGGGGGATCAGCGGAAATGACAGTACGGGGGGAGGGGCAGTTAGTGCCAAACAAGGACATATATGGTTCTTCTCTCGGAGTCCACCATGTGATCCGGCCAAGGAAGGCCACCCTTACCGACGTACGATGGTCATGGGACAACCGGTCGGCACCGACTGTCCAGGAGCGCCGCCTCAAGGGAGGTCCGAAGCAGTGACCAGCCAGGTCAGTAGCCCGGCCGAGCAGGCCGAACCAGCCGATCAGCAGGGCGGGCAGACGCCCGCCGGGGGGCAGCGAGCAGCAGATGGCGGCAAGGAGGTCCGCCGCCTGGACCGGGTGATCATCCGGTTCGCGGGGGACTCCGGTGACGGTATGCAGCTCACGGGTGACCGGTTCACCTCGGAGACGGCGTCGTTCGGAAACGACCTGTCGACCCTGCCGAACTTCCCGGCGGAGATCCGCGCCCCCGCCGGCACGCTGCCCGGAGTGTCGAGCTTCCAGCTCCACTTCGCCGATCACGACATCCTCACACCGGGTGACGCGCCGAACGTACTGGTGGCGATGAACCCGGCCGCGCTGAAGGCCAACCTCCCCGATGTGCCGCGCGGGGCGGAAATCATCGTCAACACCGACGAGTTCACCAAGCGCCCTATGGCCAAGGTCGGCTATGACCAAAGCCCCCTGGAGGACGGCTCGCTGGACGGCTACCGCGTCCACCCGGTGCCGCTCACCACGCTGACCATCGAGGCGCTGAAGGAATTCGGGCTGTCCCGCAAGGAGGCCGAGCGCAGCAAGAACATGTTCGCGCTCGGGCTGCTGTCGTGGATGTACCACCGGCCGACCGAGAACACCGAGAAGTTCCTGCGCCAGAAGTTCGCCAAGAAGCCGCAGATCGCCGAGGCGAACGTGGCCGCCTTCCGGGCGGGCTGGAACTTCGGCGAGACCACCGAGGACTTCGCCGTCTCCTACGAGGTCGCCCCGGCCACCACCGCGTTCCCCACCGGCACCTACCGGAACATCTCCGGAAACCTGGCGCTGTCGTACGGGCTGATCGCGGCCTCCCGCCAGGCGGACCTGCCGCTGTTCCTGGGGTCGTACCCGATCACCCCGGCCTCGGACATCCTGCACGAGCTGTCCAAGCACAAGAACTTCGGCGTGCGCAGCTTCCAGGCCGAGGACGAGATCGCCGGTATCGGCGCCGCGCTGGGCGCGGCCTTCGGTGGCTCCCTCGCCGTGACCACCACCTCCGGCCCCGGTGTGGCGCTGAAGTCGGAGACCATCGGGCTCGCGGTGTCGCTGGAGCTGCCGCTGCTGGTGATCGACATCCAGCGCGGCGGCCCCTCCACCGGGCTGCCCACCAAGACCGAGCAGGCGGATCTGCTCCAGGCCATGTACGGGCGCAACGGCGAGGCCCCGGTGCCGATCGTGGCCCCGAAGACCCCGGCCGACTGCTTCGACGCCGCGCTCGACGCCGCCCGGATCGCGCTGACCTACCGCACCCCGGTGTTCCTGCTGTCGGACGGCTATCTGGCCAACGGCTCGGAGCCCTGGCGGGTGCCGGACGTCGACGAGCTGCCCGATCTGCGCGTCCAGTTCGCGGCCGGCCCCAACCACGTACTGGCCGATGGCACCGAGGTCTTCTGGCCGTACAAGCGCGACCCGGAGACCCTGGCCCGCCCCTGGGCCGTGCCCGGCACCCCCGGTCTGGAGCACCGGATCGGCGGCATCGAGAAGCAGGACGGCACGGGGAACATCTCCTACGACCCGGCCAACCACGACCACATGGTCCGCGTCCGCCAGGCCAAGGTGGACGGCATCGCGGTGCCGGACATCGAGGTGGACGACCCGACCGGCGACGCCCGCACCCTGGTCCTGGGGTGGGGGTCCACCTACGGCCCGATCACCGCGGCGGTGCGCCGCGTCCGCACCGCGGGCGACCGGATCGCCCAGGCCCATCTGCGCCATCTCAACCCCTTCCCGGCCAACCTCGGCAAGGTGCTGGAGGGTTACGAGAAGGTCGTGGTGCCGGAGATGAACCTGGGGCAGCTGGCCACGCTGCTGCGCGCCCGCTATCTGGTCGACACCCGCTCCTTCACCCAGGTCCGCGGACTGCCCTTTAAGGCCGAACAGCTCGCCACCGCCCTCAAGGAGGCCATCGATGACTGACACCATCGCCGAGGGCGCGGCATCGGCTCGGCACGCGCTCTCCCTGGTGCCCAAGAGCGACACCAAGCAGACGATGAAGGACTTCAAGTCCGACCAGGAGGTCCGCTGGTGCCCCGGCTGCGGTGACTACGCGATCCTCGCCGCCGTCCAGGGCTTCATGCCCGAACTGGGCCTGGCGAAGGAGAACATCGTCTTCGTCTCCGGCATCGGCTGCTCCTCGCGCTTCCCGTACTACATGAACACCTACGGGATGCACTCCATCCACGGCCGCGCCCCGGCCATCGCCACCGGCCTGGCCGCCTCCCGCCGCGATCTGTCGGTGTGGGTGGTCACCGGTGACGGCGACGCGCTGTCGATCGGCGGCAACCACCTGATCCACGCGCTGCGCCGCAATGTGAACCTGAAGATCCTGCTCTTCAACAACCGCATCTACGGCCTGACCAAGGGTCAGTACAGCCCCACCTCCGAGGTCGGCAAGATCACCAAGTCGACCCCGATGGGCTCCCTGGACGCGCCGTTCAACCCGCTGTCGCTCGCGCTCGGCGCCGAGGCGAGCTTCGTGGCCCGCACCGTGGACTCCGACCGCAAGCACCTGACCGAGGTGCTGCGGCAGGCGGCGGCCCACCCGGGCACCGCGCTGGTGGAGATCTACCAGAACTGCAACATCTTCAACGACGGCGCCTTCGAGGCCCTGAAGGACAAGCAGCAGGCCGAGGAGGCCGTGATCCGGCTGGAGCACGGGCAGCCGATCCGCTTCGGCGTCGACCGGTCCAAGGGCGTCGTGCGCAACCAGAGCACCGGCGACCTCGAAGTGGTCACCGTGACCGCCGAGAACGAGCACCAGGTGCTGGTGCACGACGCCCACGCGGCCTCGCCCACCACGGCGTTCGCACTGACCCGGCTCGCCGACGCCGACACCCTCCACCACACCCCCATCGGGGTGCTGCGCGATGTGGAGCGCCCGGTCTACGACACCCAGATGTCCGACCAGCTCGACAACGCCGTGGAGCTCAAGGGCAAGGGCGACCTCGGCGCGCTGCTCGCGGGCGGCGACACCTGGACCGTCGTGGGCTGACCCCACGAAGCGCGCCCAGCGGGCGTATTCGTACATACGGGCACAGGCGGGTGCCCGGCCGGAGCGTCTGACCGCGCCCCGGCCGGGCACCCGCTCTGCTATGCGCATGGCCGATACCGCCGCACCGCTCCAGCCGCCCGACCGCCCCGGCTACCGCCTCAAGCGACTGCTGCTCGGCCCGCCCCTGGTCACCGAGCGGATCCGGCGCGAGAAGCTGGGCAACCCGGCCGCGCTGGGCGTGCTGGCCTCCGACTGCATCTCCTCGACGGCGTACGGCAGCGAGGAGATGCTGCGGGTGCTGGTGCCGGTCATCGGGGTCGCGGCGTTCACCATGATCCTCCCGGTGACCGGGGCGATCCTGCTGGTGCTGCTGGTGGTCACGCTCTGCTACAGCGATGTGGTGATGATCTACACCCGGGCCGGCGGCTCGTATGTGGTGGCGCGGGAGAACTTCGGCCCGGACATCGCCCAGATCGCGTCCGTGGCACTGCTGGTGGACTACATCGTCACCGTCGCGGTCCAGGTCTCGGCGGGCACCAACGCGATCATCTCGTTCGCCCATCTCGTCGGCGGCTCCTGGACCGGTATCGACCATCTCCAACTGCCCCTCAGCGCCGTGGTGATCCTGATCCTCGCCTACGGCAATCTGCGCGGACTGCGGGAGGCCGGGCGGGTCTTCATGGCGCCCGCCTACCTGTTCATCTTCGCCGTCGGCCTGATGCTGGTGGTCGGCGTGATCCGCGGGCTCACCGGGACGCTGCCGCACGCCGATGTGCACGCCGCGGGCGCCGTGGAGCTCGGCAGTCCGGGCAGCGGCTGGCTCTACGGCGCCTCGCTCTTCATCGTGCTGCGCTCGTTCGCCAACGGCGGCTCCTCGCTGACCGGTCTGGAGGCGATCTCCAACAGCGTCTCGGTCTTCCGCGACCCCAAGGGCCGCAACGCCCGCCGCACGCTGATCACGATGAGCTGCGTCCTGGGCACGCTGGTCCTCGGGGTCTCCGCCCTGGCCCACTTCACCCACGCCATCCCGTACCGGGACGGCACCCCGACCGTCCTCGCGCAGGAGGCCCATCTGGTCTTCGGCGGCGAGGTGCTGGGCGCCCTGGGGCTGGCGCTCGTCCAGCTGGCGACCGCGCTCATCCTCTACACGGGCGCCAACACGCCCTTCACCGGCTTCCCGTTCCTGGCCAGCTTCGTGGCCGAGGACCGCTTTCTGCCCCGGCAGCTGACCCGGCGCGGCCACCGGCTGGCCTTCTCCAACGGGATCGTGTCGCTGGCCGTGGTGGCGCTGGCGCTGCTGGTGGTCACCGAGGCCAATGTGGACCGGCTGGTGGCGCTGTACGCGATCGGGGTGTTCACCGCCTTCACCATGGCCGGGGCCGGGATGACGGCCTATCACCTGCGGCGCCGGGAGCCGGGGCGGACCTGGAAGGTCGCGGTGAACCTCATCACCGCGGTGGTCTCCGCCGCCGTGGTGCTGATCTTCGGGATCACCAAGTTCACCGAGGGCGCCTGGCTGGTCGTGGTGGTCTTCCCGCTGGGCGTCTGGGCGCTGATCCGGATCAACCGCGAGTACCGCGCGGAGGCGGCCGCCCTGGAGGCGGTGCCACGCCCTGGCGACGACATCCCGCGCTGGCGGCGCCATGTGGTCTTCGTCCTGGCGGACAGCATCGACCTCGCGACGGTCAAGGCGCTGCGGTACGCGCACGAGCTGCGGCCCGACGAGGTCCGCGCGGTGCACTTCATGGTGGACGAGACCCATGCCCGGCGGCTGATGGCGCGATGGGAGGCCACGGCGGGCGTGACGGTGCCGCTGGAGGTCGTGGAGTGCCCGGACCGGCGGCTGCGCCACGCGGTGATGGAGCTGGCGGCCCGTACCACCGAGGACGGGCGGACCGCGCTGACCCTGCTGGTGCCGCGCCGCACCTACGTCTCCCCGCTGGGCAAGCTGCTGCACCGGGGCACGGCGGAGTCGCTGGCCAAGGCGCTGGAACGGCTGCCGGGCGTCGCGGTGACGATCCTGCCCTTCGCCGTCAGCCTCGCGGCACGGGAGCGGGGGCCGGGGGAACGAGGGCCCGGGGAGCGAGGGCCCCGGGAGCGGCCCGGCCCCGAATAAACACACTTACTTAACCGGAAGTACCTTTCTCTTGGTTAGCGCTTCCCGTAAGGTGGGTGTACCGATACCGAACCAGGAGAGTTACGCATATGAGCATCGTCGTCACCGGAGCCACCGGCCACCTCGGCCGCCTCGTCGTCGAGGGGCTGCTGGAGAAGGTTCCCGCCGACCAGATCACCGCGGTCGTGCGCGACACCGCGAAGGCCGCCGACCTCGCCGACCGCGGGGTGCGGCTGCATGTGGCCGACTACAACCGGCCCGAGACGCTCGCCGGCGCCTTCGCCGCCGGCGACAAGGTGCTGCTGATCTCCGGCAGCGAGGTCGGGCAGCGAGTGCCGCAGCACCAGGCCGTGATCGACGCCGCCAAGGAGGCCGGTGTCGCGCTGCTCGCCTACACCAGCATCCTGGGCGGCCCCGCCGCCGACTTCTCCCTGGCCGATGAGCACAAGGTCACCGAGCAGGCGATCACCGACTCCGGTCTGCCGTACGTGCTGCTGCGCAACGGCTGGTACAACGAGAACTACACCGAGAACCTCTCCACCGTCCTGGAGCACGGCGCCGTCGTGGGCGCCGCGGGCGAGGGCCGGGTCGCCTCCGCCGCGCGCGCCGACTACGCGGCGGCCGCCGTCGCCGTCCTGACCGGTGAGGGCCACGAGGGCAAGGTGTACGAGCTGTCCGGCGACACCGCCTGGGGCTTCGCCGAGTACGCCGAGGTGGTCGCCCGGCAGTCCGGCAAGGAGATCGTCTACGGCGCCGTCTCCCCCGCCGAGTACCAGTCCATCCTCACCGGCGCGGGCGTCCCCGAGCCGTTCGCCGCGATCCTCTCCGATGTCGAGGCGGCCATCGAGCGCGGCCGGCTGGAGGCCACCCCGGGCGAGCTGTCCCGTCTCATCGGCCGCCCGACCACGCCCATCGCGGACTCGGTGGCGGCCGCGCTGAAGGGCTGACCCGCCCCGTAGGCACCACGGCCCGCCTGTCATCACCGTATTCCGATACGGGAATGACAGGCGGGCCTCACCGGCGCTACCTTCGGACCCTCGGAACGGGCCCGCCGGGGGCTCGTCATGCCGTCGGGGAGGGTGCCGTGACGCCGCAGGACCAGCAGGACCGCGTCGATCGCACCGGTCTCCTCTACGGCTTCGCGGCGTACGGCATGTGGGGACTGGTGCCGCTCTTCTGGCCGCTGCTGGAGCCCGCCGGGGCGGTGGAGATCCTGGCCCACCGGATGGTGTGGTCGCTGGCGGCCGTCGTTCTGGTGCTGCTGGTGCTGCGCCGCTGGAGCTGGATACGGCCGCTGCTGCGGCAGCCCCGGCGGCTGGGCATGATCGCGGTCGCCGCGACCGTGATCTCGGTCAACTGGGGTCTGTACATCTGGGGCGTCAACAGCGGGCACGTGGTGGAGACCGCGCTCGGATACTTCATCAACCCGCTGGTCAGCATCGCCTTCGGGGTGCTGCTGCTGCGTGAGCGGCTGCGGCCCGCGCAGTGGGCGGCGGTCGGCGTCGGGGTGGTGGCCGTGGCCGTGCTGACGGTGGGCTACGGCAAGCTGCCGTGGATCGCGCTCACCCTCGCCTTCAGCTTCGCGACGTACGGCCTGGCCAAGAAGCGGGTCGGGCTCGACGGGCTGGAGTCGCTGGCCGCCGAGACCGCCGTGCAGTTCCTGCCCGCCCTCGGCTTCCTGATCTGGCTCGGGGCGCACGGCGGAGCCACGTTCGCGAGCGAGGGCGCCGGGCACGCCGCACTGCTGGCGAGCTGCGGCTTCGTCACGGCACTGCCGCTGATCTGCTTCGGGGCGTCGGCGGTGCGGCTGCCGCTGTCGACGATCGGGATGCTCCAGTACGTGGCGCCGACCTTCCAGTTCGTCCTCGGGCTCGCCGTCTTCCACGAGTCGATGCCACCCGAACGGTGGGCGGGCTTCGCCCTCGTCTGGCTCGCGCTCGCGCTGCTGACCTGGGACGCGCTGCACACCGCCCGGCGGGCGCGGCGGGCGCTGGCCGACGCCGCCGCGCGGGCGGCGGCGCTGTCGGCGACAGTGGAGGCCGACGTCGTGCCGGAGGTCGCCGCCTCGGACGCCGCCGTGCCCGATGCCCGGCCGGGACCGATATCCGGCGGGTGATGTCCGGTTCCCGCCCTTGACGCGGAGTCAGCCACACCCGGACCATCAGCCTCACGCCATCACCGCTTCACCGCTTCACCGCACCCGGATTCGCCGCACCGCAGGCTCATCGCACCGCAGGCTCATCGCACCGCAGTGTCACCGCACCGCAGGTTCATCGCTCCATCGCCCCCACGGGCACGTGCACCACACAGCGTCACGTCATTCCGTCCTGTATCCGTTCGGAACCGGAGCCCCCCATGTCCTCATGCGCGCAAGCCCGCCCCCGAAGATCCCTGATACGGCGTACGGCCGCCATGGCCGCCGCCGGTACGGCGGTCGCCGCCCTGGTCTCGGCCGCCCCCGCCACCTCCGCCGCCGCATCGGCCCGGCACACCGCGGCAGCCCCTTCCACCCTCGCGGCGCCGGACATCTCCGTGGCCAATGTGAAGGCCCATCTGACCCAGCTGCAGTCCATCGCCACCGCCAACGGCGGCAACCGGGCCCATGGCCGCCCCGGCTACAAGGCGTCGCTCGACTACATCAAGGGCAAGCTGGACGCCGCCGGATACACCACCACCGTGCAGCAGTTCACCTCCGGCGGTGCCACCGGCTACAACCTCATCGCCGACTGGCCCGGCGGCGACACCAACAACGTGGTGTTCTCCGGCGCCCACCTCGACTCCGTCACCGCGGGCCCGGGGATCAACGACAACGGCTCGGGCTCCGCCGGAATCCTGGAGACCGCGCTCACCGTCGCCCGCCAGGGCGCGAAGCCCACCAAGCATCTGCGGTTCGCCTGGTGGGGCGCCGAGGAGCGGGGAATGGTCGGCTCCAGCTACTACATCAACAACCTGCCGTCGGCCGAACGGGCGAAGATCGACGGCTATCTCAACTTCGACATGATCGGCTCGCCCAACCCCGGCTACTTCGTCTATGACGACGACCCCGGGATCGAGTCGGTCTTCAAGGCGTTCTTCTCCACCAAGGGCGTGTCCACCGAGATCGAGACCGAGGGCGACGGCCGCTCCGACCACGCGCCGTTCAAGAACAAGGGCATCCCGGTGGGCGGTCTCTTCAGCGGCGCCGACTACATCAAGACCGCCGCCCAGGCGCAGAAGTGGGGCGGCACCTCCGGTCAGGCGTTCGACCGCTGCTACCACCGCTCCTGCGACACCTCGAGCAACATCGACGACACCGCCCTGGACCGCAACAGCGACGCCATCGCCTACGCGGTCTGGACGCTCGGCGGCGCCTGACCCCGGATGATGTGCCGTGTTCGGCTCCGCCGGCTCAGGCCCGCTCAGGTCGCCCAGTCCACCCAGGCCACCCAGGCCCGCTCAGGCCGTGATGTCCTTCGCGGTGAACCGGGCCCAGGCCGCCGAGCCGAACACGGCCACGTACAGCCCCTGCAGCCCCAGGTTCTTGACCAGCTCGTCCCAGTAGACCGGCTCGCGGAGGAGATCGGCGAAGCTGAGCCAGTAGTGCGGGAAGAGATACGGGTGGATCGCGTGCAGCTGCGGGATGGTGTCGAGGATCTGCGCGGTGATCACCAGCCCCACCGTCGTGGCCATGGCCGCGATCCCGCTGCTGGTGAGGGTGGAGATGAACAGCCCCACCGTGGCGATCCCCACCAGCGACAGGGCCACCAGGGCGGCCACGCCGAGCGCGCGGAGCAGCGCTTCGTCGAACGAGACGGTGATGCCCGAGATCAGCGTGACATCGCCGAGCGGGAACAGCAGCGCCCCCGTCACCAGGCCCGAGAGGGCCACCACCAGGGTCGCGATCAGGCAGAAGGCCATGGTGGTGGTGAATTTGGCCAGCAGCAGACGGGTCCGCCCGGCCGGGGCGACCAGCAGATAGCGCAGCGTCCCGGAGCCCGCCTCACCGGCGATGGTGTCACCGGCGATCACGGCGATCACCATCGGCAGGAAGACCGGCAGCGTCGCCGCCAGTGACGCGAAGACCAGGAAGATCCCGTTGTTGGTGATCTGGGCGAAGAAGGCGGGGCCCTGCTCGTCTCCCCCACGGCCGCCGCCGAAGCTGCCGCCATCGCTGGTCTCGATCTTCACCGCGACGCCGATGAGGATCGGGATCAGCGCGAGCACCCCGAGCAGGGCCAGGGTCCGCCAGCGGCGGAGGGTGGTGGTCAGCTCGGAACGGAAGAGCGCCAGGGCCCACAGCGGGCTCGGGCGGGGCGGGTTCGCGGCCCGCTCGGCCCGTGCGCCGGTGCCGGCCGCCCTCGGTTCGTCAACCCGCGACATCGAAGCCCTCCCCGGTCAGCGCGACAAAGGCGTCCTCGAGCGAGGCCCGTTCGGCCCCGAAGGCCCGGACCCGCACCCCGGCGCGTACGAGGGCGGCGTTGAGATCGGCCAGCTCCAGCGGTGCGCCGTCCGCGCCGGGGCCGGGCACCGGCAGCTCGCCGGAGACGCGCTCGTCCAGGACCACCAGATCCGTCACCCCGTGCTCCTTGAGCACCCGGACCGCGTCCACCGGGTCCGGGGTGGTGACGGCCAGCCGGCCGCGGCTGCCCGCCGCCAGCTCGGCCACCGTGCCCTGGGCGATCAGACGGCCCTGGGCCATCACGGCGGCGTGCGTGCACACCTGTTCGATCTCGTCGAGGAGATGGGAGGAGAGGAAGACGGTGGTGCCCTCCTCGGCCAGCTCGCGCACCAGGGCGCGGATCTCGCGCATGCCCTGCGGATCGAGGCCGTTGGTCGGCTCGTCCAGCACCAGCAGCTCACGCGGCTGGAGCAGCGCGGCGGCCAGGCCCAGGCGCTGCTTCATCCCGAGCGAGTACGCGCGGGCCTTCTTCCCGGCCGCGGCGGCCAGCCCGACCCGGTCCAGGGCGGCCGCCACGCGGGCGGCGCGGGTGCGGGGGTCGGCGGTGGGGTCGGCGGCGTCGTAACGCAACAGATTGTCGCGGCCGGTCAGAAAGGGGTACAGGGCGGGGCCCTCGATGAGGGCGCCCACCCTGGGCAGCACGCTCCGGGCGGCGCGCGGCATCGGCTCGCCGAGCAGCCTGGCCCTGCCCGAGGTGGGCTCGATCAGGCCCATGAGCATGCGGATGGTCGTCGTCTTCCCCGAGCCATTGGGCCCGAGGAAGCCGAAGACGCTGCCCCGCGGCACGGACAGGTCGAGGGCGTCGACCGCGAGCTGCCCGCCCCGGTACCGCTTGGTGAGCCCGCGGGTCTCCACCGCGGCGTCGTCCCCCTCGGTGGACCGCTGCTCCACGGGCTCCCCTTCGTTCTGCGTCGTATCCGCGCCCTACGTCGTCCGTCACCGCGCCTTATGCGGCCAGTGGGCTCACTTGGCGGCGTTGGCGGCCTTGACCAGGGCGTCCTTGTCGACCGCGCCGACGAACACCTTGCCGTCGTCGGTGAGCAGCGCGTTCACCAGCCGGGTGCTGACCACGGTGCCGGAGCCGAACTTCCCCTTGACCTCCTTGCCGAAGCCGCCGAGGAGGCCGGAGGCCGCGCCCGGGCCGCTGTCGCCGCCGGGTGCGGTGGGCGCCGCCGCGCCGCCGGGGGTGTCGAGCCGGGCGACCGAGTCCCAGCCGTCGCCGATGACCTTCAGACCGGACAGGGCGCCCTGAGCGTCCTTGAAGTCCTTGGTGCCGAAGCCCTTCGGGGCGTCCTTCCGGTCGGCCTTGGGCTCCTCAGTGACCTTGGCGCCCTTGGGCGGCGTGAAGTTGAAGGTGCCGGCCTTGGGCTTGCCGAAGTCCACCGTGGTGAAGCCCACGTCGATGATCGCCTTGCCGCCGCTCTTCGGGGAGAGCGTGAACTTCAGCGGGACACCGTTGTCCGCGTCCACCGCGATACGGACGGATCCGATCGTGGAGTCGCTGTTCTGCTTGGGCTTGATCAGCAGGTCGTACGCGTCCCGCCCGGCGACCCGGGAGGTGCCGTCGACGGTCACGTCGGTGGTGTCGTCCACGGAGGAGAGCACCGTCTTGGCGATCTTCTGGGGCGTGGCGTCCCGGAGGTCCTTCGGCACGTCCTGCCGGTGGTCGCCCTTGGCCTTCGCGTCCTTCGGGGCGGTGGCGTGGTAGGCGGAGTTGCTCCCGCTGTCGTACGCCCAGACCTCGTCGCCGTTGTGGATCATGCTGTACTCGGCGGCGTTCTCGACGATCGACACCCGCTGCTTGTCGGGGCCGTCGGTGGCCACCCGCAGGGTGTGGGAGCCGGAGATCAGCTCCATCAGCTTGGACTCGGGCGCGGCGGACGCGTCGCCGCCCTGTGCCCCGCCGAGGTCGGCGAGGGAGCCGCCGCCGGGGAGCGAGGGGATGCCCAGATCGGTGGTGATCTTCACCGAACCGGACAGCTGCTGGGCGTCCGATGCCGCCATCTTGCTGATGAGCTCTTGTGTCGAGATCTTCGGCAGATGGGGGTCACCGGTGCTGGCGAGCGCCGGGACCAATCCTATGGTCGCCGCCGCGATGCCCGCGACGGCGACCGGAGCGGCGTACCGGGCGGCCTTCTTCCCTCGTGATGGCCGCTCTTCATCCCAGAAGCCGTCGTCGGCGACCTGTGTCGGTCGGATCCGTGCCATGTGTGCTCTACCTCCGTCGTCGGCGGCGGTTCGTCAGCTTGCACTCGTCCACCTCTCGGGCCATTGTCACCCGATCCCGCCATGTGGTGGTCTTCTCATCCCACCAAATCGTTCGACGTGGCGCGTCAGCCCGCAGCATCACCTCGGCGTAGTGCTCGGGTATGACGCCGCTCCGCCGGAAGTCAGGGACAGGCTCCCCGGCGCCGGGGGCCGGTCCGGGTGGAACGGGCGCCGGGCGGGGGTCACCCGGCCCGGTGGACCACCGCGTCGCACAGCCCCTCGAGGGCCGCCTTCGCCGGGCCCTCGGGCAGCGGCGCCAGCATCGAACGGGCCTCCGCCGCGTAGCGGATCGTGACCCGGCGGGCCCGCTCCAGCGCCGGATGGGCGCGCAGCCGCCGCAGCACCTCGGCATGGCGCGCGTCATCGGTGAGATCGCCCGCGAGCAGCTCGCACAGCTCGCGGTCCTCGGCCGAACCGGTCGCCTCGGCCTGCTCCCGCACATAGAGCACGGGCAGGGTGGCCACGCCCTCGCGCAGATCGGTGCCGGGGGTCTTGCCGGACTCATGGCTGTCGCTGGCGATGTCCAGGAGGTCGTCGGCGAGCTGGAAGGCCATGCCGAGCCGCTCGCCGTACTGGGTGAGGATGCTGACGATGCTCTCGTCGGCTCCCGACATCATCGCCCCGAACCGGCCGGAGACGGCGATCAGCGAGCCCGTCTTGCCGGCCAGCACATCCAGGTAGTGCTCGACCGGGTCACGGCCGTCGCGGGGGCCCGCCGTCTCCAGGATCTGGCCGGTGACCAGCCGCTCGAACGCCTCCGCCTGGACCCGCACCGCCTCGGGGCCGAGGTCGGCCAGGATGTGCGAGGCCCGGGCGAAGAGGAAGTCGCCGGTGAGGACCGCCACCGAGTTGCCCCAGCGGGCGTTGGCGCTGGAGACGCCGCGCCGCACCTCCGCCTCGTCCATCACATCGTCGTGGTACAGCGTCGCCAGATGGGTGAGCTCGACGACCACCGCCGAGGGCACCACTCCGGGTGCGTGGGGGTCACCGAACTGCGCGCCCAGCAGCACCAGCAGGGGGCGGAACCGCTTCCCCCCGGCCCGCACCAGATGCTGGGCGGCCTCCGTGATGAAGGGGACATCGCTTTTGGTGGCCTCCAGCAGGCCCTCTTCGACCGCCGTCAGCCCGGCCAGGGTGTCGGCTTCCAGAGTCCGGTCCCGCACGCTCAGCCCCAAGGGCCCGACGAAGCTCACGGGGTACTCCTGTCTGCCTACGAATGACGCGAATGTCGATGTGTCGCTGCCTCCACCAACAGGCAGCGTATCCGGTCGGGTATCGATCACAGTGGGCGCCTTCCCGCCTTGTGCGCCTCTCACCGTTCTCTCCCGAACCGACCGCTTCACATCGCAGTACCGCGATCGCAGCAGATCATTCATGCCCCGGCCCCCACCCGGCCGCTCGACCGGATCGCCGGACGGTCCACCGAACCGGCCGTCGAGCGGGGCCGGTACCGGCCTTGCCCTGGGCCTTCCCCGCACGCGCCGCGCCTTAAGGTGTGCTGCGTCCCACAGTGACGAGGAGAAGGCGAGGCAGCCCCGATGCCGCAGCGATCCCCGCTGGACCTGCCCGAAGGCGACCCCTTCGGCCCGCACAACCTCCCCTATGGCGTCTTCACCGCGCCGCACGCTCCTCATCTGCGGAAAATCGGGGTGCGCTACGGAAACCATGTGCTCGACGTGGGCGCCGCCGCGGCCGCCACCGCCTCGCCGCACGCCGAGCCGCTGGGCGCCGACATCCTCAACCCACTGATGGCCGCGGGCCGCCCGGTCTGGCAGGCCGTGCGGGCCGAGGTGCTCGACTGGCTCACCGACCCGGCGCACCGCTCGACCATCGAGCCGCTGATGCACCCCCTCCCCACCGTGGCGCTCCACCTCCCCTTCGAGGTGGCCGACTACGCCGACTTCTACGCGAGCGAGCACCACGCCACCAACACGGGCAGGATCTTCCGCCCCGACGGCGAGGCGCTCACTCCCAACTGGAAGCACATGCCGATCGGCTACCACGGCCGGGCCGGCACCATCCTCGTCTCGGGCACGCCCATCGTCCGCCCGCAGGGCCAGCATCTGCCCCCGGCCGATACCTCCGCACCACACGCTTCCTCCCCCACTCCGGTCTTCGGCCCCTCCCTGCGCCTCGACTTCGAAGCGGAGGTGGCCTTCGTCGTCGGCGCCCCTTCCACTGTGAATACACCGGTGCCGCTCTCCGGGTTCCACGACCACGTCTTCGGCGTCTGTCTGCTCAACGACTGGTCCGCGCGCGACATCCAGGCCTGGGAGTACCGCCCGCTCGGCCCCTTCCTCGGCAAGTCCTTCGCCACCTCCCTCGCCGCGTGGGTCACCCCGCTGGACGCCCTCACCGCGGCCCGTACCAGCCCTCCCGCCCGCGACGTCCCGCCCCTCCCCTACCTGGACGACAGCGCCGCCGAGCCCGGCGGGCTCGATCTGCGTCTGGAGGTCGCCCTCAACGGCCACACGATCTCCCGCCCGCCCTTCTCCGCCATGTACTGGACCGCGGCCCAGCAACTCGCCCACCTGACGGTGAACGGCGCCTCGCTGCGCACCGGCGACCTCTTCGCCTCCGGCACGGTCAGCGGTCCGCGCCCGGACGAGCTCGGCTGTCTCCTCGAACTCACCTGGGGCGGCCGCGACCCCCTGCGGCTCCCCGACGGCACCCGCGCCTACCTGGAGGACGGGGACGAGGTGACCGTCACGGCCTGGGCGCCGGGCCCGCAGGGGACCCGTATCGGCCTGGGCGAGGTGACCGGCCAGGTCGTCCCGGCCACGCCCTGACGCGGCTGCTAATTTGTCGTGCTCCTGCCCTGACGATCCCGGACGACCGAGGAGAAGCACGTGAAGAAGGCAGTGAGCATCGCCGGCACGGTGGCGGCGGCAGCCCTGCTGCTGACCGCATGCGGCAGTGACGGTGGCGACGACAAGAAGGACACCTCCAAGGACCCCTCCTCCGCGTCGAGCGCCCCGGCGGAGGGGGGCGCGGACACGAAGGTCTCCGGCACCTATGTGGCGAAGGCCGGTGACGGGGCCGTCATCCTGTCCATCAGCGGCAAGAAGGCCGTACTGATGGCCGACAAGCACATCTGCAACGGCGAGTACGCCGACATGGGCGGAAAGATGCTCATGCTCAAGTGCGCCGACGGCAACACCGACCGCAGCGCGGGCAAGGTCACCGCGAGCGCGGACGGCAAGACCCTCACGGTCGACTGGGACGCGCTCGCCAAGAACGACACCTTCATCAAGACGACCTCGCCCAGCGACCTCCCCTCGGGCCTTCCGACGTCGCTGCCCTCCGGCCTCCCGACCGATCTACCGACCGGCTGAACCACGGCGCCGGACCCCCTCCGGCGCCCCGGGCCCCTGGCGCGCCGGGGGCCCGCCGCGCACAGTGGCAGATCTTGCCGCCGCGGAGACGAACCCGCAGGCAGAAGGGGTGGGAAAGCCACCGTCAGGTGGCGCAATACTTCGGCAACACCATCGTCCCGGCCCCGTCGGTATGGTCCCGATACGACCCCGCCGACCAGCACACCCACGGAGCCGGCCGATGCCAGCCGAACGCCCCCGCGAGCACGCCCCGCCGGTCGCCGCCGCGCGCCGCCGGCGGCTCCGTGCCGACCGGGCACGGCAACTCGCCGATCTCCTCCGCCACCAGGTCCTCACCGGCGGCTTCCCCGGAGGGGTGCTCCCCCTGGAGGACGCGCTCGGCCAGGACTACGGCGCCTCCCGCAACACCGTGCGCCAGGCGCTCGACCTGCTGCGCTCCGAGCGCCTGGTGGAGCGGCAGCCCGGGGTGGGCACGGTGGTCGTCGCGGAGAAGTACCCGCACGGCCTGGACCGGCTGATGGGCCTGGCCGAAACCCTTCACGAGCACGGCCGGGTCACCAATGAGGTGCGCACCGTCGGCCCCGTCCCCGCGCCCGCCTGCGTCGCGGACCGGCTGGGCGTCCCCGCCCGTTCCGATGTCCTCTACATCGAGCGGCTGCGCCGGCTCGGCGGACTCCCGCTCTCCCTCGACCTCACCTACCTCCCGATGGACATCGGCGCCGACCTCATCGGCGCCGATCTGGAGAACACCGATGTCTTCCGGCTGATCGAGAAGATCACCGGACAGCCCCTGGGCACCGCCGAGATCACCCTCGAGGCCGTCAACGCCGACGCCCACTCGGCCGCCGTTCTGCAGGCCCCGCGCGGTGCGGCGGTCCTGATGCTGGAGCGGCTCACCCATCTGTGCGACGGACGCCCGGTGGACCTGGAGTTCATCCGGTTCCGCGGCGACCGGATCACCATGAGCGGCCAGTTGCGCCGCACCGCCTGAGACTCGCCCCCACACCTTCCGCCCCTTCACGCCCTTCCCTGGAGACAGCCATGCCTCTGGCGCCCCAGCGTGCCGATGTGCCGGTGACGATCGACGAGTCCAAGTGCATCGACGGCTGCACCCTGTGCGTGGACATGTGCCCCCTCGACTCCCTCGCGATCCACCCCGACAGCGGCAAGGCGTACATGCACGTCGACGAGTGCTGGTACTGCGGCCCGTGCGCCGCCCGCTGTCCCACCGGCGCGGTCACGGTCAACATGCCCTATCTCCTGAGGTGAAAGGCCCCTCGATGCAGCGCACGACCCTCCCGTCGGCCCTCGCCGCCGGCGCCCTGCTGCTGTCCCTCACCGGCTGCGGCGGCAACGCGGACGCGGACGGCAAGACCGTGACCGTCACCGTCGGCTACCAGTCCAAGACCATCAACACCGTGACCGCGGGCACCCTGCTGCGCTCGCTCGGCGCCTTCGAACGCGAGCTGCGCGCCCTCGGCCGCCGCGACGGCCATACGTACAAGGTGAAGTGGGAGGACTACGCCACCGGAGCGCCCATCACCGCCCAGATGGTCGCCGGTAAGGTCGACATCGGATCGATGGGCGACTTCCCGCTCCTGATCAACTCCGGGCGCGGCACCCAGCTGAACGCGCCGACCCGCCTCGTCTCCGTCACCGGCTACAACCTGCGCGGCGGCCTCAATACGGTCCTCACCGCACCCGGTTCCACGCTGCGCGCCCTGTCCGGGCTGCGCGGCAAGAACGTCTCCACCAGCGTCGGCTCCGCCGCGGACGGCACGCTCGTGCGCGCCCTGCGGCAGGCGGGCATCGACCCCGAGGGCGGCATCCATAAGCTCAACCAGCAGCCCGCCGTGGGCGCCTCGGCCCTGGAGGCGGGCAGCGCGGACGCCCTCTCGCAGTTCGTGGCCTGGCCGGGGCTGCTCGCCTTCCAGGGCAAGGCCAAGGCGCTGTACGACGGCGCCCGGCTGAACCTCCCCACCTTCCACGGGGTCACCACGCGCAAGGCGTTCGCCGACGAGCGCCCGGCCGTCGTCCAGGCGTTCCTCGCCGCCCAGATCGACGCCACCCGCTATCTGCGCGCCCATCCGCTCGACGCCGCCCGTAAGGTCGCCACCGCGACCGGGCTGCCGCCCGAAGTGCTCTACCTCTACAACGGCACCGGGGGCATCGCGACCTTCGACCCCACCCTCAAGCCGCGGCTGATCGCCGCGCTCAAGAAGGACGTCCCGGTGCTCCGTGACGCCAAACTGGTCGGCCCGGTCGACGTGTCGTCCTTCGTCGACGACCGCTATCTCAAACGGGCGTACGGAAGCACGGATGCGTACGCCAAGGCGCTGCGCGCCACGCCGCCCGCCTCCCCGAACCAGCTCTGGCTCAAGGGCGAGGACCGGCTCCGCGCCTTCGCCACCCCCACCGAGCTGCTGCGCTTCGCCGGAAGCCACCGCGACCGCGTCCGGGCCGCCTATGTGCCCGACGCGGCCACCGGCACCCGGTGGTTCGCGGACCGGGCGGTCTGGGTCCGCGACGGCCACGACCTGCGGGCCTTCGTCACCCCGGACAACGCCCGCGGCTGGATCGCCGGTCACCCCGGCGCCCGTACCCTCAGCTACCCCGCGGCCCTGGCGGCGGCCCGATGAGCGCGCCCACCTCGTCCGTACGGCCCCGGCCGGCCCCGGAGGCCCCCCGGGCCGCGGGTGCCGCGCCCCGGCCGCTACGGCGCCGCCCCTGGGTCCGGTACACCCTGCGCGCCGGTTCGCTGCCGGCCGCGCTCGGCCTGTGGCAGCTGCTCACCGCCCTCGACGTCAACCTATGGCTGCGTTTCGCGCAGTTCCCCTCCGTCACCGATGTGGTCCGGGAGTTCGCCGACCGCCTCGGCACCGGCGCCTACTGGCAGGACCTGACCGACTCCCTCAGCCGCATCCTCACCGGATTCGCGCTCGCCGCCGCCTTGGGCGTGGCGGTCGGCACCGCCGTCGCCCGCTCCCCCCTCGTATCCGATCTGCTCGGCCCCGTCCTCGAGGTGTGCCGCCCGATCCCGGCCATCGCGCTGGTGCCGGTGGCGATCCTGATGTTCCCCAGCAATGAGCAGGGGATCGTCTTCATCACCTTCACCGCCGCCTTCTTCCCGGTCATGGTCAGCACCCGGCACGCGGTCCGCGCGCTGGCCCCCGTCTGGGAGGAGGCGGTGCTGACCATGGGCGGCGGGCGCGGACGCGTCCTGGTGTCCGTCGTCCTGCCCGGGGCGCTGCCCGGGATCCTCGGCGGGCTCTCCGTCGGCATCGGCGTCTCATGGATCTGTGTGATCTCCGCCGAGATGATCTCCGGCGCCTACGGGGTCGGCTACCGCACCTGGCAGGACTACACGATCGTCGACTACCCGGGCGTCTTCGTCGGCATGACCACGATCGGCGTGCTCGGCTGGCTCACCTCCACGGCGGTCGAGCTGGCCGGGCGGCGGCTGACCCGATGGCTGCCCCGTACGGAGACCACGGGCCGGCCGGCGCCCGCGCGCAAGGAGGCAGCCACCCCGTGAGCACATCCGACATCACCACCACTCCGGCCACCCCCGCCACCCCGGCCACCGAAGCCGCCCCGCCGGGCGTGCGGCTGCGCCTGGAGGACGCCGCCCTCGGCCGCCCCGGCGCACCCGTCCTCCACGGTCTCGACCTGGAGGTCGCGCCCGGTGACATCCTTACGGTCGTCGGCCCGTCCGGATGCGGCAAATCCACCCTGCTGCGCACGCTCGCCGGACTGCTCCCGGCCCTCGGCGGGCGGGTCACCCAGGACGGCACCCCGATCACCCGGCCGCACGCCGACCGGGCGCTGATCTTCCAGGAGGACGCGCTGCTGCCCTGGCGCACCCTCCGCGCCAACGTCGAACTCCCGCTCGCCATACGGGGCGTACCGCGCGCCGAGCGCCGCGGCCGGGCCGAGGCGTGGCTGGAGCGCGTCGGGCTCGCCGAGCACAGCCTGCGGCTGCCGCACCGGGTCTCGGGCGGCCAGCGGCAGCGCGCCCAGCTCGCCCGGGCGCTCGTCGGCGAGCCGCGCGCCGTCCTGATGGACGAGCCGTTCGGCGCGCTCGACGCACAGACCCGGGCCGGGATGCAGCGGCTGCTGGTCGAGGTGCTCCAGGGCACCCGCGCCACCGTCGTCTTCGTCACCCACGACGTGGACGAGGCGCTGTTCCTGGGCGACCAGGTGGCGCTGCTGGGCGGCGCGGAGGGCGGCGGCCGGGTGCTGGACATCCCGCATCCGCGCGAGCGCGCCGCCCATGACGCCGCCGCGACCGTCGCGCTGCGCCGTCAGGTCCTCGAATCCCTCGGCATGTGAAAGGCCCCATCCCATGGAGATCCCCGCCCTCGCCACGGCCGAGCAGCTGACCTGCGATGTCCTCGTCATCGGCGGCGGCACGGCCGGCACCATGGCGGCGCTCACCGCCGCCGAGCACGGCTCCTCCGTCCTCCTCCTCGAAAAGGCGCACGTCCGCCACTCGGGCGCGCTCGCCATGGGCATGGACGGCGTCAACAACGCCGTCATCCCCGGCCGGGCCGAACCCGATGACTACGTGGCCGAGATCACCCGCGCCAACGACGGCATCGTCGACCAGTCCACCGTGCGCCAGACCGCCACCCGCGGCTTCGCCATGGTCAAGCGGCTGGAGCGGTACGGCGTGAAGTTCGAGAAGGACGAGCACGGCCAGTACGCGGTCCGCCAGGTGCACCGCTCCGGCTCGTACGTACTGCCGATGCCCGAGGGCAAGGACGTCAAGAAGGTCCTGTACCGGCAGTTGCGGCGGCGCGAGATGCGCGAGCGGATCCGCATCGAGAACCGGGTGATGCCGGTCCGGGTGCTCACCGCGGGCGGGCGGGCCGTCGGCGCCGCCGGATTCCACACCCGCACCGGCCAGTTCGTCACCGTGCGCGCCGGGGCGGTGATCCTGGCCACCGGCGCCTGCGGGCGGCTCGGCCTGCCCGCGAGCGGCTATCTCTACGGGACGTACGAGAACCCCACCAACGCGGGCGACGGTTACGCCATGGCGTATCACGCGGGCGCCGAGCTGACCGGGATCGAATGCTTCCAGATCAATCCGCTGATCAAGGACTACAACGGCCCGGCCTGCGCCTATGTCGCCAATCCCTTCGGCGGCTACCAGGTCAACCGGCACGGTGAGCGGTTCGTCGACTCCGACTACTGGTCGGGGCAGATGATGGCGGAGTTCGCGGCGGAGGTGGCGAGCGAACGCGGCCCGGTCTACCTCAAGCTCAGCCATCTGCCGGAGGAGTCGGTGGCCGCGCTGGAGTCCATCCTGCACTCCACCGAACGCCCCACGCGCGCCACCTTCCACGCGGGGCGCGGCCATGACTACCGCACCCATGACGTGGAGATGCACATCTCCGAGATCGGGCTGTGCGGCGGCCACTCGGCCTCGGGGGTGCGGGTCGACGCCCACGCCCGGACCACGGTCCCCGGGCTGTACGCGGCCGGTGACCTCGCCTGCGTACCGCACAACTACATGATCGGCGCCTTTGTCTTCGGCGACCTGGCGGGCGAGGACGCCTCCCGCCAGACGGCGTACCGGGGCGAACTGCCCCCGGATCAGCTCGCCGAGGCGCATGAGCTGATCTACGCCCCGCTGCGGAACCCCGGGGGGCCGCCGCAACCGCAGGTCGAGTACAAGCTCCGGCGCCTGGTCAACGACTATGTGGCGCCGCCCAAGAGCGGCGCCCGGCTGTCGCTCGCCATCGAGGCGTTCGAGCGGATGCGCGGGGACATCGCCGGGATGGGCGCCCACACGCCCCATGAGCTGATGCGCTGCGCCGAGGTGAGCTTCATCCGCGACTGCGCGGAGATGGCCGCGCGTTCCTCGCTGGCCAGGACGGAGAGCCGGTGGGGGCTCTACCACGAGCGCACGGACCATCCGCTGCGCGATGACGAGGGCTGGCTGCACCATCTGGACTTGCGCAAGTCGGCGTCGGGGGCGATGGAGTTCACCGCGCGTCCCGTCGCGCCGTATCTCGTCCCGGTGGCGGAGTACGCGCCTGTGGGCGGGGCGTCCCGCCCGCTGGGCGAGGTGTGGCCGGAGCAGGTGGCCACGGCGGGGCCGCGCGAGAGCGCGCCGCGGGCGGGGGCGGGGCGGGCGGGAGCGCGGCGGGCGGATGAGGGGCGTAGGGAGGAGGAGGGGCGTAAGGCGGATGACGGGCGTAGGGACGACGAGGGGCGTGACGCGGATGAAGGCCGTAGGGAAGATGACGGCCGTAAGGAGGTCACGGGCGTCTCGGCCGCCCGTACGGCCCTTACCGCCGCCTCCCCGCGCATCCTCGAACTGCTCGCCCTCGCCGAGGAGCAGCCCGAACTCGCGGCGCTCCGGCCCTCTCTGGCCGACCCCGACCCCGCGGTGCGCCGGGCCGCCGTCGCCGCGCTGACCGAGACCGCGCCGCCGGGCACCGGCCCGGCCCTCGCCGCGGCCCTGGCCGACGCCGACGCCGGCGTACGCGCCGATGCCGCGGCCTCGCTGCGCGAGCTGGTCGAGGTGCTGCCCCCGGAGCCCGCTCTGCGGGAACCCCTGGTCCACGGGCTGGCCGTGGCCGATCCGGTGGTGCGGGCCGCGGCGCTGGATGTCCTGCGCGCGCTGGGTCTCGGTGACGCGGAACTGTTCGCGCGGGCGCTGGCGGACGCGGCGATCGGGGTCCGTATCCAGGCCGTACGGGGGCTGGTGTCGGTGGACGCGCTCACCGCGCTGGAGCCGGGAGCGGTGGACGCGTCGCGTGAGGTGAGGGTGGCGACGGCGGGGGCGCTGGGGACTCTGGCGCCCGGTGGCCGGGCGGCGGACGCCCGGCGGCTGCTCGCGCCGCTGCTGCGGGACCCGGACGTCCTGGTCCGGGCCGCCGCCCTGGAGGCCCTGGCCTCGGCGGGGTGCCCGGCGCCGCTGGACGCCGAGGCGGTGGCGGCGCTGGGGGATGCCGCCTGGCAGGTGCGCAAGGGGGCGGCGACGGCGCTGTCCGCTGCCGCGCCGGGGCTTGGCGTGCCGGCGCTGGTTCGTGCGCTGGGCGATCCGCATGCGGATGTCCGTAAGGCGGCGGTGTTGGCGCTGTTGCCCTTGGCGGAGCGGGAACCGGCCGCTCGAGAGGCCCTGTCCTCGGTGCGCTCCGACCCGGATGCGGATGTCCGTGCCTACGCGGCCAAGGCGACGGCCTAGGGTCGGCGCCTGCGGCGGGCTTGGCCCCCACCCCGCCCCTTCCCGATTCAGGGGGCTCCGCCCCCTGCCCCCGCCGGGGCTCCGCCCCGGACCCCGCTCCTCAATCTCCCCCAGCTACCGCTGGGAGGTGCCCCCTGGAGGGGCTGGAATTGCGCGCCCTGGTCGGGCTCACCCCGCTCGCCGAAGGGACGCTGCGGCTGGACGGCCGGACCCTGGAGCGGCCGGAGGACCGGCCGCGGGTTCCGCCCGAGGGTTCGGGAAGAGCCGGTGTCCGCAACGCGGCTCCGCCCCGGCCCCCGGACGCCCTCGCGCTATCCCCGCCGGGCCGGGGCCCAGGAGCGCAGCCCCCTGCCGCGCGGCGGAGCCGCGTGTCGGGTGCAGCAGGAAGGAGCGGCGCGGGAGACGCCTCCGCCCGGCCCAAACACCGTCACATCGCCCCCGCCAGGCCGAGGCCAAGGGGCACAGCCCCTGCCGCGCGGCGGAGCCGCGTGTCGGGTGCAGTGGGAAGGGGTGGGGCGGGGACAACCTCGGCCGGGCGCGGGCACCGTTTCGGTGTCCGGGCCCGGCCGGGGGTCAGGGGGCGGAGCCCCCTGGTAGGAGAAGGGGCGGGGTGGGGGAATGGCTAGCGGACGAAGACGCCCGCCTGGCTCGCGAGGTCCAGGAAGTACTGCGGGGCGACGCCCAGGACCAGCGTGACCGCCACGCCGATCGCGATGGCCGACGAGGTCAGCGGGCTCGGCACGGCCACGGACGGGCCGTCCGTGCGCGGCTCGCTGAAGAACATCAGCACGATCACTCGGATGTAGAAGAACGCGGCGACCGCCGAGGAGATCACACCGATCACCACCAGCGCACCCGCCCCACCGTCGGCCGCCGCCTTGAAGACCGCGAACTTCCCGGCGAAGCCGCTGGTCAGCGGGATACCGGCGAAGGCCAGCAGGAAGACCGCGAAGACGGCGGCCACCAGGGGCGAACGGCGACCGAGACCGGCCCACTTGGACAGGTGGGTGGCCTCGCCGCCCGCGTCCCGCACCAGGGTGACCACCGCGAAGGCGCCGAGGGTCACGAAGGAGTACGCGGCGAGGTAGAAGAGGACGGAGGAGATGCCGTCGGGCGTGGTGGCGATGACACCGGCCAGGATGAACCCGGCGTGGGCGATCGAGGAGTACGCCAGCAGCCGCTTCACATCGGTCTGGGTGACGGCCACGATGGCGCCGCCCAGCATCGTGACGATGGCGACGCCCCACATCACCGGCCGCCAGTCCCAGCGCAGCCCGGGCAGTACGACGTACAGCAGCCGCAGCAGCGCGCCGAAGGCCGCGACCTTGGTGGCCGCCGCCATGAAGCCGGTCACCGGGGTCGGGGCGCCCTGGTAGACGTCGGGGGTCCACATGTGGAACGGCACGGCGCCGATCTTGAACAGCAGCCCCATCAGCACCATTGCCCCGCCGATCAGCAGCAGCGCGTCATTGCCCATGGTCCCGGCGAGCGCCGGGGTGACGTTCCTGACCTGGCCGTCGACGACGTCCGCGATCCCGGAGTAGGCGACCGTGCCCGCGTAGCCGTACAGCAGGGCGATGCCGAAGAGCAGGAACGCCGAGGAGAAGGCGCCCAGCAGGAAGTACTTGACCGCGGCCTCCTGCGACATCGCGCGGTGGCGCCGGGCCAGCGCGCACAGGATGTACAGCGGCAGGGAGAAGACCTCCAGCGCCACGAAGAGCGTCAGCAGATCGTTGGCGGACGGGAAGACCAGCATGCCGCCGACCGCGAAGAGGACCAGCGGAAAGACCTCGGTGGTGGTGAACCCCGCCTTGACGGCGGCCTTTTCGGCCTCGCCGCCGGGCACGGCGGCGGCCTGCGCCGCGAAGGAGTCGACGCGGTTGCCGTGCACCACCGGATCCAGCCGCCGCTCGGCGAAGGTGAACACCGCCACCAGCGCGACCAGGAGAATGGTCCCCTGGAGGAAGAGCGCCGGTCCGTCGACCGCGATCGCTCCCATGGCCGCGACATGGGCCTTGCTGGTGCCGTAGTCACTGGCGGCGAGGCCGATCACGGCGGCGAAGGCCGCGGCCAGGGCGACCACGGAGACGAACAGCTGCGCCACGTACCGCTGGCGGCGCGGGAGGAGCGCCTCGATCAGGACGCCGACGATCGCGGCGCCGAGCACGATCAGCGTGGGCAACAGCTGGCCGTACTCGATATCGGGCGACGGGATCTTGTCGGGCGCCGCCGCCGCTGTTGTCCACAGGCTGTGGACAGTGGCCGCGTGGGTCACTTGGCACCTCCGGAAGCACCGTCGTGGGAAGCACCGTCGGACTTCGGGCTGTAGCTGAACCAGCCCGCGTCGGTGACGGGGTGATCGGGCTTGGGATCCTTCTTGTCCACCACGGACAGCGTGTGGTCGACCGCCGGGTTGACGATGTCGGCCAGCGGCTTCGGATAGACCCCGAGGAAGATCAGCAGCGCGATGAGCGGGGCCACGACGACCAGCTCACGCACCCGCAGATCGGGCATGGACCGCACCTCGGCCTTCACCGGACCGGTCATGGTGCGCTGGTAGAGGATCAGGACGTAGAGCGCCGCCAGCACTATTCCGACGGTCGCGATCACGCCGAACACCGGGTAGCGGCTGAACGTGCCGACCAGGACCAGGAACTCGCTGATGAACGGCGCGAGGCCGGGCAGCGAGAGGGTGGCGAGGCCGCCGATCAGGAAGGTGCCGGCGAGCACCGGGGCCACCTTCTGCACCCCGCCGTAGTCGGCGATGAGCCGCGAACCGCGCCGGGTGATCAGGAACCCGGCCACCAGCATCAGCGCGGCCGTGGAGACACCGTGGTTGACCATGTAGAGGGTGGCGCCGCCCTGGCCCTGGGTGGTCATCGCGAAGATGCCCAGGATGATGAAGCCGAAGTGGGAGATCGAGGCGTAGGCGATCAGCCGCTTGATGTCCCGCTGGCCGATCGCCAGCAGCGCCCCGTAGATGATGCTGATGAGCGCCAGGATCAAGATCGCCGGGGTGGCCCACTTGCTGGCCTCCGGGAAGAGCTGGAGGCAGAAGCGGAGCATCGCGAAGGTGCCGACCTTGTCGACCACCGCGGTGATCAGCACGGCGACCGGGGCGGTGGACTCCCCCATCGCGTTGGGCAGCCAGGTGTGCAGCGGCCACAGCGGCGCCTTCACCGCGAAGGCGAAGAAGAAGCCGAGGAAGAGCAGCCGCTCGGTGCTGGACGCCATGTCCAGGTGGCCGCCCGCCCGCGCCTGGACGATCTCCTGGAGCGAGAAGGTGCCGGTGCCGAGCTGATCGGCGGTGACCGCGTACAGACCGACGACCGCGGCGAGCATGATCAGCCCGCCCGCCAGGTTGTAGAGCAGGAACTTCACCGCGGCGTACGAGCGCTGCGTGGCCGTCTCCTCCTCGGAGCGGCCCCCGGCCCGGTCCCCGAAGCCCCCGATGAGGAAGTACATCGGGATCAGCATGGCCTCGAAGAAGATGTAGAAGAGGAAGACGTCGGTGGCCTCGAAGGAGATCACCACCATCGCCTCGACCATCAGGATCAGCGCGAAGAAGCCCTGGGTGGGCCGCCAGCGGCGGTTGGGGCGGGCGTTTTCCAGCGGATCGGCGTCATGCCAGCCCGCCAGGATGATGAAGGGGATGAGCACGGCGGTGAGCGCGATCAGCGCGACCGCGATCCCGTCCACGCCCAGTTCGTAGCGGACGCCGAAGTCCTTGATCCAGGCGTGGGATTCGGTGAGCTGGAAGCGGGCGCCGCCGGGGTCGAAGCGGACCAGCACGATCGCCGCGAGGGCGAGGGTGACCAGGGAGAAGCCCAGCGCCACCCACTTGGCGGCGGCGCGCTGGGCGGCGGGCACGGCGGCGGTGACCACCGCGCCGAGCGCGGGCACCACGGCCGTGGCCGTCAGCAGGGGAAATGACATGACTCAGACCGCCCTCATCAGCAGGGTCGCGGCGATGAGCACCGCCGTACCGCCGAACATCGAGACCGCGTACGTACGGGCATAGCCGTTCTGCAGCTTTCGCAGCCGGCCGGAGAGCCCGCCGACGGAGGCCGCGGTGCCGTTGACCACCCCGTCGACCAGCTTGTGGTCGACATAGACCAGACCGCGGGTCAGATACTGGCCGGGTTTGACGAGCGCGACATGGTTGAAGTCGTCCTGCAGCAGATCGCGCCGGGCGGCCCGGGTGAGCAGCGATCCGCGGGGGGCGGTGCGCGGCACCGGCCGGCGTCCGTACTGCGCCCAGGCGAGGGCGACACCGATCGCCAGCACCACCATCGTCCCGGCGGTGACCGCCGCGGCGCTGAGCGGGGAGTCGCCGTGGCTGTGGCCGGTGACCGGCTCCAGCCACTTCAGGAATGCGTCGTTGACGCTGAACAGCCCGCCCGCGAAGACCGATCCCACGGCCAGGACGATCATGGGGATGGTCATGGACGAGGGCGACTCGTGCGGATGCGGTTCGGCGTGCGCCCCGGCCGACTCGGCGGCGGGCTCGGCGCTGGGCTCCTCGGGCGAGGGCGTGGTGCCCCAGCGCTTCTCGCCGAAGAAGGTCAGCAGCATCACCCGCGTCATGTAGTACGCGGTGATGGCCGCGCCCAGCAGGGCCGCGCCGCCGAGGATCCAGCCCTCGGTGCCGCCCTTGGCGAACGCCGCCTCGATGATCTTGTCCTTGGACCAGAAGCCGGACAGCCCGGGGAAGCCGATGATCGCGAGATAGCCGAGCCCGAAGGTGACGAAGGTGACCGGCATGTACTTCCGCAGGCCGCCGTACTTGCGCATGTCGACCTCGTCGTTCATGGCGTGCATGACCGAACCGGCCCCGAGGAAGAGCCCCGCCTTGAAGAAGCCGTGGGTCACCAGGTGCATGATCGCGAAGACATAGCCGATCGGGCCGAGCCCGGCGGCCAGGATCATGTACCCGATCTGCGACATGGTGGACCCGGCCAGGGCCTTCTTGATGTCGTCCTTGGCGCAACCGACGATCGCACCGAACAGGAGCGTGACCGCGCCGACCGTGACCACCGCGGCCTGGGCGTCCGGCGCGGCGTTGAAGATCGCGCCGGAGCGGGTGATCAGATACACGCCCGCGGTCACCATGGTCGCCGCGTGGATCAGGGCCGAGACCGGGGTCGGGCCCTCCATCGCGTCCCCGAGCCAGGACTGCAGCGGCACCTGGGCCGACTTGCCGCAGGCGGCGAGGAGCAGCATCAGCCCGATCGCGGTGAGCTTGCCCTCGCTCGCGTGGTCCGCGTTCGTCAGCACCGGGGCGAAGGTGAAGGTCCCGAACGTCGTGAACATCAGCATGATGGCGATCGACAGGCCCACATCGCCGACGCGGTTGACGATGAACGCCTTCTTCGCCGCCGTGGCCGCGCTGGGCTTGTGCTGCCAGAAGCCGATGAGCAGGTACGAGGCGAGGCCGACGCCCTCCCAGCCGACGTACAGCAGCAGGTAGTTGTCGGCGAGGACGAGCAGCAGCATCGCCGCGAGGAAGAGGTTGAGATAGCCGAAGAAGCGGCGGCGGCGCTCGTCGTGCTCCATATAGCCGATCGAGTAGATGTGGATCAGCGTGCCCACACCGGTGATCAGCAGGACGAAGGTCATGGACAGCTGGTCGAGCTGGAAGGCGACGTCCGCGCGGAAGCCGCCCACCGGGATCCAGCTGAAGACCTTGCTGTGCAAGGCCCGGTCGTGCTCGCCGCGGCCGAGCATGTCGGCGAAGAGCACGGCGCCGATGACGAAGGAGGCGGCGGCGAGCACCGTGCCGATGTAGTGGCCCTTGCCGTCCAGCCGCCGCCCTCCGCACAGCAGCAGGGCCGCGCCGAGCAGCGGGACCGCGACAAGCAATCCGATGAGGTTCTCCACGTGAACGCGACCCCTTCTAGAGCTTCATCAGGCTGGCGTCGTCGACCGAGGCCGAGTGGCGGGAGCGGAAGATGGTCACGATGATCGCGAGACCGACCACGACCTCCGCCGCGGCCACGACCATCGTGAAGAAGGCGATGATCTGGCCGTCGAGATTGCCGTGCAGCCGGGAGAAGGTGACGAACGCCAGGTTGCACGCGTTCAGCATCAGCTCGACGCACATGAAGAGGACGATCGCGTTCCGCCTGATGACGACGCCGGCCGCACCAATGGTGAACAACAGGGCGGCCAGGTAGAGGTAGTTGACCGGATTCACTTGGCGACTCCCCTCGGATTCGGCGCACTGCCCGCGTTCTCGCCGTTCTCGCCGTTTTCGCCGTTCTCGGACGTGCCCGGCTCCCCGGCGCCCCCGGACGGCTTGCCGGTCCCGTTGCCCTTCCGGCCCAGCCAGCGCTGCGAGCGCTGCTCCAGCGCCGCCAGCTCGGCCAGTGCCTCGCGGGAGACGTCCCGGATCTGACCGCGGCCGCGCAGCGTGGCGTTGACGGTGAGGTCGGACGGGGTGCCGTCGGGCAGCAGACCGGGGATGTCCACCGCGTTGTGCCGCGCGTACACACCGGGCGCCGGCAGCGGCGGCACGTTCCGGCCGGTGCGCACCCGCGCCTCGGACTGCTCGCGCTGGGTGCGGGCCCGCTCGGTGCGCTCGCGGTGGGTCAGCACCATCGCGCCGACCGCCGCGGTGATCAGCAGCGCGCCGGTGATCTCGAAGGCGAAGACGTACTTGGTGAAGACCAGGGCCGCCAGGCCCTCCACATTGCCGCCGGAGTTGGCCTGGCCCAGGCCGTTCCACGTCTTCAGCGAGGCGTTCCCGATCCCGGCGCACAGCAGGATGCCGAAGCCGAGCCCGCAGAGGGCGGCGAGCCAGCGCTGCCCCTTCAGGGTCTCCTTGAGGGAGTCGGCGGCGGTGACACCGACCAGCATCACCACGAAGAGGAAGAGCATCATGATCGCGCCGGTGTAGACGACGATCTGGACGACGCCCAGGAAGTACGCGCCGTTGGCGAGGTAGAAGACCGCCAGGATGATCATGGTGCCCGCGAGGCACAGGGCGCTGTGCACGGCCTTGCGCATCAGGATCGTGCACAGCGCGCCGATCACGGCGACGGTGCCGAGCACCCAGAACTGGAGGGCCTCACCGGTGGAGGTGGTGGAGGCCGCCGCGGCCAGAGCGCCGCCGCTCATGCCTGCACCCCCTGCTGCCGGTCCTGCGACTCCTCGTTCCCCGCGGCCTGGTCGGACAGGGTCTCGCCCTTGCTGACCGCGGCCTGCACGGTGGTGCCGGGCGCGGCCTCGGTCACCAGACCCCGGTAGTAGTCCTGCTCGTCGGTGCCGGGGTAGATGGCGTGCGGGGTGTCGACCATCCCGTCCTCGAGGCCCGCGAGCAGCTCCTCCTTGGTGTAGATGAGCGATTCGCGGGTGCGGTCGGCGAGCTCGTACTCATTGGTCATGGTGAGCGCCCGGGTGGGGCACGCCTCGACGCACAGGCCGCACAGGATGCAGCGCAGATAGTTGATCTGGTAGACGCGGCCGTAGCGCTCGCCCGGGGAGTAGCGCTCCTCGTCGGTGTTGTCCGCGCCCTCCACATAGATCGCGTCGGCGGGGCAGGCCCAGGCGCACAGCTCGCAGCCGACGCACTTCTCCAGCCCGTCCGGGTGCCGGTTGAGCTGGTGGCGTCCGTGGAAGCGGGGCGCGGTGGGCTTCTTCACCTCTGGGTACTGTTCGGTGAGCCGCTTCTTGAACATGGCCTTGAAGGTCACGCCGAAGCCGGCCACCGGATTCTGGAAGTCAGACACCGTCGGCCTCCTTTCCGTCACTGACAGTGTCGGGGCCACCACTGACAATCAACTCACGCTCGGTGCGCGGACGTCGGCGGGGGACGGGCGGCAAGGTCTGGCCGGGCAGCGGTGGCACCGGGAAACCTCCCGCCATCGGGTCGAAGGCGGGCTCCGGTCCCTGTTCCGCTCCGGTCTCGGCCTGCGCCGAGCGGTCGCGGAAAAAGTCGACCACGAAGGACAGCAGCAGCAGCGCGATCACCGCGCCGCCCACGTAGAGCACGATGTCCTGGTAGTCGTAGTTCTCGTTGCGCAGCGCCCGGACGGTGGCGACCAGCATCAGCCAGACCATCGAGATCGGGATGAGCACCTTCCAGCCCAGCTTCATGAACTGGTCGTAGCGCACGCGCGGAAGCGTGCCGCGCACCCAGATGAAGACGAACAGCGATGTCACGACCTTGGCGACGAACCACAGCAGCGGCCACCAGCCGTGGTTGGCGCCTTCCCAGAAGGTGCTGATCGGCCAGGGCGCCCGCCAGCCGCCGAGGAAGAGGGTGACGGCGACCATCGAGACGGTGACCATGTTGATGTACTCGGCGAGCATGAACATCGCGAACTTGATCGAGGAGTACTCGGTGTTGAAGCCGCCGACCAGGTCGCCCTCGGACTCCGGCATGTCGAACGGCGCCCGGTTGGTCTCACCGATCATCGAGACGATGTAGATGAGGAACGAGACCGGCAGCAGCACCGCGTACCAGCGGTCCTGCTGCGATTCGACGATCTGCGAGGTCGACATCGACCCGGAGTAGAGGAAGACGGCCGCGAAGGAGAGCCCCATCGCGATCTCGTAGCTGATCATCTGGGCGCAGGAGCGCAGGCCCCCCAGGAGCGGATACGTCGATCCGGAGGACCAGCCCGCCAGCACGATGCCGTAGATGCCGACCGAGGCGGTGGCGAGGATGTAGAGGACGGCGATCGGCAGATCGGTCAGCTGCATCGCGGTGCGGTGCCCGAAGACCGAGACCTCCGGGCCGAACGGCATCACCGCGACCGCCATGAAGGCGGGGATGGCCGCGACGACCGGCGCCAGGACGTAGACCACCTTGTCCGCGCCCTTGACGACCACGTCCTCCTTGAGCATCAGCTTCACGCCGTCCGCGAGGGACTGCAGCATGCCCCAGGGGCCGTGGCGGTTGGGCCCGATGCGCAGCTGCATCCAGCCGACCACCTTGCGCTCCATCACGATGGAGATGAGCACCGTCACCATCAGGAACGCGAAGCAGAAGACGGCCTTGATCAGGATCAGCCACCACGGGTCGCGGCCGAACATCGACAGGTCCTCTGCGGCGAGATACCTCACTGGGTCACCTCCGTCGCGGGGGCAGTGATCGTCACGACATCGCCGGGGCGGGCGCCCAGATCGCGCTGGACGCCGCCGCCGACGGAGGCCAGCGGCAGCCAGACCACCCGGTCGGGCATCGCGGTGACGCTCAGCGGCAGTTGGACCGAGCCGGCCGGGCCGGTGACCCGGACGAGCCGGCCGTCCTCGACCCCGGCCTCGCCCGCCGTGGCCGCCGACAGCCGGGCCACGGCCGCGTGGCGGGTCCCGGCCAGCGCCGGATCGCCGTCCTGGAGCCGGCCCTGGTCGAGCAGCAGCCGATGTCCGGCGAGCACCGCCTCGCCCTCGGCCGGCCGCGGCAGCGGACCGCCCGTCTCCAGCGCGGCGGTGGCGCGCGGGCCCTGCCAGGTGCCCAGCCGGGTCATCTCGGCGCGTACGGCCTCGACGTCCGGCAGGCCCAGGGGCGCGTCCAGCGCGTCGGCCAGCATGTGCAGCACCCGGGCGTCCGGGAGGGTGTGGCGGCGGGTCATCTGGTCGGGCTTGAGCGCCGCCTCGAACGGCCGGGCCCGGCCCTCCCAGTTGAGGAAGGTGCCGGCCTTCTCGACGACCGCCGCGACCGGCAGCACCACATCGGCCCGCTCGGTGACCTCCGAGGGCCGCTGCTCCAGGCTGACCACGAAGTCCACGGCGTCCAGGGCCTCCAGGGCCCGCGCCGGATCGGGCAGATCGGCGACCTCGACCCCCGCGACCAGCAGCGCGCCGAGCCCGCCGACCGCCGCGGCCTCGATGATCTGGCCGGTGTCCCGGCCCACCTGGTGCGGCAGGTCGTTGGTGCCCCAGACGGAGGAGACCTCCTCGCGGGCCCGCGGATCGTGGGCCGGGCGGCCGCCGGGCAGCAGCCCGGGCAGCGCCCCCGCCTCGATCGCGCCCCGCTCCCCCGCCCGGCGCGGGATCCAGGCGAGCGTGGCGCCGGTGGCGGCGGCGGCCCGTACGGCGGCGGTGAGCCCGCCCGCCACGGACGCCAGCCGCTCGCCGACGATGATCACTGCGCCCTCTTCGCGCAGCGCCTCGGCGGCCCGCTCCCCGTCCGCGTCCAGACCGGTGCGGCCCGCGATGGCGTCCAGCCACTCGGTCTCGGTGCCCGGGGCGGCCGGCAGCAGGGTGCCGCCCGCCTTCTCGAGGCCCCGGGTGGCGTGGGTGGCCAGCGAGAAGGTGCGCTGTCCGTGCTTGCGGTGCGCCTTGCGCAGCCGCAGGAAGACGCCGGGCGACTCCTCCTCGGCCTCGAAGCCGACCAGCAGCACGGCCGGGGCCTTCTCCAGCGCGGTGTAGGTGAGTCCGCCGCCGTTCAGGTCACGCCCCCGGCCCGCGATGTGAGTGGCCAGGAAGTCGGCCTCCTCGTCGCTGTGGAGACGGGCCCGGAAGTCGATGTCGTTGGTGTCCAGGGCGAGCCGCGCGAACTTCGCGTAGGCGTAGGCGTCCTCGACGGTCAGCCGGCCGCCGGTGAGCACGCCGGTGCGGCCGCGCGCCATGCTGAGCCCCTCGGCCGCCGCGTCCAGCGCCTCGGGCCAGCTCGCCGGCTCCAGCTTCCCCGTCTCGCGGTCGCGCACCAGCGGAGTGGTGAGCCGCTCGGGCAGCTGGGCGTAGCGGAAGCCGAAGCGGCCCTTGTCGCAGATCCACTCCTCGTTGACCTCGGGGTCGTCCGCCGCCAGCCGCCGCATGACCTTGCCGCGGCGGTGGTCGGTGCGGGTCGCGCAGCCGCCCGCGCAGTGCTCGCACACGCTTCGAGAGGAGACCAGGTCGAAGGGGCGGGAGCGGAAGCGGTACGCCGCCGAGGTCAGGGCGCCCACCGGGCAGATCTGGATGGTGTTGCCGGAGAAGTACGATTCGAACGGGTCGCCCTCACCGGTGCCCACCTGCTGCAGCGCGCCCCGCTCCAGCAGCTCGATCATCGGGTCGCCCGCGATCTGGTTGGAGAAGCGGGTGCAGCGCGCGCACAGCACACAGCGCTCGCGGTCCAGCAGCACCTGGGCAGAGATCGGCACCGGCTTGGCGAACGTCCGCTTCTGGCCCTCGAACCGGCTGTCGGCCTGTCCGGCGCTCATCGCCTGGTTCTGCAGCGGGCATTCGCCGCCCTTGTCGCAGACCGGGCAGTCCAGCGGGTGGTTGATCAGCAGCAGCTCCATCACCCCGCGCTGGGCCTTCTCGGCCACCGGCGAGGTGAGCTGCGTCTTGACCACCATCCCGTCGGTGCAGGTGATGGTGCAGGAGGCCATCGGCTTGCGCTGGCCCTCCACCTCGACGATGCACTGGCGGCAGGCGCCGGCCGGGTCGAGGAGCGGATGGTCGCAGAACCGCGGGATCTCGATGCCGAGCAGTTCGGCGGCGCGGATGACCAGCGTCCCCTTGGGGACGGAGATCTCGATTCCGTCGATGGTGACGGAGACCAGATCTTCTCGCGGCACCGCCGCCTCCCCGCCCGACGAGGGTGCGTTGGTGGTCACGGTCATGCGTTCACCCCCAGGTGAGTGGAGCGCGGCTCGTCGGCCCAGGCGGTGGACTTGGCCGGGTCGAACGGACAGCCTCCGCCGGTGATGTGCTGCTCGTACTCCTCGCGGAAGTACTTCAGCGAGGAGAAGATGGGGCTGGCAGCGCCGTCGCCGAGGGCGCAGAAGGACTTGCCGTTGATGTTGTCGGCGATGTCCGCCAGCTTGTCGAGGTCCTCCCTGCGGCCCTTGCCTGCCTCGAGGTCGCGCAACAGCTGGACCAGCCAGTAGGTGCCCTCGCGGCAGGGTGTGCACTTGCCGCAGGACTCATGCGCGTAGAACTCGGTCCAGCGGGTCACGGCCCGCACCACGCAGGTGGTCTCGTCGAAGCACTGGAGCGCCTTGGTGCCCAGCATCGACCCGGCCGCGCCCACGCCCTCGTAGTCCAGCGGGACGTCGAGGTGCTCGTCGGTGAGCAGCGGGGTGGACGAGCCGCCCGGGGTCCAGAACTTCAGCCGGTGCCCGGGGCGCATCCCGCCGCTCATGTCGAGCAGCTGGCGCAGGGTGATCCCGAGCGGGCCCTCGTACTGTCCGGGATTGGCCACATGGCCGGACAGCGAGTAGAGCGTGAAGCCCGGGGACTTCTCGCTGCCCATCGAACGGAACCATTCCTTGCCCTTGTTGAGGATCGCGGGAACCGAGGCGATGGATTCGACGTTATTGACAACAGTGGGGCACGCGTACAGACCGGCGACCGCGGGGAAGGGAGGCCGCAGCCGGGGCTGGCCGCGGCGGCCCTCCAACGAGTCCAGCAGCGCGGTCTCCTCACCACAGATGTACGCGCCGGCGCCCGCGTGCACGGTGATGTCGAGACCGGGCAGTCCGTCCACCCCGAGCTTCCGCCGCCGCTGTTCCGCCGTGCCGAGGTAGCCCGCCTCGTACGCCTCGCGCACGGCCTCGTGCAGCCGCCGCAGCACGGGGACGACCTCGCCACGCAGATAGATGAAGGCGTGTTCGGAGCGGATGGCATGACAGGCGATGATCATGCCCTCGATCAGGGAGTGCGGATTGGCGTAGAGAAGGGGGATGTCCTTGCAGGTGCCCGGTTCCGACTCATCGGCGTTGACGACGAGATAGTGCGGCTTGCCGTCGCCCTGCGGAATGAACTGCCACTTCATTCCGGTGGGGAAGCCGGCGCCGCCGCGGCCGCGCAGACCCGCGTCCTTCACCAGCGCGATCACCGCGTCGGGGTCCATGGCGAGGGCCTTGGCGCTCCCCTCGTAGCCCTCGTGCCGCAGATAGGTGCGCAGGGACCAGGAGTTGGGCTGGTCCCAGAACGCGGAGAGCACGGGTGCCAGCAGCTTCTCGGGGCTGTGCCCATTGATCTCGGTTGTCACGGTCATCACTCCCCCTCCTCGGCGACCGGACCGGCCGGGTGGTGCGGATCCGAGGCGGAGGTCCGCTGCGGCGCGTCATGCGAGCTGGGATGCGTCGGCGGCGCCTCGTCCTGCGGGGCGTCCGCGGACCTCGGCGAGACGACCCGGCCGGGGGCGGCCTCCCCCTTGGCCAGCCGCAGCCCGACCAGCGAGGCGGGCCCCGCGGAGCCACCGGCCTCGACGGCGCCCGGACGGGCGTCGGGGAAGCCGGCCAGGATGCGGGCGGTCTCCTTGTACGTGCACAGCGGCGCGCCCCGGGTCGGCTCGACGGTCCGGCCTGCCCGCAACTCGTCGACCAGCGCCTTGGCGGACTCGACGGTCTGGTTGTCGAAGAACTCCCAGTTGACCATCACCACGGGTGCGTAGTCGCAGGCCGCGTTGCACTCGATGTGCTCCAGGGTGACCTTGCCGTCCTCGGTGGTCTCCCCGTTGCCCACCCCCAGATGGCTCTGCAGCTCCTCGAAGATCGCGTCGCCGCCCATCACCGCGCACAGGGTGTTGGTGCAGACCCCCACCTGGTAGTCGCCGGAGGGCTTGCGCCGGTACATCGTGTAGAAGGTGGCGACCGCGGTGACCTCGGCGGTGGTCAGGCCCAGCATCTCGGCGCAGAACCGCATGCCGGTGCGGGTGACATGGCCCTCCTCGGACTGCACCAGGTGCAGCAGCGGCAGCAGCGCGCTGCGGCTGTCCGGGTAGCGGGCGATCACCTCCCGGGCGTCCTCCTCGAGCCGGGTGCGCACCTCGGCCGGGTAGTCGGGGGCCGGCAGCTCCGGCATCCCCAGCTGGACATCAGTCACCGGTCCACTCCTCCCATCACGGGGTCGATGGACGCGACAGCGACGATCACATCGGCGACCTGGCCGCCCTCGCACATCGCCGCCACGGCCTGCAGATTGGTGAAGGACGGGTCGCGGAAGTGGACGCGATACGGGCGGGTGCCGCCATCGCTGACCACGTGGGCGCCCAGTTCGCCCTTGGGCGACTCGATCGCCGCGTACGCCTGTCCGGGCGGGACCCGGAATCCCTCGGTCACCAGCTTGAAGTGGTGGATCAGGGCCTCCATCGAGGTGCCCATGATGTTCTTGATGTGGTCCAGCGAGTTGCCGAGGCCGTCCGGGCCGAGCGCGAGCTGCGCGGGCCAGGCGATCTTCTTGTCCGCGACCATCACCGGGCCCGGCTCCAGCCGCTCCAGGCACTGCTCGACGATCCGCAGCGACTGGCGCATCTCCTCCAGCCGGATCAGGAAGCGGCCGTAGGCATCGCAGGTGTCGGCGGTCGGCACCTCGAAGTCATAGGTGTCATAGCCGCAGTACGGATCGGACTTGCGCAGATCGTGCGGCAGCCCGGTGGCCCGCAGTATCGGGCCGGTCACGCCGAGCGCCATGCAGCCGGCGAGGTCGAGGTAGCCCACGTCCTGGAGCCGGGCCTTGAAGATCGGGTTCCCGGTGGCGAGCTTGTCGTACTCGGGCAGGTTCTTCCGCATCGTCTTCAGCAGGGCCCGGATCTGGTCGACCGCCCCCGGCGGCAGGTCCTGGGCGAGCCCGCCGGGCCGGATGTACGCGTGGTTCATCCGCAGGCCGGTGATCAGCTCGAAGATGTCCAGGATCAGCTCGCGGTCCCGGAAGCCGTAGATCATGATCGTGGTCGCGCCGAGCTCCATACCGCCGGTGGCGATGGCCACCAGGTGCGAGGAGAGCCGGTTGAGCTCCATCAGCAGCACCCGGATCACCGAGGCGCGGTCCGGGATCTGGTCCTCGATGCCGAGCAGCTTCTCGACGCCCAGGCAGTACGCCGCCTCGTTGTAGAAGGGCGTCAGATAGTCCATGCGCGTCACGAAGGTGGTGCCCTGCGTCCAGTTCCGGAATTCGAGGTTCTTCTCGATTCCGGTGTGCAGATAACCGATTCCGCAGCGGGCCTCGGTGACCGTCTCACCGTCGATCTCCAGGATCAGCCGGAGCACCCCATGGGTGGAGGGGTGCTGCGGACCCATGTTGACGATGATCCGCTCGTCGTCGGCCTTCGCCTGGGCGGCCACGACCTCGTCCCAGTCGCCGCCGGTGACGGTGTAGACGGTGCCTTCGGTGGTCTCGCGCGCAGTCGACTGCTGCGGCCCGGAGGGCCCCGATGAGGGGTGGTGGCCGGGAGACGGGTGGGCGGAAGGCGTTGCGTGGGGGGCAGTCATCAGCTGTACGACCTCCGCTGGTCCGGAGCCGGGATCTGGGCGCCCTTGTACTCGACGGGGATGCCGCCGAGCGGGTAGTCCTTGCGTTGCGGGAAGCCCTGCCAGTCGTCGGGCATCATGATCCGCGTCAGCGCGGGATGACCGTCGAAGATCAGGCCGAAGAAGTCGTAGGTCTCGCGCTCATGCCAGTCGTTGGTCGGATAGACATCGACGATCGACGGGATGTGCGGATCGCTGTCAGGAGCGCTCACCTCCAGCCGGATCATCCGGCCGTGGGTGATCGACCGCAGGTGGTAGACGGCGTGCAGCTCACGGCCCTTGTCGCCGGGGAAGTGGACTCCGCTGACGCCGGTGCACAGCTCGAAGCGGAGCGCCGGGTCGTCGCGCAGGGTCCGGGCGACCCTCGGCAGGTGCTCCCGGGCGATGTGGAAGGTCAGCTCGCCGCGGTCCACGACGGTCTTCTCGATCGCGTTCTCCGGGAGCAGCGACTGCTCCTCGAGCGCGCCCTCGAGCTCGTCGGCGACCTCGTCGAACCAGCCCCCGTACGGCCGGGTGGCCTGGCCGGGCAGCCGTACGGGGCGCACAAGACCGCCGTAGCCGGTGGTGTCGCCGCCGTTGTTGGCGCCGAACATCCCGCGCTGGACGCGGATGGGCTCGCCCTGGTCGCCGCGGCGGCCGGGGAGGTTCTCAGCGTTGAGGTCCTTGTCCGGGTTGACCCCGTTGGCCCCCGGGTTGACCCCATTAGCCTCAGTCAACGCAGCAGCCCCTTCATCTCGATCATCGGCAGCGCCTTCAGCGCCGCTTCCTCCGCCTCACGGGCCGCACGCTCGCGATTGACGCCGAGCTTCTCCTCGCGGATCTTCTCGTGCAGCTTGAGGATCGAGTCCATGAGCATCTCGGGCCGCGGCGGGCAGCCGGGCAGATAGATGTCGACCGGGACGATGTGATCGACGCCCTGCACGATCGCGTAGTTGTTGAACATCCCTCCGGAGGAGGCGCAGACGCCCATGGAGATGACCCACTTCGGGTTCGGCATCTGGTCGTAGACCTGGCGCAGCACCGGGGCCATCTTCTGGCTGACGCGCCCGGCGACGATCATCAGATCGGCCTGGCGGGGCGAGCCCCGGAAGACCTCCATGCCGAAGCGCGCGAGGTCGTAGCGCCCCGCGCCGGTGGTCATCATTTCGATGGCGCAACAGGCCAGGCCGAAGGTGGCCGGGAAGACGGAGGACTTACGGGCCAGCCCGGCGGCCTGTTCCACGGTGGTGAGCAGGAACCCACTCGGGAGCTTCTCTTCGATACCCATGCGATGTTTCCCCTATCTCCTCTAGAGCCCCGTTAGTCCCACTCCAGGCCGCCGCGCCGCCACACATAGGCGTAGGCGACGAAGACGGTGAGCACGAAGAGGAGCATCTCCACGAGCCCGAACAGGCCGAGCGCGTCGAAGGTGACGGCCCAGGGGTAGAGGAAGACGATCTCGATGTCGAAGACGATGAAGAGCATCGCCGTCAGGTAGTACTTGATGGGGAAGCGCCCACCGCCGGCCGGATGCGGAGTCGGCTCGATGCCGCACTCATAGGCTTCGAGCTTGGCCCGGTTGTAGCGCTTGGGGCCGATGATCGCGGCCATGAAAACCGAGAAGATCGCAAAACCTGCCCCGAGGGCTCCCAGTACGAGGATGGGCGCGTATGCGTTCACCGTCCTCGCTCCCTTCAGTCGACGATGACTGCTTGGCGGACCGCACGGACATGCCGCCACCCCACGAAGATCGCGCACATGTGAGGCAGTTCACAAGCCCGTTTCGCCTGCATCCTATGCCCGTCGGTCTGTGATCTGCGACACGGGGTACGACAACGTCTTTGTGATCTCCACCACCTGACGAAGGATCATGAAGTCGGATGAGCGGTGATCTTGTACACGAAGCATCCGAACGACCACGAGAAGTGACATTCGGAGACGTCATCACAGGTGAGCGCGTTGCGCCCTTACCAAGACATGGTACATACATGCAAATTTGCCCTGGACAGCGTGAGCTGATATGCGCCTTCCATCCCCATGAGTAACCTTCGCCCCGGGTCGATGGATCCACCGGTTCGCGCGCGCTCGCGATCAGCACTTCGCGCACGCGTTCACGAGCGGGTCGGAGCGCGTGAGGTATCCCACGCCCAGACGGGTTGTGGATCTAGATTTCACGGGAACCCTTTGTACGCGGGCCGCATCGGTGGTAGTCCCGCGCCACCTCCGCATGACCGCCAAATGCCGTGCGTAGACACATGATCGCGAAATTCGGGCAAGCCGACTGAGTGGGCCATGGAGATCATTTGGCCCGGTTTTTGGGCGTGTGCACGCCAAATGTGGCGCACCCCACTTTTGTTGATCTGGGCCTTAGGGCCCTGGTAGCCAGTGACCTATGTCCCCAGTCGCACACATACCCAGCCACCGGAAGCCCCGCCGTGCCGCGTCGACGCGTGCGCTCCGCGCAGGGGTGACCGGTGGCTTCCTCACCCTCGCGGTGGCCGGTGCCGCCGTGCCCGCCTCCGCCACCGAGAACAACGCCGCTCCCGCCGAGTCCACCCTGGAGATGCCGACCGTCAGCGCCACGCTGGCGAGCACGGCCGCCCAGACCGCCGACGCCACCCAGCAGGCGGCGTCGGACTACGAGCTCCAGGCGCAGAAGGACCAGGCGGCCGCCCACGCGAAGGCCGCCGCCAAGAAGGCCAAGGCGGAGGCCGACCGCAAGGCGAAGGAAGCCCGGGAGGCGGCTCGTAAGGCCGCCGCCAAGCGCACGGCCGAGGCCAAGGCCCAGGCGGCGAAGGCGTCGCGCTCCGCCGAGCGCACCACGCTCTCCACCACCGCCAGCGTCAGCAACGCCTCCGGCAACGCCGCGACGCTGATCAGCTTCCTGAAGGCGCAGCTGGGCAAGGCGTACGTGCTCGGCTCCAGCGGTCCGTCCTCCTACGACTGCTCCGGGCTGACCCAGGCCGCCTTCAAGCAGGTCGGCGTGAGCCTGCCGCGGGTCTCGCAGGACCAGTCCACCGCCGGCACCCCGGTCTCGCTGGACTCCCTCCAGCCGGGCGACCTGCTCTACTGGGGCAGCGCCGGCAGCGCGTACCACGTCGGCGTCTACGTCGGCGGCGGCAAGTTCATCGGTGCCCAGAACCCGAGCACCGGGATCGTCGAGCGTCCGCTGGACTACGACATGCCCACCGGGGCCGTGCGCGTCCTGTAAGACGCCCGCTGGTCATTTTTGGGACCCTGGGGCCGCCGTACCCACCGTGGGCGGCGGCCTCAGGTGGACGGCGGCCTCACGTCCCTTTCGCGCGCAGACCTTCCCCATTCGAGCCCTTTCGAGCCCTACTGCGCGTAGACCTTCTCCACGAACTCGCCGAGGAGGTCGTCACTGAGGTGATGGGCCAGATCCGCCTCGGAGATCATTCCGACCAGCCGCTTGTTCTGGTCGATCACCGGAAGCCTGCGGATCTTGTGCTCCTCCATCTCCCGCAGGACGTCCCTGACATCGGCGTCCGCGGGAATCCAGCGCGGGGTGCCCTTGGTGAGCGCCCCGACGGGCGTCCCCGCGGGGTCGGCGCTCTCCGCGATGCATCCGATGACGATGTCGCGGTCGGTGACGATGCCGCACAGCCGCTCGTTGGCGTCGCTGACCGGCAGGGCCCCCACGCCCAGTTCCCGCATCAGCTGGGCGGCACGCAGCACCGTCTCGTTCTCCGGTACCCACTGCGCGCCCGGGTGCATGATGTCCGCTGCCTTCGTCATGGCGTACCTCCTGCCAGGCCCACCGGCGGTGGATCCGGCCCCGTGGGCCCCATCGATCCGGCGTCGCCGCGGCTGGCGCACACGGCGCCCCCTGCCTTCATTGTCACCACCACCCCACGGCGACGTCATGTCGAGCCCGGCGGCGGCTGTCGGTGCCCGGTGCCAGACTGAGTAACGAGGCAGTCTCCGACAGAACGAGACAACCTCGGCAGAACTCTCCCGCGGAACTCTCCTGCGCCTTCGCGCCCGACCGTCGAAGGAGCGCCCCATGCTCACCACCGATTACGTCCCCGGCGCCCCCAACTGGCTCGATCTGGGCGCCCCCGACACCGAAGCGGCCGTGGCCTTCTACGGCTCCCTGCTGGGCTGGCGCTTCGAGTCGGCAGGCCCCGAAGCGGGCGGGTACGGCTTCTTCACCCTGGACCGGAAGACCGTCGCGGCCGTCGGGCCGCTCACCGAGGAGGGCGCGCGCTCCGCCTGGACGCCGTACTTCCACACCCCCGACGCCGAAGCGACCGCCAAGACCGTCGAGCAGGCGGGCGGCACGGTGCGGCTCGCTCCGTTCGACGTCTTCGAGGAAGGGCGGATGGCCCAGTTCACCGACCCCGGCGGCGCCCGCTTCGCCGTCTGGCAGCCCGGCAGGACGGCGGGGCTGGACGCGGTCACCGACCCCGGCACGCTGTGCTGGACCGAGCTGCACTCCCCCGATCCCGCGAAGGACCTCGCCTTCTACCGCAAGATCTTCGGCTGGGACACCGAGGAGATGTCCTTCCCCGGCGGGGCGTACACGGTGCTGATGACGTCCGGCGCCGGCCGGGAGGGCTCCTTCGGCGGCGTCGCCCAGCTCCAGGAGGGGCATTCGACACCGCCGCAGTGGCTGCCGTACTTCGAGGTGTCGGACTGCGACGCGGTGGTGGCCAGGGGGCAGGACCTGGGCGGCTCGGTGCTGATGCCGGCCATGTCGGCCGAGGGGATCGGCCGGATGGCCTGGCTGACGGATGCGGGCCGGGCGCCGTTCGGCGTCATAGCGAGCGGCGGCCCCGGCGCGTAAGCGCTCCGCTGGGAGTGCCGCGATACGTCTACGTTGTCGGTCGGCTGCGGCGCCGCTGTGGCTGGTCGCGCCCCGCGGCGGAGCCGCATATTGACGCAGCCCCGCGCCCCTTCAGGGCGCCGCCGTGGCTGGGCGCGCCCCGCGGCGGAGCCGCATATTGACGCAGCCCCGCGCCCCTTCAGGGCGCCGCCGTGGCTGGGCGCGCCCCGCGGCGGAGCCGCATATTGACGCAGCCCCGCGCCCCTTCAGGGCGCCGCCGTGGCTGGGCGCGCCCCGCGGCGGAGCCGCATATTGACGCAGCCCCGCGCCCCTTCGGGGCGCCAGCCGCCCTTCGGTCGAGCCGAGGCCCTTACCGGGCCGTCAGGCGCGGGGGGTCACCTTGGTGAGGCCGTTGATGATGCGGTCCATCGCGTCGCCGCCCGTCGGGTCGGTCAGATTCGCCAGCAGCTTGAGCGTGAACCGCATCAGCATCGGATGCGTCAGCCCGCGCTGTGTCGCCAGCTTCATGACCTTCGGGTTGCCAATCAGCTTCACAAACGCCCGGCCCAGCGTGTAGTAGCCGCCGTAGGTGTCCTTGAGGACCTTCGGGTAGCGCTGGAGGGCCAGTTCGCGCTGGGGCGCGGTGGCGCGGGCATGGGCCTGGACGATCACGTCCGCGGCGATCTGCCCGGATTCCATCGCATAGGCGATGCCCTCCCCGTTGAACGGGTTGACCATGCCGCCCGCGTCCCCGACGAGCAGCAGCCCGCGGGTGTAGTGCGGCTGCCGGTTGAAGGCCATCGGGAGCGCGGCGCCGCGGATCGGGCCGGTCATGTTCTCCGGGGTGTAGCCCCACTCCTCCGGCATCGAGGCGCACCACGCCTTGAGGACCTCGCGCCAGTCGAGCTCCTTGAAGGAGGACGAGGTGTTGAGGACGCCCAGGCCCACGTTGCTCGTGCCGTCGCCCATGCCGAAGACCCAGCCGTAGCCGGGCAGCAGCCGGTCCTCCGCACCGCGCCGGTCCCACAACTCCAGCCAGGACTCCAGGTAGTCGTCGTCATGGCGGGGCGAGGTGAAGTACGTCCGCACGGCCACGCCCATCGGACGGTCCTCGCGCCGGTGCAGCCCCATGGCGAGCGAGAGCCGGGTCGAGTTGCCGTCGGCGGCGACCACCAGGGGGGCGTGGAAGGTGACGGGCGTCTTCTCCTCGCCCAGCTTGGCCTCGACCCCGGTGATCCGGCCGGTGCGCCCGTCGATGATCGGGGCGCCCACGTTGCAGCGCTCGTACAGCCGGGCCCCGGCCTTCTGGGCCTGCCGCGCCAGCTGCTCGTCGAAGTCGTCGCGCTTACGGACCAGGCCGTAGTCGGGGTACGCGGCCAGCTCCGGCCAGTCGAGCTGGAGCCGCACCCCGCCGGCGAGGATCCGCAGGCCCCGGTTGCGCAGCCAGCCCGCCTCCTCGGAGATGTCGATGCCCATGGACACGAGCTGCTTGGTGGCGCGCGGGGTCAGGCCGTCACCGCACACCTTCTCGCGCGGGAAGGCCGTCTTCTCCAGCAGCAGCACGTCCAGCCCCGCCTTGGCGAGGTAGTACGCGGTGGTGGAGCCGGCCGGTCCGGCGCCGACGACAATCACATCGGCGGTGCGCTCCGAGATCCCGGAGGACGCGCTCTCGGTGGGTGCGGTCTCGCTCACGCGGGGTCTCCCCAAGCCTCGGTAACGGCGTGCCGGTCGCGCCGGGCACTGGACAGCTGCAGTCTATGGGGGGCGGTACTCCGGCACTCGCGAAGGGCGGTCCCTCCCGCCCCCGGACCGCCCATGACCGCCTTACGGCTGGTACGGCCGCCTTACGGCTTGTACGCCCGGTGGAGGGCCACCACGCCGCCGGTGAGGTTGCGCCAGGCCGGGCGCTCCCAGCCCGCCGACCGCAGCCGGGCGGCGAGACCGGGCTGGTCCGGCCAGGCGCGGATGGACTCGGCGAGGTAGACGTACGCGTCCGGATTGCTGCTGACCGACGTCGCGATCGGCGGCAGGGCGCGCATCAGGTACTCGGTGTAGACCGTGCGGAACGGCTGCCATGTGGGGTGGCTGAACTCGCAGATGACGATCCGTCCGCCGGGCCGGGTCACCCGCAGCATCTCGCCCAGCGCCCCCTGCGTGTCCTGCACGTTCCGCAGCCCGAAGGAGATCGTGACGGCGTCGAAGACCCCGTCGGCGAAGGGCAGCCGGGTCGCGTCGCCCGCCGTCAGCGGCAGCCCCGGATGGCGCTTCTTGCCCTCGCGGAGCATCCCGAGCGAGAAGTCGCACGGCACCACGTACGCGCCCGCCTCCCGGAACGGCAGCGAGGACGTCCCCGTACCGGCGGCGAGGTCGAGCACCCGCTCACCGGCGCGCGCGTCCACGGCCCGGGCGACGGCCTTGCGCCACAGCCGGGCCTGCCCGAGCGACAGCACATCGTTGGTGAGGTCGTATTTGGCCGCCACGTCGTCGAACATGGCGGCGACTTCGTGCGGCTGCTTGTCCAGGGATGCTCGGCTCACGCCCCCATTGTTCACCTCGCGGGCCCCGCGCCCCCGCCCGGGGCCCGGCGTGCCTCAGCGGCGCCGGTGCACCAGCCGCCCGGCCACCACCGTGGCCAGGCAGGCGCCGTCGGCGTCGAAGACGGCCAGGTCGGCGCGGCCCGCCGGGGCGAGGGCGGGCGGGCGCGGCCGGTCCAGGACGGCGAGGCCGCCCCGGTGGGCGGCCGCGCGCAGCTCGGCGTCGTCGAGGTGGTGGGCGAGGACGGCGGTCGCGCCCCGCCGCAGCAGGGCGTGGATCCGCTCCCGCGGGCTGGGCGCGTCCGGCACCGGGCCCTCGTGGACCAGGGCCGGGCCGAGCTCCCCGGGCCACTCCCGCACCCGCGCCCGCGGATAGGTCTCGCGCAGCTCGGCCAGGGGGCCGATGGCCGCGATGCGGTCGCCGTCGACCGCGACGGCGGCGTCGTGCAGCGGCGCCGCGTCGCCGGGGGTGACCCGGACGACAGGCGCCGCGTGGAGCGTGAGCATCAGGAGGCCTGGATCACCGTCAGCTCGGGGTGGGCCGTGCCACCGTCGATCGCCGTCGAGGACAGGTGCGAGACGACGTGGTCGTCGACCGGGTCGTTCGCCGGGTCGTCGTGCACCACCAGGTGCTCGTACGTCGTCGCGCGCTGCGCGGGGACCCGCCCGGCCGAGCGGATGAGGTGGAGCAGCTCCATCCGGTTGGACCGGTGGCGGGCGCCCGCCGAGGAGACCACGTTCTCCTCCAGCATCACCGAGCCGAGGTCGTCCGCCCCGTAGTGCAGCGCCAGCTGACCGGCCTCCTTGCCGACGGTGAGCCAGGAGCCCTGGATGTGCGCCACGTTGTCGAGGAAGAGCCGGGCGATGGCGATCATCCGCAGGTACTCGAAGACCGTCGCCTGCGTCTGGCCCTTCAGGTGGTTGTTCTCGGGCTGGTAGGTGTACGGGATGAAGGCGCGGAAGCCGCCCGTCCGGTCCTGTACGTCGCGGATCATGCGGAGGTGCTCGATCCGCTCGGCGTTGGTCTCGCCGGTGCCCATCAGCATGGTGGTGGTGGACTCCACGCCGAGGTTGTGGGCGATCTCCATGATCTCCAGCCAGCGCTCACCGGACTCCTTCAGCGGCGCGATGGCCTTGCGCGGCCGCTCGGGCAGCAGCTCGGCGCCCGCGCCCGCGAAGGAGTCGAGACCGGCCGCGTGGATGCGGCGGATGGCCTCCTCGGCCGAGACGCCCGAGATCCGCGCCATGTGTTCGACCTCGGACGCCCCCAGCGAGTGGATCACCAGCTGCGGGAACGCCTGCTTGATGGCCGCGAAGTGCTTCTCGTAGTACTCCACCCCGTAGTCCGGGTGGTGGCCGCCCTGGAACATGATCTGCGTGCCGCCCAGCTCGACGGTCTCCGCGCAGCGCCGCAGGATGTCGTCGAGGTCGCGGGTCCAGCCCTTCGCGGTGTCCTTGGGAGGGGCGTAGAAGGCGCAGAACTTGCACGCCGTTACGCAGACGTTGGTGTAGTTGATGTTCCGTTCGATGATGTACGTCGCGATGTGCTCGGTGCCCGCGTAGCGACGGCGCCGGACCGCGTCGGCCGCGGCCCCCAGCGCGTGCAGCGGAGCCGAGCGGTAAAGGTCGAGCGCCTCTTGCGGGGTGATCCGCCCCCCGTCGGCGGCGCGGTCGAGGACTGCCTGCACCTCTGCGTTTGCGGTCACCGGGGCGTACCTTTCGGAGGTTTACGGGTGGACCGACCCAGACTACGCCAGGGCCTGTAAGCCCGTACGAGTGCGTGTCAGGCGCATCTGCGGCCGCTCTGCAGCCGCCGCACCCGCCGTATCCGCCGAATCCGTCGCTCCGCGCTCCGCTCTCATTTGAGCTTGCGGAGGGTGCCCGTGGGATCGCCCGCCTGTTTGTCCTTCGCCTTGTAGCTGATCGTTCCGTCGGAGGTGAGGGTGAACTGCTCGTCCGTCGACGCGTCGCTGCACCCCTGCTGGGGCTCGGAGCCCTTGAGGCGCGCGTCGAGGTGGAGTCGTTTCGGGGCCGCCGAGACCAGCTTCCAGGTGCTGTCGCAGCGCAGCACCGACAGCTTGACCCGGCCGCTGGCGACGTCCTGCCCGAGGGGACCCTGCCGGAAGGTGATGGTCAGGGTGCCCACCGGGATGCCCGAGTCGGAGGTCAGATCGCCCTGCCAGGTGCCGATGAACCCCTTGGGCACATCGCCCTTTTCGGAGCCGGTGTCCCCGGCTCCCGGCTGCTGCTCCGTGGCGGACGGACGGGGTTTACCGGCGCTCTTGTCGGCGCTGTCGTCGGAGCCGCCGGGGAGCACCTGGAAGAGCACGGCGGCGGTCGTCGCGGCGGCCAGCGCGCCCGCGACGGACAGCACCAGCGTGCAGCTCAGCGCCTTGGGGCGCTTCTTACCGCCGACGGCGGCGGAGAGCGAGACGCTCCGGCCGCCACCCGGCTCCGCCGACGGCGGGGCCGGGAGCGGATGGGCGGCGGGCCGGTCCTTCCCCTGCGGCCCGTCGGCGTACGACGGGTCGGGCGGGCCGAAGGCGCCCAGCACGGGCGCGGCAGGGGCCGGGGCCGGGCCCAGGGCCGGGACGGGCGGCGGGGTCGGGCGGTCCTCGGCGGACGGGACGGCGTCGGAGGGCCCGGCGGCGGGCGACTCCGTGACGTACGGCCCGGCGGGGGACGGCCCGGCGTCGGACGGCTCGGGCGCGGACGGCGGGGCCACGGCCTCCGCCTCCAGGTCGAGCAGCTCCACCACCTGCCGGCTCACCCGCTCGACCAGCGCCCCCGGCAGCCAGCCCGGCCGTGCCAGCCCCGAGGCGCCGTCCTCCGGGGCGAGGCGCCGCACGATCTGCTCGGGGGTGGGGCGGTCGGCCGGGTTCTTGGCGAGGCACGCGGCGACCAGATCGCGCAGCTCCCCGGTCAGCTCGCGGCCGAACCGGGGCTCGTCGTGCACCACCTTGTACAGCAGCGCGGCCGAGGTGTCGCCCGGGAACGGCGGCTCACCGGTCGCCGCGTACGCCAGCACCGCGCCGAGAGAGAAGACATCGGCGGCGCCCTCGACGTTCTCGCCCAGGATCTGCTCGGGCGCCATATAGCCGGGCGAGCCGATGGAGGCGCCGGTCGAGGTCAGCGACACCGTGCCCTCGGTGGCCCGGGCGATGCCGAAGTCGATCAGCCGCGGACCGTCGAGCGCGAGCAGCACATTGGACGGCTTGACGTCGCGGTGGACCAGGCCGAGGGCGTGCACCGCGGCCAGTGCCTCGGCGAGTCCCGCGCCCAGCGCCCGCACCGACGCCTCGGGCAGCGGCCCCTCGTCGGACACGGCCTGGTTGAGCGGAGGGCCCGCCACATAGCCGGTGGCCACCCACGGAATGCGTGCTTCCGGGTCGGCGTCCAGGACCGGTGCGGTGAAGTCGCCGCCGACCCGGCGCGCGGCGTCGACCTCGCGCCAGAAACGGGCGCGGAACTCCTCGTCCAGCGCGAAATGGGCGTGCACGACCTTCACCGCGACCGTGCGCCCGCCCGCGCTGCGGCCCACGTAAACCCGGCCCATACCGCCCGAACCGAGCCGACCGAGCAGCCGATAGGCGCCGATGACCTGCGGATCGTCCGCTCCCAGCGGATCCATCGCGTTGCCTCCCCCTCCGTGCGCCGGTCCAGCTTAGGGGGTGTTACGGCCGTCCACCGCAGGTCGTGCGGCCGGGAAGGTCAGCTCAGCAGCGCGACCCGGACGTCCGCGGGGTATCCGGTCGTCGGCCCCGTACGGCGGGCGAACTCGGCGATGCCCTCCAACTGCGCCTGGCCGAGGCTGAAGTCGAGGGTGGTGAAGTAGCGTTCCAGCACCGACGCCTCGAGCTGCTCCCAGCGCGCCGCCTGCTCGGCGACCTTGCCGACCTCCTCCAGGGAGAGGTTCCGCGAGGACAGGAACGCCTCGTGGACCTGCCGGACGATCTCCGGCTCCCGCTCCAGATACTCGCGGCGGGCGGCCCACACGGCGAAGACGAAGGGGAGCCCGGTCCACTCCTTCCACATCTGGCCCAGATCGTGGACCCGCAGGCCCAGCCGGGGCGCGTCATGGAGGTTGGCCCGCAGCGCGGCGTCACCGATCAGCACCGCCGCCTCGGCCTCCTGCATCATCAGGCTGAGGTCGGGCGGGCAGGTGTAGTAGTCGGGGGCGAGTCCGTACCGCTCGGCGAGCAGCAGCTGGGCCAGGCGTACGGAGGTGCGCGAGGCGGAACCGAGGGCGACGCGCGCCCCGTCCAGCTGCTCCAGCGGCAGCTGCGAGACGATCACACAGGACATGACGGGCCCGTCACAGCCCACCGCGATGTCCGGGAGCGCGACGAGATCGTCCGCATTGCGCAGGTACTCCACCAGGCTGATCGGGCCGATGTCGAGATCGCCACGGACCAGCAGGTCGTTCAGGGCGTCGGGAGACGCCTTGGTGAGGTCGAAATCCAGGAGGGATCCGGTCCTGGCCAGGCCCCAGTACAACGGCATGCAATTGAGGTACTGGATGTGCCCCACCTTTGGCCGACTCAGCCGATGATCGCCGGGGGTTCCGAGGCTTTCGGAGGCACCCTGTGTACTCCGCGAGGGGGAACTCGGTGAATTGTCCACGTCTCGGAGGCTAGCCCCGCTTGCCCCGGGTAATGGCGGCGGGGTGGTCCGGTAGCCTTGCGCCGACTGGCCCGTAGTCGCTCGACCTGCGATCTTATCCACCTCCGAGGCCCGGGAAACCCCTCGTTTTCGTGATCTTCGGCTCTTTCCTCGCGCACACGGAGCGTGCTAGGCTCGCCGCAAGTTGCAGTTTGGTTTCCTTGCAGTACAGAGCCTGCGGAGCATGTAACCGCGGGCTTTTGTAGTTTTCAGACTTCTTGCAGGTTCTGGAGCAGGGCAACCCTTTGGCCCAAGGAGGGCTTATGGCTACCGGAACCGTCAAGTGGTTCAACGCCGAGAAGGGCTTCGGCTTCATCGCCCAGGACGGCGGCGGCCCCGATGTCTTCGTTCACTACTCCGCGATCAACGCGACCGGCTTCCGTTCTCTCGAGGAGAACCAGGCCGTGACCTTCGACGTCACCCAGGGTCCGAAGGGCCCCCAGGCGGAGAACGTCAGCGCCGTCTGATCCAGCAGCACCACCCAAGGAGCCCTGCTCCCCGCCTGGCGGGGAGGCGGGGCTCCTGCCTTTTGGTCCCGTGGCTTTGGGGCCCCTGTGGGGCCCTGCCTTTGGGGGCCCGTGGCTCGGGGTCCTTGGCTCGGAGGCCCGTGCCTGGATGTGATCAGTCCTCCAGCAGCCGGAAGTCGGCGAAGTCGAAGCCCGGGGAGACCACACAGCTCACCAGGACCTCCTCGTCCGCCTCCGGACGGGCCGCCTGCCAGACGCCCGGCGGGATGACGACCTGGGGGCGCTGGCCGGAGGCGATGTCGCGGCCCAGGAGCACCTCCGTGGGGGCCGCCTCCGGGGCGTCGCCCGTACCGCCCAGCCGCAGCCGCAGCGGGCCGCCGCTGTGCCACAGCCACAGCTCGGCCGAGCGCACCACATGCCAGCGGGACTCCTCACCGGGAGTCAGCAGGAAGTAGATCGCCGTGGCGGTCGCGCGCTCGCCCTCGTACCCCGGCGGCCGCACCGTGACATCGCTGCGCCAGGTCTCCCGGTACCAGCCGCCCTCCGGGTGGGGCTCGAGACCGAGCCATTCGGCCGTGGCGGGTCGTCGGGTCGTGGCCATGTCGCTCACCGCTCTCACGCGTCCGTACGGGCCCGTCGAGGATAGCCCGTAGGGGCCTCCCGTAAGGGCCTCACGCCCTCCTCAAGGCGCTCACGCCGCCTCCCTGAAACGCCCACGCCGCCCTATAGCGCTCATGTCGCCCTTACGGGGCTCACGCCGTGTAGGGGCCCCGCGACGCACCGCTGACGCGGCGTGCCCGCCCGGGCTACGGTTTTGACCATGGGGCACGGGCGGCGGACGGTGACGGTGCACCATGTGCGGGCCGCGCTGCGCGGAGCGCAGCGGCTCGGCCTCGACACCGTCCCCCTGCTGCAGCGGGCCCGGATACCCCCGCTGCTGCTCGCCGACGACCGCGCCCGCGTCTCCCCCGAGCAGTTCGCCCGGCTGGTGCGCGCCCTGCACCGGGCCACGGCGGACGAGTTCATGGGGCTGGGGACCATCCGCAGCCGGCCCGGCACCTTCGCGATGATGTGCTACGCCTCGCTGGGCTGCCCCGACCTCGGCACGGCGATGGAGCGCGGCGCCCGCTTCTACCGGCTCTTCCCCGGCGGCCCCGATCTGGCCCTGGAGAGCGACGCGGGCCGGGGCCGGGAGGCGGTGTTCGCCCTGCGCGGCGGACTCGGCCCGCATGAGGACGCCCTTACGGCGGCCGAGAGCCATATCGTCGCCGAATGGCTCATGCTCATCTGGCACCGGGTCGCGGGCTGGCTGATCGGCCGCCGGATCCCGCTGCTGTGGGCCCAGTTCGCGTATCCCCCGCCCCCGTACGCCGAGGACTACGAGCCGCTCTTCGGCTGCCCGCCCCGCTTCGGGGCGCCGCGCACCGCGGCCGGTTTCGACCGCCGCTGGCTGACCGCCCCCATCGTCCAGGACGAGTCCACGCTCCAGACGCTGCTGCGGCACGCGCCCGCCGGGCTGCTCAGCCGCCGCGACTACGGGACGACCGTCGCCGAGCAGGTGCGGCACGCGCTCACCGGCGCGCTGCGGACGCGCGGCGGCCCGGCCGACGGCCCACGCGCCCGGCACTCCGCCCGGCACCCCGCGCGGCTCCCGGAGCTGCCCGAGGTCGCCGCCCGGCTGGCGGTCAGCCCGGCGACGCTGCGCCGACGGCTGCGCGAGGAGGGCACGTCCTTCCAGGAGCTCAAGGACACCGTGCGGCGTGACGAGGCGGTCAGCAGCCTGGCCGAGGGGGTCGAGCCCATCGCCGATCTGGCCTTACGGCTGGGCTTCTCCGAGGACACGGCGTTCCACCGGGCGTTCCGGCGCTGGACCGGGACAACACCGGGCGCATACCGACATGAGACGCGGAGTCAGCACATCTGAGCGCCGCGGTCAGCCACGGACGCCCCGCCCGTCCCTACGGTCCTCCCAGAGCGACTCAGCACCACCGACAAGGCGCACCGCCCGCACCGTTGGGAGAGCCGTATGCGCATCCGCACCACCGTGCTCGCCGGCCTCGCCGCCCTCGCCCTGACCTCGGCGCTGCCCGCCGCCCCGGCCGCCGCCGCACCGGGCGCCCCGGCCGCCGACACCGGCAGACCCGGCGACATCGTCACGTCCGCCCCCACCGCCTTCCGCACCCAGCCCGGTGTGCCGACCGCCACCAAGGCATGGCACATCACCTACCGCTCGACCACCGCCACCGGCCGCCCCGACGTCGTCTCCGGTACGGTCCTCGTCCCCGACGACGGCAAACAGGGCCCCCGGCCCCTCCTCACCTGGGGCATCGGCGCCGTGGGCCTCGCCGACGACTGCGCGGTGTCCGGCCGGTTCCCTCAGGGCACCTCGACCGAGGCCCAGCTGATCGACCTCGCGCTGCGCCGCGGCTGGGCCGTGGCCGTCACCGACTACGAGGGTCTGGGCACCCCGGACGACCACACCTATACGGCCGGCCGGTCCGAGGGCCATGCCGTCCTGGACGCGGCGCGCGCCGCCCAGCGCCTTCCGGAGGCCGGGCTCTCACCGGAGGCGCCCGTGGGCGTCATGGGCTACTCCCAGGGCGGCCAGGCGGCCGGCTGGGCCGCCGAACTGCATGCCTCGTACGCCCCCGAGCTGCGGCTGAAGGGCACGGTCGCCGGGGGCGTGCCCGCCGACCTCCCCACGACGCTGGAGTACAACGACGGCGGACCGGGCGCCGGGCTCGCCCTTATGGCGCTCACCGGACAGGACGCGGCCTTCCCCGCGCTGCGGCTCGACTCGTACCTCAACGACCGGGGCCGCGGCCATGTGGAGTTCATGAAGCGGAACTGCGTGTCGCTCAGCACCATCGGCGGGCTCTTCCGGCACAGGTCCGAGGTGACCGTAAGGGACCCATTGGCCGACCCGGTCTGGCAACTCGCACTGCGCGACTCCTTCCTGGGCACCCGCTCCCCCGATCACCCCGTCTACCTCTACCAGGGCACGGTGGACGAGCTGATCCCGTACCGGGTCGGCGCTGCGCTGCGCGACCGCTGGTGCGCCCGGGGCGTGCCGGTGGAGTGGAAGGACTATCCGCTGGACCATGTCACCACGGCCGTGACCGGGATACCGACGGCCCTGGAGTGGATGGCCGGACGGCTGGCGGACGGGCCGGCACGGGGCAACTGCGCCGCCTGAGGCCCGGCTGACGCGGTGTCGGCCAGCACATGGGCCAATCCGCGTCAGCCGGCCCGCTCGGGCGACCATCCCTGCCCCTGGAGCAGGTTCCCCAGCCCGGCCCAGGCGAAGTTCATCAGGGTGGCCGCGGCCTCCTTGGCCGACGGCCCACCCGCTCGCCCGTCCGCCGTCCAGTCCGCGAGCGACTCGGCCGCGCCCACCAACGCGTGCGCGAGCCCGGACACCTCGGTGCCCGCGAGGGTCCGGGCGCGCGCCTCTCCGCGTGCCTGCTCCCGCGCGGCCGCGCCTATCAGCTGCGTCACGAACTCCACGATCTCGGCCCGCATCGCGACCACTTCACGGGCGAAGGGCCGCCCCTGCGTACGGGCCTGCACATGCAGCAGCGTCCAGCCGTCGGGATGTTCCGCCGTGTGCGCGAAGAAGCCGCTCAGCCCGCTCCACAACTGCCGGTCGGCGGGCGCGTCCCGCTCCACGGCGGCCCGGACGGCGGTCACCAGCGCCGCTGCCTCCCGCCGTATGCACGCCGTGAACAGCTCGTCCTTGGAGTTGAGATAGAGATAGACCAGCGGTTTGGAGACCCCGGCCAGCTCGGCGATGTCGTCCATCGAGGCGTTCTGATAGCCGCTGCGCGCGAAGGCCCGCACCCCCGCGTCCAGCATCTGCTGCTCCCGCACCGCCCGCGGTACGCGCTTGCTGCCCGTCACCCCGCCCACGCAGGCCGCCCCCTTCGATCGTGCCCCCGCACACATATCGCGGACAAGCCTACGGGGGACCACTGTCAGCGCTCTTGCCACGGCCGCCCGACGACATCAAAGTTTCAACTGACCACGCACCGTGCCCCGTTCAGCTCCATAACGCAGTGCCGCGAAGGAGAACGAACGATGCCGAACCGCCGTCGCACGCTCGCCGCGCTGACCGCGCTGGCCGCCACGCCGCTCCTCCCCGCTCCCGCGCAAGCCCGTTCCCCGGAGCCCGGCGCCTCGAAGGCCCGCTCCCCGGAGGCCCCTGCCGGACGCGGGACACCCGCCCGTGCGCGCCTGGTCGCCGCGGAGCGCGTCGGCGAGCGCGTCCTGGACCTGACGGTCGACTCGCCCGCCCTGGGCCGCGAGGGCCACGCCCGCGTCCTCCTCCCCACCGGCTACGACCGCAGACCCCACCACCGCTGGCCCGTCCTCTACCTGCTCCACGGCTGCTGCGACCCGGGCCCCGGCTGGGAGGCCTGGACCCGCAACACCGATGTCGAGGCGATCACCGCCGCCACCCCGGCGCTGATCGTCTCCCCCGAGGGCGGTCCCGCCGGCTTCTACTCCAACTGGTGGAACGGCGGCCACTACGGCCCGCCCGCCTGGGAGACCTTCCACCTGGCCGAGCTGCGCCCCCTGCTGGAGCGCGCCCTGCGGGCCAACGGCCGCCGGGCGATCGCCGGTCTGTCCATGGGCGGCTTCGGCGCCCTCTCCTACGCCGCCCGCCACCCCCGCCTCTTCCGCGCGGCGGCGTCCTTCAGCGGCGTCATCCACACCACCCTGGACCCCGCCGGAATCCAGGCCATCCTCACGGGCCAAGGCGCCGACCCGACGGCCCTCTGGGGAGACCCCACCGCCCAGTCCGCGCTCTGGGACGCCCACAACCCGTACGCCCTCATCCCCCGGCTCCCCCGCGGCTACCCGCTCTACCTCGCCTGCGGCAACGGCACCCCAGGGCCCCTCGACCCGCCGGACCGTCCCGAGGACGCCCTGGAGCGCGGCCTCGGCGAGATGGCCGAGCGCTACGTGCGCCGCGCCCGCGCCCACGGTCTGGCCGTCACCGCCCACCTCTACGGCCCCGGCACCCACACCTGGCCCTACTGGGAGCGTGAACTCACCCACGCCCTCCCCCTGCTCACCGCCCGGATCAGCTGACGCGGGAGGTTTGCTACGGTCGGGAGGAGCCCGACGAGACGCGCCGTACCGGGACCCGCAAAGACGACGCACCCCCGTAATCGAGAGACTCCACGGAGGTGCCGTCATGGCATGGGTCCTGCTGCTCACGGCCGGGCTGTTCGAGATCTGCTGGTCGATCGGCATGAAGCTGAGCGACGGCTTCACCCGGCTGTGGCCCAGTGTGGTCACCGTCGCCGGTCTGATCGTGAGCATGGGCCTGCTGGGCGCGGCGGTGAAGAGCCTGCCCATCGGCACGGCCTACGGCGTCTGGGTCGGCATCGGCGCGGTCGGCACCGCGCTGCTGGGCATGCTGCTCTTCCACGAACCGGTCACCCCGGCCCGGATCTTCTTCCTGCTCCTGCTGGTGGTGGCCATCGTGGGCCTGGAGGCCACGGCGGGCGGGTGAACAGCACGGTGCCCCCGGACCGCGGAGGTCCGGGGGCACCGTTTGTCGCCCGGCAGGTGTTACGCGGCGGCCAGCCGGGGTTCCGGCTCGTCGCGGTCGTCCAGCGGGGAGGCGCTGGCGTGGGTGTACGCCTCGTGGTCGAGGATCTTCTCGCGGGCCGAGACGATCACCGGTATCAGCGACTGACCGGCCACGTTGGTGGCGGTCCTCATCATGTCCAGGACCGGGTCGATGGCCATCAGCAGGCCGACGCCCTCCAAGGGGAGGCCCAGGGTGGAGAGGGTCAGGGTCAGCATGACCGTGGCGCCCGTAAGGCCGGCGGTGGCGGCGGAGCCGATCACCGAGACGAAGGCGATCAGGAGGTAGTCGCCGACGCCGAGGTTCACGTCGAAGATCTGGGCGATGAAGATCGCGGCGATCGCGGGGTAGATCGAGGCGCAGCCGTCCATCTTCGTCGTCGAGCCGAAGGGCACCGCGAAGGAGGCGTACTCCTTGGGGACGCCCAGCCGCTCGGTGACCTTCTGGGTCAGCGGCATGGTGCCGACCGAGGAGCGGGAGACGAAGGCGAGCTGGATGGCGGGCCAGGCGCCCTTGAAGAAGTTCAGGGGGTTGACCTTGGCGACCGTCGCCAGCAGCAGCGGGTAGACGCCGAACATCACCAGCGCGCAGCCGATGTAGATGTCGGCGGTGAAGGTCGCGTACTTGCCGATCAGGTTCCAGCCGTAGTCGGCGATGGCGGTGCCGATGAGGCCCAGGGTGCCCAGCGGAGCGAGGCGGATGACCCACCACAGGGCCTTCTGGAGCAGTTCGAGCACCGACTGGCTCAGGGTGAGGATCGGCTGGGCCTTCTCGCCGAGCTGGAGGGCGGCGACGCCCGCGACGGCGGCGATGAAGACGATCTGGAGGACGTTCAGCTCGGTGAACGGGGTGATGACATCGGTCGGCACGATGCCGGTGAGGAAGTCCAGCCAGGAGCCCGCGTGGTCCGGCTTGGCGCCGTCCTTGGGGGTCAGGTCGGTCCCGGCGCCCGGGTTGGTGACCAGGCCGATCGCCAGGCCGATGGCGACGGCGATGAGCGAGGTGGCCATGAACCACAGCAGGGTGCGGGTCGCCAGCCTGGCGGCGTTGTTGACGTTCCGCAGATTGGTGATCGAGATCAGGATCGCGAAGAACACCAGCGGGGCGACGGCCAGCTTCAGCAACTGGACGAAGATGCTGCCGATCTTGTCGAGCGTGGTGACCAGCCAGCCGACATCACCGCTGCGGGCGATCCAGCCGAGCACCACACCGAGGACGAGGCCCAGAAGGATCTGCGCCCAGAAGGGCACCTTGGGCAGGCGGAAGGAGGACGACCCCTGGGGGGACGCCTTGAGGGCGGACGACAACGGACACACTCCGGTGGAGGTCAAGAGGGCGGGAGAAAGCCAGGAGTCCGTACCGGATCTCCGGCCGCTGTGCGCGAGGTGGATCAGCGGCGACGACAGGCCGCGGACAGGCAGCGGCAAAGATCGATGTGCAGGCGCGCCACGAGCGGAACGCTCGCTGCGATGTGGGGCGCGGCTGCTGTCTTCATGACAAGTACGTTAACACCGCCGCTTTGGGGAACCCAAAGGAAATCTTTGACTTGCCAGGACGCCTGAGGGCATCTGAGGTCATCTGAGGGGCCGAAAGACATCAACGCCCCTTGCGCCAGCGGAAGCTGGCCCAAGGGGCGTCGGTGGAGTGTGCGGGGTGGTGTGAGGAGAGTTACAGTCCAGCGCCGGTCAGACGCCGTCCTCCTGGCTCTGGTTCGCCGCCAGCCGCTCCTTGGCGCGGTCCACCTTCTCGGCGACCTCGACGGCCAAGGCGTCCCGCTGCTTGCGCAGCACGACCCAGCTGAGCGGCGCGGAGACGACCAGCGCGAGCAGCATCACCCAGAAGAGATTGGAGCTGCCAAGGCCGGAGGGCAGCACCCGGAAGTAGACCAGGGCCCAGATGGCCAGGAACGAGCCGACGAAGATTCCCAGGCGCATGAGGGTGTAGCGGAACGCGGCGCTCGGCGTGAAGGACACGACTCGTCCTCTCTCTCCTGGGAGTTCTGTGGGGAGTTCTGCTGCGGGGTCTTCCGGGGGCTTCCACCGGAAGGACCTGTCCTCCCAGTGAACCACGGCCGGTTTCCGATCAATTCAGCGGCAGCCACATGGTGACGTCGTCCCGGAAGTCGTCGTCCGCGACCTTGATCGCGCCGGGCACCCGCCCGACCTCCTTGTAGCCGCACCGCCCGTAGAAGAGATCCGCCCCGGTGCCGCCGCGACAGGTGAGCCGTATCCCCCGGATGCCGTCCATAGTGCGCGCGGCGTCCTCGGCGGCGGCCATAAGGGCGCGGCCGTATCCCTTGCCCTGGTGGGAGGGGTGCACCATCACGGTGTAGAGCCAGCACCAGTGGCGCATCAGCCGGTGGGTGTTGAAGGTGAAGAAGGCGGTGGCGGCCACGGCGCCGTCCTCGTCGCGGCCGAGGAGCAGACGGGTCCGGCCCTCCGTCATCGCGGCGAGGTGCTTGAGCAGCTCGGGGCGTATGTCGTCCTTGACCACGGGCGGTACGAAGCCGACGGCGCCGCCCGCGTTCGAGACATCGGCCCAGAGGGCGCAGATGGAGTCGAGCAGCTCGGGGGTGGTCTCGGGGTCGAGTTCACAGCGCAGGGGCATGCGATCGACGATACCCAGGGGGTCTGTCAGCGGCCCCGCGCGCCCCGATCCCGTACCCGGCCGCGGTCTCCTGTCGGCCTCGTACCCGACCATGGGCCGGGCTCAGCCCAGCGCCTCCGCCGCGACCCTCAGATCGGCCACCAGCCCCTCGTACACCGCCTCCCGGTCATCGGCCCGCAGCACCGCGGAGGGGTGGATCGTGGGGACGATCAGGGCGCCGCGCGCCGGTCCCGACGGGGCGCCCTCCAGCCGCGTCCCGCGCTGCTTGCTCACCCGGAACGACGAACCCAGCAGCGCCTTCCCCGCCGTGGCGCCGAGCGCCACGACCACCTCGGGCTCGATCAGCTCCAGCTCGGCCTCGAGCCACGGCCCGCAGGCGGAGAGCTCGCGCAGGCTCGGCGGCTTGTGGATGCGCCGCTTGCCGCGCTCGGGGACGTGGGTGAACTTGAAGTGCTTGACCGCGTTGGTGATGTACGTCTCGTCCGGGTCGATCCCGGCCTCGCCCAGGGCCCGGTCGAGGACCCTGCCCGCCGGGCCCACGAAGGGCTTGCCCTGCCGGTCCTCCTGGTCGCCCGGCTGCTCGCCGACGAGCACGACCCGGGCGTCCGGGTCCCCGGCGCCGAAGACGGTCTGCGTGGTGTCGCGGTGCAGCGGGCAGCCGTGGCATCCGGCCGCCGCCTCCCGGAGCGCGCCCAGGTCGGCGCCCTCCGGGACGAAGGGGGCGGCGGTGTACGCGTCCTCGGGACTCTTCGTACCGGCCATGACCCCCGAGTGCCCCGCTCGGCGGCCGTTAGACAGCGCCACCGGGCGGAGGCGACACGGGTCGGTCACACCGGCGGTACGCCCGCGACACGGGTCACACCGGCGGTACGCCCGCGATACGCGTCACGTCCGCCGTACGGATCACACCCGCATCGGCTGCGGGGTCTCGCGGCGGGCCGGGTCCGGGCCCTCGAACTCGCGGATGACCTCGTAGCGGGTGTTCCGCTCCACCGGCCGGAAACCGGCGTCCCGGATCAGGTCGAGCAGATCGTCACGGGTGAGCTTGTTGGGCGTCCCGTAGTCGTCGGCGTCGTGCGTGATCTTGTACTCCACGACCGACCCGTCCATGTCGTCCGCGCCGTGGTTGAGCGCGAGCTGTGCGGTCTGCACGCCGTGCATCACCCAGAAGACCTTGACGTGCGGCACGTTGTCGAAGAGCAGCCGCGAGACCGCGAAGGTCTTCAGCGCCTCCGCGCCGGTGGCCATGGTGGTGCGGGCCTGAAGGCGGTTGCGGATCTTGCCGTCCTTCATGTCCACGAAGTCGTGCTGGTAGCGCAGCGGGATGAAGACCTGGAAGCCGCCGGTCTCGTCCTGGAGCTCGCGCAGCCGCAGCACGTGGTCCACCCGGTGGCGGGGCTCCTCGATGTGCCCGTAGAGCATCGTGCAGGGCGTCTTGAGCCCCTTCTCGTGCGCGAGCCGGTGGATCCGCGACCAGTCCTCCCAGTGGGTCTCGTGGTCGACGATGTGCTGCCGGATCTCCCAGTCGAAGATCTCGGCGCCGCCGCCGGTCAGCGACTCCAGCCCGGCGTCGATCAGCTCGTCGAGGATCTCCGAGGCCGGCATGCCGGAGATCTTCTCGAAGTGGTGGATCTCGGTGGCGGTGAACGCCTTGAGGGAGACCTGCGGAAGGGCCTCCTTGAGCGCCTTGAGCGACCGCGGGTAGTAGCGCCACGGGAGGGTCGGGTGCAGGCCGTTGACGATGTGGAGCTCGGTGAGGTTCTCGTTCTCCATCGCCTTGGCGAGGCGGACGGCCTCCTCGATGCGCATCGTGTAGGCGTCCTTCTCGCCGGGCTTGCGCTGGAAGGAGCAGTACGCGCAGGACGCGGTGCACACGTTGGTCATGTTGAGGTGGCGGTTGACGTTGAAGTGCACGACGTCGCCGTTCTTACGGGTGCGCACCTCATGGGCGAGACCGCCCAGCCAGGCCAGATCGTCGGACTCGTAAAGGGCGATGCCGTCCTCCCGCGAGAGCCGCTCGCCCGCGCGGACCTTCTGCTCCAATTCCCTTTTGAAACCCGCGTCGTGTGTGGTCCCCGTCACCCCGGTCGCCTCCCAATACGTCTGCTGATGTCAGCCCTCGCCGACACTACGCCTCGATGTCCTCCGGAAGCTCGCCGACCCGGTTCTCCCACTTCGTGGACAGCACGATCGTGGTCCGGGTGCGGGAGACGCCCTTGGTGCCGGAGAGCCGGCGGATGGTCCGCTCCAGGCCGTCCACGTCGGATGCGCGCACCTTGAGCATGTAGGAGTCGTCGCCCGCGATGAACCAGCAGTCCTCGATCTCGGCGAGCTCGCGCAACCGGTGGGCCACCTCCTCGTGGTCGGTGGCGTCCGAGAGCTGGATGCCGATCAGCGCGGTGACGCCGAGCCCCAGGGAGGCGGCGTCCACGGTCGCGCGATAGCCGGTGATCACCCCGGCGGCCTCCAGGCGGTTGATCCGGTCCGTGACACTGGGCCCGGAGAGGCCGACGAGCCTGCCGAGCTCCGCGTAGGAGGCCCGGCCGTTCTCCCGCAGGGCCTGGATGAGCTGCCTGTCCACCGCGTCCATAAGCACGTACGCCTTCCATTATTCAAAGTTTGAGCGGGATTACATGTAGAATCTAAGGCATCAGGGCCACAAGCCCTGTAAATCTTTTAGGCGATCGACCATCCCTCAGGAGATGAGACTCACCGTGTACACGATCGAGGGCCTTGAGGCCCGCATGCTCGAGCTGCGGGACCTGGCCAACCGCTCGCGTGCAGCCCGCCCCACCGACCGGCCCGTCTCCCGTGCGGCCCGCCGCGCGGCCGTCGTCGCGGCCCGCGCGGCGCGCACCAGGCGGCGCTGGACCCGCTAGGGCCTGTCGTCAAAGGGGGCATCCTGCTCCCGACGCCTGGCACGGCCGCTCGCTGCGTTGTCGCGTCGCCCAAGTACGCCCAGTACGAGGGCGACGCTCCGCCTTGCGATCGACCGCACCAGACGCCGCTCGCGGCCGGACGCCCCCTTTGACGACAGACCCTAGGCCGTTCCCCGGTCCCGGTCCCCACCGAGCTCCCCCTCCCACCGGCGGTACAGCTTGTGCGGCACCCCTGCCGCGTCCAGCGCCCGCCCCGCGACGAAGTCCACCAGATCCTGGATGTGCGTCGCCCCCGCGTAGAACGCCGGCGAGGCGGGCAGCACCACCGCGCCCGCCTCGTCCAGCGCCACCAGAGCCTTCAGCGTCTGTCCGCTCAGCGGTGTCTCGCGCACCGCCACCACGAGCTTGCGCCGTTCCTTGAGCGTGACGCTCGCGGCCCGCTGGAGCAGGTCCTTCGACAACCCGAGCGCGACCCCGGCCACACACGCGGTGCTCGCCGGGACGATCAGCATCCCCTTGGCCGGATACGAGCCGGAGGACGGCCCGGCCGCCAGGTCCCCGGGCGACCAGTGGGCCACGTCCGCCACCTCGGCGGGCACATCGAAGGCGTCGGGCGTGCCGTCCGCGCCGCGCGCCAGCCAGCGGCGCAGATCGTCGCGCCAGTGGGCGTCCCGGAACCCGATCCCCGTCTCGTCCAGCAGCGTCAGCCGTGACGCCCGGCTGATCACCAGGTCGACCGCCTCCCCCGCCGCCAGCAGCGCGCGCAGCACCGAGGCGGCGTACGGCGTCCCGGACGCGCCGGACACACCGACCACCCAGGGACGGCGCCCGCTCACTTCTTCGTGCGGCCCGTACGGCTCATGCGGCCCGTAAGGCTCGTGCGGCGTCTCCACGTCACCGAGCCTATCCGGCGGGTCTCACAGGCCGAGGCCCCGCACCACGAGGTCGAGGAGCGCGCAGCAGAACAGGGCGATCCCGATGAAGCCGTTGACCGTGAAGAAGGCGCGGTTCAGCCGGGACAGATCGCCCGGCCGCACGATCGTGTGCTCGTACGCGAACGCCGCCGCGACGATCGCCAGCCCGACCCAGAAGAACGCCCCCGCGTCCGTGGCCAGCGCGTACCAGACCAGCAGGGCCGTGGTGACCACATGGCAGACGCGCGCGCCGTAGAGGGCGCCCGCGATGCCGAAGCGGGCCGGCACCGACCGCACCCCGTGCGCCCGGTCGGCCGCCACGTCCTGGCAGGCGTAGATCAGGTCGAAGCCGCCGATCCAGATGCCGATCGCGAGCCCCAGGATCGCCGCGTCCCACGACCACTCGCCGGTGGTCCCGATCCAGGCGCCGACCGGGCCGATGGCCTGGGCCACGCCCAGGATGGCGTGCGGATAGTCGGTGAACCGCTTCCCGTACGGATAGACCACCATCGGCACCACCGCGACCGGCGCCAGCGCCAGGCAGAGCGGGTTCAGGAGCGCCGCCGAGCCCAGGAAGACGGCGAGCGCGATCAGCGCGCCGGTCCACGCGGTGCGCACCGACACGGCGCCGGTGACCAGCTCACGGCCGGCGGTGCGCGGGTTGCGGGCGTCGATCTCGCGGTCGATGATCCGGTTGCAGGCCATGGCGAAGGTGCGCATGCCCACCATGGCGATCGTGATCAGCAGCAGCCGCGTCCAGTGGACGGTGCCGTCCCACAGGTGCATCGCGGTCAGCGCGGCGATGTAGGCGAAGGGCAGCGCGAAGACCGAGTGCTCGATCATCACCAGCCGCAGAAAGGCGCGCACCCGGCCGGGCGGCGCCGGTTGGGGGCCGAAGAGATCGGGGGTCGCGGAATCGGCGCTCACAGCCCGTACTCCTTCCATCGCTTTGTCACCCGATCGGCGGTCTCCGGATCGGACATGACCATGCGTGGCCATCCGCCGTCGCGCGTATAGCCCTCCTCGGGCCATTTCGCGGTGGCGTCGATGCCCGCCTTGCCGCCCCAGAACTGCTGGTACGAGGCGTGGTCGAGATGGTCGACGGGGCCTTCGACCACGGTCAGATCGCGGGCGTAGTCGGTGTTCCCCAGCGCGCGCCAGGAAACCTCGTGCAGATCGTGGACATCGCAGTCGGCGTCGACCACGACGATCAGCTTGGTGAGCGACATCATGTGGGCACCCCAGATGGCGTGCATCACCTTCTGCGCGTGTTTGGGGTACTTCTTGTCGATCGAGACGATCGCGCAGTTGTGGAACCCGCCGGACTCGGGCAGGTGGTAGTCCACGATGTCCGGGATGATGATCTTGAGCAGCGGGAGGAAGAACCGCTCGGTCGCCCTCCCCAGCGGCCCGTCCTCGGTCGGCGGACGGCCCACCACGATCGACTGGAGCAGCGGCCGCCGCCGCATGGTCACACAGTCGATGGTCAGGGCCGGGAACGGCTCCTGGGGCGTGTAGAAGCCCGTGTGGTCGCCGAACGGGCCCTCCGGCAGCGTCTTCCCGGGCTCCAGCCAGCCCTCGATGACGACCTCGGCGGCCGCCGGGACCTGGAGCGGCACCGTCTTGCAGTCGACCATCTCGACCCGCCGACCCTGGACGAACCCCGCGAAGAGGTACTCGTCGATGTCGCCGGGCAGCGGCGCGGTCGCGGCGTAGGTCACGGCGGGCGGCGCGCCGAAGGCGATCGCCACCGGGAGCTTCTCCCCGCGCCGGGCGGCCACTTGGTAGTGGTTGCGGCTGTCCTTGTGGATCTGCCAGTGCATGCCGATGGTGCGGCGGTCATGGCGCTGGAGGCGGTAGAGGCCGAGGTTGCGCACCCCGGTCTCGGGGTGCTTGGTGTGAGTGAGGCCGAGGTTGAAGAACGACCCGCCGTCCTCGGGCCAGGTGAACAGCGCCGGAAGCTGGTCCAGATCGACGTCCTCGCCGGTGAGGACCACCTCCTGGACGGGCGCCTCCTTCACCTTCCTCGGCGGCACATGGGCCATCGAGCCCAGTTTCCCGAACGCCTCGCGCAACCCGACGAACCCCTGCGGCAGCTCGGGTTTGACCAGCCCGCCGATCTTCTCGCTGATCTCGTCGTACGAGCGGAGTCCCAGGGCCTTCAGGAGGCGGCGGTCGGTGCCGAAGACATTCATGGCCAGCGGCATCGCCGAGCCCTTGACGTTCTCGAAGAGCAGCGCGGGGCCGCCCGCCTTGTTGACCCTGTCGACGATCTCCCCGACCTCGAGATGGGGATCGACCTCGGCCTTGACCCTCTTGAGGTCGCCTTCCCTGTCGAGCGCCCGCAGAAAGGAACGAAGATCGTCATAAGCCATACGTCCCAGTATCCGGTACGCACTACCCTGGTCCCGTAACTGGGGGCCCGAGCCACCGCCCCGAACACCACACGCAGGGGGAATCGCCTCATGCTACGGGTGCTGATGATCCTGGTGCCGCTGGCACTGAGCATCTACGCGTTCATCGACTGCATCACCACCGACGAACAGGACATCCGCTATATCCCCAAGCCCGTCTGGGCGATCCTCGTCCTGCTGTTCCCCGTCGTGGGCTCCGTCTCCTGGCTGATCGCGGGCCGCAAGCGCGCCGTCCCCGGAGGCGCAGGCCGGCCCGGCGTCCGCGGCGGGGGCGGCTGGGTCGCGCCGGACGACAACCCCGAGTTCCTCAAGTCCCTGAACGACAAGGGCCGTGATGACAAGGGCCGTATGGACGACGGGGGCGGACCGGCCGACACGCCCGGCGACCGCGGGAGCGACGAGGAGCGCCTGAGGGACTGGGAGGCCGACCTCCGCCGCCGCGAGGAGGAGCTGCGCCGCAAGGGCGAGGGGCCGGGCTCCGGTTCGGGTTCCGGCTCCGGGTCCGGTCCGGAGGACACCCCGCCCGCCGCGTCCTGAAGGGCGGTCAGGCGGCCGGAGAAACGCGGCGACGGCCGGTTCCCGTGACCTGGGTCGGGGGAACCGGCCGTCGCGCTGTGCGGTGTCAGACCCCGGCGTAGGAGTGCTTGCCGGTGATGAAGATGTTGACGCCGTAGTAATTGAAGAGGTAGCAGCCGAAGGCGATCAGCGCCAGGTAGGCGGCCTTGCGGCCCTTCCAGCCGGCGGTGGCGCGGGCGTGCAGGTAGCAGGCGTAGGCGACCCAGGTGATGAAGGACCAGACCTCCTTGGGGTCCCAGCCCCAGTAGCGGCCCCAGGCGGCCTCGGCCCAGATCGCGCCCGCGATGATCGTGAAGGTCCACAGCGGGAAGATCGTGGCGTTGATCCGGTACGCGAACTTGTCCAGCGACGCCGCCGAGGGCACCCGCTGGAGAACGGACTTGGCGAACCGGCCGAACTGCTTGCCCTCCGGGTTCTCCAGCTGGACCTCGTAGCGGTCGCGGAAGAGGTAGAGCAGCGTGGCGACGGCCCCGATGTAGAGCGAGGCGCCGGAGACGATCGCGCAGCTGACGTGGATCCACAGCCAGTACGAGTGCAGGGCCGGAACCAACTGGTCGCTCGCGGTGTACAAGACAGAGACGGCGAGACCGAGATCGAGGAGGACCGTGGTGACGAGGGGCAGCCCGATCCAGCGCACATTCTTCTTCAGCGCCAGCAGCACCAGATACGTGGCCACCGCGACCATGGCGAAGGTCGTGGAGAACTCGTACATGTTGCCCCACGGCGCCCGCCGCACCGACAGCGCGCGGAAGAGGACACCCACGGCATGAAAGAGGAAGGCCAGTACGGTCAGGCCCACCGCGATCCGGCCGTACACATCGCCCTGTTCGGTGCCGCCCGCCGCGCCCGGCCCGTCCGGGACGTCGCGGCTGCCCACCGCGGAGCGGGTGACGATCTTCGGCCGGTCCAGGACGGCGGTGCCGCCGCCCTGCCCCCCGACCCGCACGGTCACCTCGGCGCGCTGGGCGGTCTCGGCGTCGGCGGTGATCGCGGCGGCGGTGCGGCCGACGGCACTGCGGCTGCCGAACACCCACTCGGCGATATGCGCCAGGAAGGCGAGGGTGTAGACCGCCATCGCCGAGTAGATCAGCACGTTGCTGTAATGAGCCAGGTTCTCGTTGACTTCGGCGGCGAGGTTCACGCGCGCGCTCCTTCGGCAGGATCTGCGGGATCTGCGGTGTCGGATGCGGATTCCGAGGCGGAGTCCTCGGTGGACTCCTCGGTGGATTCCTTGGCGGAGTCCTTACCGGAGTCCTCGGTGGAGTTCCGGTCGGGCTCCGGGTCGGGTTCCGCTTCCGGGGCCGGGGGTGCGTCCGCCTGGAGACGGACGGCCAGATCGGCGAGTTCTTCGGGCAGCTTGGCGTACTCACTGCGGCCGAGCCCCGCCATCTCGACCACGGTGGTGCCGTCGTCGCCCGTCACCGCGCGCACCCACACCCGGCGGCGCTGGATGAACAGGGAGGCGGCCAGGCCCACCAGCGCGGCCACGGCACCGATCAGGGCGCCCTGGTCACCCGGCTTGTGCGAGATCTGGAAGCTGGCCCATTCCTTGACGCCGTCGAACGACAGCGTTCCGCCGCCGTTCGGCAGCTTCATGGTGTCGCCGACCTTGAGCGCCCGGGCGAACTTGGTCTTGCCGTCGGACTCCAGGAACTGCTTCATCCGCGACTTGTCCAGCTGGTACACGCTCTGCGGAGTGCCGCCGTCCACGCCGAGGCTGCCGTGGTAGGCGGTCAGGACCAGCGTCGGGTTGTCCAGCGCCGGGAAGACGGAGAACATGCCCTTGCTGCGCACCCAGGTCGGCAGGAACTGCCCCTGGAAGCCGATTTGATCCTTCTTGCCGTTCTTGTCCCGGTAGTCCGGAACCTTGATGACCATGCTCTCGGTGAGGTTGGCCCCGTCGATCGGCAGCCCGACCACCGGGCCCTTGTGCACCACATTGCCCTTGCCGTCCCGGATGGTGACGACCGGCGAGTAGCCGTGGTTCAGCAGGAAGACCTTGTAGCCCGCGATCTCCAGCGGCTCGTTCACCTTGATCGAGGTCTTGCGGCTGACGCCGTCCGCGCCGTCCCAGTAGGTCACATCGGCGCGGAAGGTGCGCGGGGTGCGCATCTGCGGACCGCTGCGTTCATAGGTCGCGGTGAAGCGGTCCAGCTGGAAGCCGAAGGGGGCGAGATCGTCGCTGTTGAACAGCTGCCCCGTCTTGATGTCGTCGTACTGGGTGAGGCTGTTGGAGAAGCCGCCGCCCTCGGTGATCAGGCTGCTGCCCTCGGTCTTCCACAGCTGCCCGGCGGCGAAGGACACCAGCAGCACGATCAGCGCGGTGTGGAAGAGCAGATTGCCCACCTCGCGCAGATAGCCCTTCTCCGCGGCCACCGCGTCACCCGAGGCCTCGATGCGGAAGCGGCGCCCCTTCATGATCTTCCGGGCGGCCGCCAGCACCTGCTCCGGCTCGGCCTCACTGCGCCAGGTGGTGTACGCGGGAAGCCGGGTCAGCCGGCGCGGCGCGGCCGGCGGGCGGCCGCGCAGCTGGCCGATGAACTGCCAGGTGCGCGGCACGATGCAGCCGATGAGCGAGATGAACAGCAGGAGGTAGATCGCCGAGAACCACACCGAGCTGTAGACGTGGAACAGCTGCAGCTTCTCGTAGATCGGGGTGAGCGTCGGGTGCCGATCCTGGAAGTCCTGCACCTTGAGCTGGTCGATGCTGGTCTGCGGGACCAGCGAGCCGGGGATCGTGGCGAGGGTGAGCAGAAGGAGCAGCAGCAGCGCCACCCGCATCGAGGTCAGCTGCCGCCAGAACCACCGGGCCCAGCCGAGCGGCCCCAGCGAGGGGACGTTGATCTCCTCGGCCGGGGCGGTGGACAGCTGCGACCCCGCGGCGCCGAGCTCGCGCTCCTCGGCATGCGCGCCGCCCTCGGGCGGCGTGCCGGCCTCCTTGCCGGGCGCGGTGTCGGTATCGGTGGTGGACATCGATCAGATCCCAACGTTGAAGCCCTGAGCCCAGGTCTGCATGGAGCCCATCATGGTGTCCCAGACACCTGTGAGCAGCAGCACCCCCAGGGCGACGAGCATGCCGCCCCCGGCTCGCATCACCCAGACGTAGTGCCGCTTGACCCAGCCGAAGGCACCCAGCGCCCGGCGGTAGGCCACGGCGACCACCACGAACGGCAGCCCGAGCCCCACGCAGTACGCGGCGGTGAGCAGGGCCCCGCGCCCCGCACTCGCCTCATTGAACGCCAGGGCGTTGACGGCGGTGAGCGTCGGCCCCAGGCACGGCGTCCAGCCGACGCCGAACAGGGCGCCCAGCACCGGCGCCCCCGCGAGCCCCAGCGTGGGCTTGATGTGGAAGCGGAACTCCCGCTGTCCGAAGCCCCCCAGCACCCCCATGAAGGCGAGACCCATCACGATCGTGATGACCCCGAGGATCTTGGAGATGGTCTCCTTGTGCTCCTGGAGCGTCCAGCCGAAGTTGCCGAAGAGCGCGCCCCCGGAGACGAAGACCGCGGTGAAGCCGAGGACGAAGAGCGAGGCGCCCGCGACCATCCGGCCGCGCTTGGCCTCGGCCAGATCCGTGCCCGTGACCCCTGTGACGTACGACATATAGCCCGGCACCAGCGGCAGCACACAGGGGGAGAAGAAGGAGACCAGTCCGCCGAGCAGGGCGATCGGAAGCGCCAGCAGCAGCGCCCCGGTCAGGACGGTCTGGTTGGGATCGGTCGCGGCGGCCAGCGTGTTCACGAAAGGTCACTTCTCCGCGATCAGCGGGGTGACCATCGAGCGCAGGCGCTCCTCGCTGAGCGGCGTCAGAGCGCGGGCCGCGATCCTGCCCTCCCGGTCCAGCACGATCGTCGAGGGGATGGCCTGCGGGTTGAGGCTGCCCTTGGGGAAGCGCAGCATGAGCTTCCCGATCGGGTCGTACAGACTCGGGTAGTCGACGCCGTATTCCTTCTCGAACCTGAGCGCGGGGGCGCGGTTGGAGTCACGGGTGTTGATCCCGATGAACTGCACACCCTTGGCCTTGGTGTCCTTGGCCACCTTGGCGAGGTTCGACGCCTCGGCCCGGCAGGGGGCGCACCAGGAGCCCCAGACGTTCAGGACCACGATCTTGCCCTTGTAGTCCGCCACGTCCAGTGGCTTGCCCTCCAGGGTCTTGCCCGAGAGCTGGGGTGCGTCCTTGCGGTTCTCCTTGGCGACGGTGTCCACGCCGCCCTTGCCCTGGACGAACTTGGTGTCGGCGGAGCCGCCCGAAGTGCCGCCCCCGCCGCAGGCGGTCAGGGACAGCGCGGCAACCGTGGCCGCGATGGCCAGCACGGTTGCGCGACGACGGGTCGCGAGGCCCCGAGGGGCACGGCAGGCACTCATGTGAAAAGTTTCGCATGGCCCTTTTGGGGATCTTCGCCACCCCCCTCCGGGCACCCTGCCGGGCTCCGCGCGGCCTCGCCCCCGGCTCACTCCTGGCTCGCCCCGCGCCCACCGGCGCCATCAGCCGCCGTTCGCGCTCCACGCCTGGCCCACGCCGAGCCCGCGCAGATCGGCCAGGACCGCGGGGTCCTGCGCGTCCAGCCAGTCGGTGAGCTGCTTGAAGGAGACCAGCCGGACGTCCTTGTGCTTCTCGTCGGCCATGTGCTTGAGCGCTTCCTCGACGGCGTCCATATAGATGCCGCCGTTCCACTGCTCGAAGTGGTTTCCGATGAAGAACGGGGCGCGATTGGTCTCATAGGCCCGCTTGAAACCGGCTATGTACGCCTCGGTGGCCTGCTTGCGCCAGCCCGGGTAGTTCGCGGGCGGGGCATTGGTGGAATTCTTCGACTGGTTCGCGAGGATGTTGTAATCCATCGAGAGCACCTCGAAGGTGTGCCCCGGAAAGGGAATCTGCTGCAGCGGGAAGTCCCACAGGCCCTGCTTCTTCGACGGCCACACCTGGAGTCCGCCCGGCGAACTGGCGTCATAGCGCCAGCCGAGTTCCCGGGCGGTCGGCAGCAAATTGGTCTGGCCCTTCAGACACGGAGTGCGGCCGCCGATGAGCTCCTTGTGGTAGTCGAAGGGCAGCGGATCCACATCGGTGAAGCGCGTATTCGTCCGCCACTCCGTGACGAAGGACATGGCCTGGTCGATCTCGGACTTCCACTGCGCGGGCGTCCAGTTCTCCACCGAGCCGCTTCCGGAGCAGAAGTGGCCATTGAAATGGGTGCCGATCTCATGGCCCTCGAGCCACGCCTCGCGCACGTTCCGCAGCGTGGCCTTGATGTGCTCATCGGTGAGATAGCCGATGTCGGAGGCGCCCACCGGGTTGTTCGGCGGCCGGTAGAGCGACTTCTTGGACTCGGGAAGGCAGTAGATACCGGAGAGGAAGAAGGTCATGGTCGCGCCGTGGTCCTCGGCCACCTTGCGGAACCGCGGGAAGAGACCGTTGCCGACCTCTCCCGCACCGTCCCACGAGAACACCACGAACTGCGGCGGCTTCTGCCCCCGTTCCAGCCGCTCCGGCTTCGGGGCCTCCTTGCGCCGCTCACCGTGCGAAGTGGAGCCGTCACCGATCGGCTTCGCCTGGGTCGTCTTCGCGGGCTTCGGCGTACCGGATCCGGACCCCGAGGAACAGCCGGCGACGGCCAGTGATGCCGCCGCTCCCATACCCAGACCGAGGATCCCCCTTCGGCTGACCTCACGCATAACGCCCTCAATTCGCACTCGCCGTTCTGATTGCCCGGGGTGTCCGGACAACCCTGGAGATGGCGAGGCGAATAGCGAGGTTCCGAAAGGACGCGGTCAATTACACGGTGGACACAATGTCTCCATTCGGTAGCACGCCGCACGGCCCGTCGGTCATCCCACGGCCATGCGCCCGTCACGCACATCGCGGGCCGCACACGGCGGCCCGCACCCCCGGCCCGACCCCGGTCGGGCGCACCGCTCAGGCGCCGTCGCTCCGGGAGGCCACTCAGGCGCCGTAGCCCTTGGAGGCCCCCTTCACCGGCTTGGCGCCCGCGCGCAGATGGGGCGGAACGAGATCACGGGCCGGCTCGCTGTAGCCCACCGAGACGATCCGGTCGCCGCGGTAGGTGAAGCTGGTGAGGCTGGCCAGCGTGCACTGCCGCTTGCGCGGGTCGTGCCACAGCCGCCGCCGCTCCACGAAGCTGCGCACGATCCAGATCGGCAGCTGATGGCTGACGCACACCGCCTCGTGCCCGCGCGCGGCGTCCCGCGCCCGGCCCAGCGCCGCCATCATCCGCACCACCTGGTCGACATAGGGCTCGCCCCAGGACGGGCGGAACGGGTTGGTGAGATGGCGCCAGTTGCCCGGTTTGCGCAGCGCGCCGTCGCCGACACCGAAGGTCTTGCCCTGGAAGACGTTCGCCGCCTCGATCAGCCGCTCGTCCGAGGCCACGTCCAGGCCGTGCGCCTTGGCGATCGGCGCCGCCGTCTCCTGGGCCCGCTCCAGCGGGGAGGCGACCACATAGGTGATGTCACGGTCGGCGAGGTGCTCGGCGACGCGGTCGGCCATCCGCCGCCCCAGATCGGAGAGGTGGTAGCCGGGCAGCCTGCCGTAGAGCACGCCCTCCGGGTTGTGGACCTCGCCGTGGCGCATCACATGGACGACGGTGATGTCGTTCTCGCTCTGTGTCATGTCACCCATCATTCAGTGGCCTCGGCGGCGGCCCGCGCCGCCCCCGGCAGAGCCGCCGCCACCCGCTCCAGCGCCTTCTCGTCGTGCGTCGTGGAGACGAACCACGACTCGAAGACGGACGGCGGGAGGTAGACGCCCTGGGACAGCATCGAATGGAAGAAGGCGGTGAAGCGGAACGCCTCCTGCGCCTTGGCCTTCTCGTAGTCGGTGACCTCGTCGCCGGTGAAGAAGACCGAGAACATGTTGCCCGCGACCTGGACCCGGTGCGCCACGCCCTCCTTGGAGAGCGCCTCCGTCACCATCGCCCGCAGCCGCTCGGAGGCCGCGTCGACCCGTCCGTACGCCGCGTCGTCCAGCAGCCGCAGCTGGGCGACGCCCGCGGCCGTGGCGACCGGGTTTCCGGACAGGGTGCCCGCCTGGTAGACCGGGCCGGCCGGGGCCAGGCGCTCCATGACGTCGGCGCGCCCGCCGAAGGCCGCGGCCGGGAAGCCGCCGCCCATGACCTTGCCGAAGATCATCAGGTCCGGCTCCACGGCGTCCAGCCCGAACCACCCGGCCCTGGAGACCCGGAAGCCGGTCATGACCTCGTCGGAGATGTAGAGCGCGCCATGGTCGGCGCAGAGCTGCTTGAGGCCCGCGTTGAACCCGGGCAGCGGCGGCACCACGCCCATGTTGCCCGGCGACGCCTCGGTGATCACACAGGCGATCTCCCCGGGGTGCGCGGCAAAGGCCGCCCGGACCGCCTCCAGGTCGTTGTACGGCAGCACCAGGGTCTCCCCCGCCTGCGCTCCCGTCACCCCCGGAGTGTCCGGCAGCCCGAAGGTCGCCACTCCGGACCCGGCCGCGGCCAGCAGGGCGTCCACATGCCCGTGGTAGCAACCGGCGAACTTGATCACCTTTGGCCGCCCGGTGAACCCGCGGGCCAGGCGGATCGCCGACATCGTCGCCTCGGTGCCGGACGAGACCAGGCGCACCTGCTCGACCGGGGCGACCCGCGCCACGATCTCCTCGGCGAGCTCGACCTCGCCCTCGCCCGGCGTGCCGAAGGACGTACCGCGGGCGACGGCGGCCTGCACGGCCGCGGTGACCTCGGGGTGGGAATGGCCGAGGATCATCGGTCCCCACGAGCACACGAGGTCCACGTACTCGCGTCCGTCGGCGTCGGTGAGGTACGGACCGTCCCCGGACACCATGAACCGGGGCGTACCTCCCACGGCGCGGAACGCCCGCACCGGAGAGTTCACGCCGCCGGGCGTCACGGCGGCCGCGCGATCGAAAAGCGTCTGCGAAACTGGGGCTGCGTACGGATAGCTCACGCAAGCCATGTTGTCAGAGGCGGACGTACTCCCGCGGCCGGGCGTTTCACAGCTCTATGGTGGGGGAGGTCTCTGTAACAGAGATCGGGTTGCGCGGTAGTGGCCGCGAGTGGTCGGGTGGAGATATGCATCGCGGTGGCGAACTGGGTGAAGGGACTGACGACCGAGGCCCCGAGCGTGCCCGGCCCGGACGCCATCGGCGGGACGAGGCGGGCAGGGCAGGCAGAAGCGGGGGCCGCATGGGGGTGACCTACAAGTACTTCGGTGCGCCGGACGGTGCCACTGCGGCCAGGGTCCCCATCTCCATGCGCCCCGAGGAGCTCGGCGGCGACGAGCTCGGCCACGGCATGTTCACGAAGATCAAGCCGGAGACGGTGGCGGCGATGGTCCTCACCGGCATCGAGGGCGTCCCGCTGCACAAGGTCCCCCCGCTCGAACTGGTCGTTCTCCATCCGGACTACGCCGTCGTCAAACTCCCTATGACCGCCGTCGATCCGCTGCGCGGTGTGGGCGAGGAAGCCGTGGGCGCCGCGGCCTTCATCTGGTCCACGGTGCCCGACCGCGGCGGCCCTCGGGACGCCTTCACGGTCTATCAGCTGCTCCACGAGTGGCAGGACTTCAGCCACCGGCTGCACGAGGCGGGCCACCAGCCGTACTGCCTGGTCTGGCCCTGAGCCGGGGCCGTGGCCCTGAGCCGGGGCCGTAGCTCAGGGCCCGGGCCGTGGCCCTGAGGTCATGGCCCCTACGGCGCGGAGGCGGCGCGCAGCAGGCGGAGTTGGCCGATCTCGGTGGCGTTCTTCATCAGCTCGGCCTTCACCCAGGCGGCCATGTGAGCGATGGTGTGCTCGGGGTCCCGGTCCCAGGGGAAGGGCGCGACGGCGTCCAGGTCCTGCTCGGTGAGCCGGTCCAGTACGGCCGTCCACTCCGCCCGCAGACCGCGCAGCCACTCGATGGCCGCCTTACCGTCGCCGGGCCAGCTGACGTCGGTCCGCTCCCTCGGCCCGCGTCCCTCCGCGTGGTCGATGGTCACGCTCCAGACGGCCTCGCTCCGCTGCGGGGCCTCTCATGGGCGGGCCGTACCCTTCCCCCATGCTCATCGCACGTTCCATTGCTCTGTTCGCCGTGGCCGCGCTCTTGGAGATCGGCGGCGCGTGGCTCGTCTGGCAAGGCGTGCGTGAGCACAGGGGATGGGCGTGGATCGGCGCCGGGATCATCGCTCTTGGCGCCTACGGGTTCGTGGCCACGCTCCAGCCGGACGCGGAGTTCGGCCGCATCCTCGCGGCGTACGGCGGCGTGTTCGTCGCCGGATCGCTCGCCTGGGGCATGGTCGCCGACGGCTACCGGCCCGACCGCTTCGATGTCATCGGAGCGCTGATCTGTCTGGCCGGAGTCGCTGTGATCATGTACGTGCCTAGGAGGTAACCATCGACCGGCCGTGGCCGCCCTTGCCCTCACGGTCACCGTGGTTGTTCTGCTTGCCCTGCTTGCCGTGGTCACCCTGGTGGTCGTCCTGCTCCCGCTCCGTGCCGAGGACGCAGCCGGTGTCCGGGTCGATGAAGACGGTCGTGATGGTGTGGTCGCACTCGACCTCCACGACCCACACCTGCTTGACCTCCTGCTTGTGCGAGTCCTTGTGCTCGTCCTTGCGCTGCTTGTCCTTGCGCTGGTCGTCGTGGTGGCGCGAGTTCTTGCGGTCGTCCTTACGGCCGTCCTCGTACTTGCCCTTGTGGTGCTGGTCGTCCTCGGGGCAGTCCACCAGCTCGGCGCTGACCGCCTGGCCGCCGACCTCGCACTCGGCGATCTCGACCGCCTCGGCGAGCGTCACCGTGTCGTACTTCTTCTGCTCCTGCTGCTCCTTGTGCTCCTGGTCGTGGCGCGCCTGGTCGTCCTCGTGGACCGGAACGGTGACGGGACGGACGGCACCGCGGTCCTGGGCCTCCTCACCGGACTGGGCCGCCTGCTCGGACTGAGCCGCCTGCTCCGGCTGAGCCACCTGCTCGGGCTGCGCGGCCTGCTCGGGGCGCGCCGCGCTGCGGCCCTTGATGCCGGGCCAGTACTTGCCAGTGGGGAAGTAGCGGGTCAGGTCCGGACGGCTCTGGTCCTCGCGCTTGCCGTACTCCTTGCGCTGGCCGTGGTCCTCCTTGCCGTTCTGCTCCTTGCGGTTCTCCTCCTTGCCGTTCTCCTCCTTGCCGTTCTCCTCCTTGCCGTTCTCTTCCTTACGGCTGTCCTCCTTGCGGCTGTCCTCCTTACGGCCGCTGTCCTTCTTCTCGTCGTACCGGCCGTGCTCCTCGCGCTGGTCGCTCTCCTCGCGCTGGCCGTACTCCTCGTGCTGGCCGTTCTCCTTCTCCTCGTACCGCCCGCTCTCGTCGTGACGGCCGTCCTGGTCGTCACGGGCGTGGTCATCGTGGCGGCCGCCGTTGGAGTCCTTGTAGCTGTTCGCCTCGTAGCGGCCGTGCTCGTGGCCGTTGTCCTCGTGACGGCCGTTGGGGTCCTTCGCCTCGTAGCGGCCGTGCTCGTGGTGGCCCTTCTTGTCGTCGTGACGGCCGTTCTCGTGGTTCCCCTTGTTGTCCTTCTCGTGGTTCCCCTTGTTGTCGCCGTGCGCCCGGTCCTGGGCACAGTGGTTGCTCTGCGACGAGTGCGGGTCGGGGGTGCTGCCCGAGGCCCATGCGGTTCCCGGAGCACCGGCAACCAGGGCCGCCGCCGCGATGGCGCCCGCTGAGGCCACGCCCCAGCGCCGGAAAGAACGACGAGACCGCTGAAGGAATCTGCTCTGCTGGGTCATTACCTGAATTCACTCCTTGGGCATGGGTGCTCCAACTACCGGCGCCGCGCCGGACGCAGTGCACCCTTCCCCGAGCCCGAGAGCCCCTAGCGGATTCCTATCTTCAGTCCCCCGGTTGGAGGTAAATCGGGCCGTCATATCCTGCATATGGATCATGCGCACGCACCACCGTTTGCGCCACGTCGCCATTGGAGGACCGATGACCACCCGTACCGCAGTCATCACCGGCGCGAGCAGCGGGATCGGAGCCGCGACCGCGCGCCGCCTGGCGGCCGCCGGATTCCGCGTCGTCCTCGCCGCCCGCCGTAAGGAGCGCATCGACGCGCTCGCCGCCGAGCTGACCGAGGCCGGGCACGAGGCCGAGGCATACGTCCTGGACGTCACCGACCGCGCCGCCGTGGAGTCCTTCGCCGCCGGTCTGGACCGCTGCGACGTCCTGGTGAACAACGCGGGCGGCGCGATCGGCGCCGAGACCGTGGCCACCGCCGACCCGGCCGACTGGCGGGCGATGTACGAGGTCAATGTGGTGGGCGTGCTCCAGGTGACCCAGGCGTTGCTGCCCGCCCTCACCGCCTCCGGCGACGGCACGATCGTCGTGCTGTCCTCCACGGCGGGCCATGTGGCGTACGAGGGCGGCGGCGGTTACGTGGCCGCCAAGCACGGCGCCCACGCCATCGCGGCCACCCTGCGCCTGGAGCTGTGCGGTGAGCCGGTGCGGGTGATCGAGATCGCCCCGGGCATGGTCAGGACCGACGAGTTCGCGGTGAACCGCTACCGCGGCGACGAGAGCCAGGCCGCGGCCGTCTACGAGGGCGTGGCCGAGCCGCTGACCGCCGACGACGTGGCCGACACGGTCGAATGGGCGGTCACCCGCCCCTCGCATGTGAACATCGACATGATGGTCATCCGCCCCCGCGCCCAGGCCGCCCAGCACAAGGTCCACCGCGAGCGCTGAGCCCGTCCGCCCTCGTCCGCCCTCGTCCTCCACGGCTCCTCACAGCCCCCTGCCGTAGCGATCACCTCGCGGAGGGTCTTCGCGGTGACACCTCGCGGAGGCACGCGGGCGGGCACGCGCCCCGGCGGGTCCACGACCTGTGCGGCGAGATCTCCGGAGCGGCTCAAGCGACCCCAGGGACCCCAGGCGGCCCCAAGCGACCCCAGGCGGCCAAGCCGACCCCAGGCCGCCTCAAGCGACCTCACCCGACAAGGCCTGTGTCTCAGCCCTTCACGCACACCACCTGCTTGAGCCGCGCCACCACCTCGACGAGGTCCCGCTGCTGGTCGATGACCTTCTCGATCGGCTTGTACGCCCCCGGGATCTCATCCACGACGCCGGAGTCCTTACGGCACTCGACGCCCCGCGTCTGCTCCGCCAGATCCTGGGTCGAGAAGCGCTTCTTCGCCGCGTTACGGCTCATCTTCCGGCCCGCTCCGTGCGAGGCCGAGTTGAACGACGCCTCGTTCCCCAGGCCGCGCACGATGTACGAACCGGTGCCCATCGAGCCCGGGATGATCCCGTAGTCCCCGCTCCCGGCGCGGATGGCGCCCTTACGGGTCACGAGAAGGTCCATGCCCCCGTAGCGCTCCTCGGCCACGTAGTTGTGGTGGCAGCTGATCACCGGCTCGAAGACCGGGCGGGCCTTCTTGAACTCCTTGCGCACCACGTCCTGGAAGAGCGCCATCATGATCGCGCGGTTGTACTTCGCGTACTCCTGCGCCCAGAAGAGATCGTGCCGGTACGCCGCCATCTGCGGGGTGTCCGCGATGAAGACGGCCAGGTCGCGGTCGACCAGATTCTGGTTGTGGGGCAGCTTCCGGGCCTCGCCGATGTGGTACTCGGCCAGCTCCTTGCCGATGTTGCGGGAGCCGGAGTGCAGCATCAGCCAGACCGAGCCCTCGTCATCGAGACAGAACTCGATGAAGTGGTTACCGGATCCGAGCGAACCCATCTGCTTCACGGCCCGCTCCTGGCGGTACCTGACCGCCTGGGCCACTTCCCCGAACCGGGTCCAGAAGTCGTCCCACCCCGCCGTCGGGAACGCGTGCAGCCGCCCCGGGTCCACCGGGTCGTCGTGCATACCGCGCCCCACCGGGATCGCCTGCTCGATCCGGGAGCGCAGCCGCGAGAGATCCCCCGGAAGGTCGTTGGCGGTCAGCGACGTCTTGACGGCCGACATCCCGCAGCCGATGTCCACCCCGACCGCCGCCGGGCACACCGCGCCCCGCATCGCGATCACCGAGCCGACCGTGGCACCCTTCCCGTAATGCACATCCGGCATCACGGCGAGGCCCTTGATCCAGGGCAGGGTGGCCACATTGCGCAGCTGCTGCATGGCCACGCCCTCGACCGTCGAGGGGTCGGTCCACATCCGGATCGGCACCTGCGCGCCGGGCACCTCGACATACGACATGATGTACTCATTCCCCCGTAAAAGACTGAAAACGCAAAAACCGGGCCAATGCCCCATAGACGGCGGGCGACCGGCAGGCACGGCAGTGCGTGCGGTAGACATTGTGTCCAGCCACCGCCTCCGGGCGGCAAGGAGTTTTCCGTCGCTCGAAGGGACACGGACAGTGCAGCCAGCGCAGCGAAGGGCGTACGGACGGCGGGCCACCCCGGCCGTCGCCGTGCTCATCACCGTGCTCGCCGCCGCGGGGCTCGGCGGATGCACCGGCTCCGATTCGACGACCGACCCGGACGACGGCGCCTCCGGCGACTCCGGGACGGCCGTCTCGGCCGAGCCCGGCCGCTATCGCACCCTGCCCGAGGCGTGCGGCGCGGTCAGCCGCAAGACCCTCCAGGCGCTGCTGCCCGGCGCCGAGCAGGACGACAAGGTGTACGACGGCCAGGCAGCCGTGACGTATGACATAGACCGCCGGGACGGCTGCCGCTGGAAGGTCGAGACCGCGAGCGGCACGCGCTACCTCACGATCGACTTCCAGCGGGTGGTCTCGTACGACCCCTCGGTCAGCGACGACGACCGGGCCCAGGAGACGTACGAGAAGAAGGCCGCCGCCGCCGACATCCCGGACGCCACGAGTCCTCCCTCGAGCCCCTCCAGCTCGGAGAGCGGGTCGGAGAGCGGGTCGGAGAGCGCCGGCAGCGACTCCTCCGCTTCCGCCAGTTCGAGCTCCGATGAGCCCGGTAAGAGCAGCAAGGGCGGCAAGGGCGACGAAGCCGGTAAGGGCGACAAGACCGACGAGGGGGGCAAAAGCACCGATAGCCCCTCCACGGGCGCCGACGCGAGCGGCGGAAGTGACGAAAGTGACACCGCCTCGGAGGACACCGCCCCGCGCCGGCTGGACGACCTCGGTGACGACGCCTTTCTCAACGACCAACTGATCACCAAGGACTCGGGTATCCACCGCGACATCACCGTCGTGTTCCGGTCCTCGAATGTGATTGCCACCATTGAGTACGACCAGTGGACGACCGACAAGAAGCACATTCCCAGCAGCCAGGAACTGCAGGAAAACGCCCAGGACTTGGCCGATGAACTGACCGGTCGCCTCAACGAATAACGGGCCCTCGCCGCACCCCCGCGAGCGCCCCGTCCCCACCCCGCGGAGACCTCGGAAATTGGGACGCCCGCGCGTCGGCCGCGTACCGTGCCGACTAATGACGCGGGCGGCACGTCCGCCCATCGACAGAGAATGAGCGAAGGACCCATGCACCGTTCAGCCCCGCGACTCGCCCGAATACTCGCCTGCGCGACCGTACCGGTGGTGCTCGTCGCCGGCTGCTCCTCCGGCTCGGACAAGAAGGACGACAAGAACGCCGGTGGCTCAGCGAGACCCGGCTCGCCCAGCGCTTCACCCACCGTCGCGGCAGCGAAGTTCAGCAAGCTGCCCGATGTGTGCTCCACGCTCTCCGGGAAGACGATCGACGATCTCGTTCCCAAGGCGCAGAACAAGAAGGGCAAGGCCCTTCCCTCGGCCGACACCAACACCTCGGCCAGCTGCCTGTGGAGCGGCCTCGACGACTTCGACTACCGCTCGCTGACCGTCTCCCTCAAGCTGTTCCACTCCGACCCGGGGCTCGGCTCCGGCGACAAGCGCGCCGGGGAGTACGCCGCCCAGCAGGCGAGCAGGGCCGCCACCGCCGGCAAGGTGACCGACCCCAAGACCGAAAAGGTCACGGGCATCGGCGACGAGGCCACCACGGTCAGCACCAAGGAGAAGAAGGACGGCGACGACTTCCGCGACCAGACGGTCGTGGCCCGCACCGCCAATGTCGTCATCACCCTCCAGTACGACGGCGCGGGCTATGAGACCGCCAAGACCCCGGACCCGGCCGACCTGCTCAAGGACGCCAAGTCCGCCGCCAAGGAGGCCGTCGGCGCCATCGGTAAGGGCGCCAAGAGCGGCGCCTGACTCGCCGACACGACCCCTTCCCGCCCATGAGCCTTGACGTGTATGCGACGCTGATGCGGCTGTTGTTGAGGACGGGGAGGGGTCGCGGGTGGCCGCGATGCAACTGACACGGACGCACCGAATACTGGCCGGAGTGGTCGTCACCGGGGCGGTGGTGATCGCCGGGATCGGCTTCGCCGGTTCCTACGCCGCGGTGCGCGATCTCGCCCTCGACAAGGGCTTCGGCAAGTTCGCCAATGTCTTCCCGATCGGCATCGACGCGGGGATCGTGGTCCTGCTCGCGCTGGATCTGCTGCTCACCTGGATCCGCATCCCCTTCCCGCTGCTGCGCCAGACCGCCTGGCTGCTGACCGCGGCCACCATCGCCTTCAACGGCGCGGCCGCCTGGCCGGACCCGGTCGGCGTCGGCATGCACGGCGTGATCCCGATCCTGTTCGTCGTCTCCGTCGAGGCCGCCCGGCACGCGGTCGGCCGGATCGCCGACATCACCGCCGACCGGCACATGGAGTCGGTCCGCATCGCCCGCTGGCTGCTCGCGCCGGTGCCCACCTTCCGGCTGTGGCGCCGGATGAAGCTGTGGGAGCTGCGCAGCTACGAGGAGGTCATCAGGCTGGAGCAGGACCGGCTGGTCTACCAGGCCCGGCTGCGGGCCCGCTACGGGCGGTCCTGGCGCCGTAAGGCGCCCGTGGAGTCGCTGATGCCGCTGCGGCTGGCGCGGTTCGGGGTGCCGCTGGCGGACACCGCCCCGGCGGGGCTCGCGGCGGCCGGTCTGGACCCGTCCACGGTGTCGGCGACCGCGCTCCCCCCGGGCCGTTCGGCGGCGGCGGACGAGACGGGGCCCAAGAGCGCGTCCCTGGAGGCCCAGCAGGGCCCGTACGGCCCGCCGGGGGCCGTGGCGGACACGGGCCCGCAGCAGCACCCCCAGCAGCCCCAGACGCAGGAGCTGCCGCTCTCGCTGCCCCTGCCGGTGTACCAGCAGCCCGCCGGGCAGGGCCATGACGGCCGGAACGCCGTGCCCTTCGACCCGGCGGCCGCCCACCCCGCGCCGGTCGAGCAACAGGCACAGCAGCTACAGCAGGCACAGCAGCCGCAACAGCTCCAGCCGCAGGACCAGCAGGTGCCGGGCCAGGCGCCGCAGCCCGAGCAGCAGCCGCAGCAACTCCAGCAGCCCCAGCCCCCGCAGCACCAGCTGACCGTGCCGGTCGGGCCCGGTGGCCGGGTGCGGCCGCTCGGCGGTGAGGGCGTGGGGAGCCATCAGGGCGTCTACGTACCGGAGCAGCGCGAGCCCGAGCGGTACGCGTACGAGGAGCCGCAGCCGGAGCAGCGGCTGAACCAGCTGCCGGACGACGTCCCGCGCGAGGAGGTCTACTACGCGACCTTCCGCCAGTTCCTCGCCGACCACAGCAAGTACCCCTCCGCCTACCAGTTCGGGCAGCGGCTGCGGGAGACCTACGGCGTGAACGACCTCAGCAACAGCGAGCTGGCCGGATACGTCGAGGACTTCAAGGAGCGCGTCCGCCTGGAGCGCGAGGCCATCCCGTAGCCACCCCGTGGCCACCCGAGAGCCGCCCCTGGCCGTCCCGCACAGCCGGAACGCCGGGCGGCAGCCGTAAGGCCGTCCGCCCGGCGCCCGGGAGCCGGAGAGGTCAGGCCGCGAGCAGCTTGCGCACCCGGTCCGCCCCCACCGCCAGCAGCAGCGTGGGCAGCCTCGGGCCGGTGTCCCGGCCGACCAGCAGGGTGTAGAGCAGCGCGAAGAACGACCGCTGGGCGACCTTCAGCTCCGGCGTCGGCTTGGCCTCCGGCGACAGCCCCGCCTGGATCTTGGGCACCCCGTAGACCAGCGTGGTGAGGCCGTCCAGCGACCAGTGGTCGTCCAGGCCGTCCAGCAGCAGCCGCAGCGACTCCCGCTCGGTGTCGCCCAGCGCGGCCAGCCGCTCGGTGTCCGGCTCGTCCCGGACCCGGGTGCGCTGGTCGGCCGGGACCTGGGTGGTGATCCAGCGCTCGGCCTTGTCGAGCCGGGGCCGGGTCTCCTCCAGGGACTTCACCGGATTGTCGGGGTCGAGCTCGCTGAGGATGCGCAGCGTCTGCTCGTCATGGCCGGTGGTGATGTCCACCACCGAGGCCAGCGTGCGGTACGGCAGCGGGCGCGGGGTGCTCGGCAGCTCGCCCGTGGCGGTGCGGGTCGCGCGGCTGTACGCGGCCGCGTCCGCGGGCTGGGCCACGCCCTCGGCGATCTTCCGCTCCAGCGCGTCCCACTCGTCGTAGGTCCGCTGGATCTCCTGGTCGAAGGCGATCTTGAAGGACTGGTTGGGCCGGCGGCGGGCGTACAGCCAGCGCAGCAGCGGCGCCTCCATGATCTCCAGCGCGTCGGCCGGGGTGGGCACACCGCCCTTGGAGGAGGACATCTTGGCCATGCCGCTGATGCCCACGAACGCGTACATCGGGCCGATGGGCTGCTCGCCGCCGAAGACTTCGCGGACGATCTGGCCGCCGACCACATAGGACGAGCCCGGCGAGGAGTGGTCGACGCCCGAGGGCTCGAAGACCACGCCCTCGTACGCCCAGCGCATCGGCCAGTCGACCTTCCAGACCAGCTTGCCGCGGTTGTGCTCGCTCAGGCGGACGGTCTCGCCGTGGCCGCACGCGCACGCGTAACTCAGCTCGGTGGTCTCGTCGTCGTACGAGGTCACCGTGGTCACATCGCGCTCGCAGACCGAGCAGTACGGCTTGTACGGGTAGTAACCCGCCGCGCCCGCGCTGCCGTCGTCCTCGGCGGCCGCGCCCGAGCCCTCGGCGGCGGCCAGCTCGGCCTCGTCCACCGGCTTCTGCTGCTGCTTGGGCTTCTTGGCGCCGGGCTTGTCCTTGGTGCGGTACCGGTCCAGGACGGCGTCGATCTCCCGGCGGTGGCGCATCGCGTGCAGGATCTGCTCCCGGTACGCCCCCGAGGTGTACATCTCGGTCTGGCTGATGGGGTGGAACTCGATGCCCATCTCCCGCAGCGCCTCGGCCATCGGCGCCTTGAAGTGCTCCGCCCAGTTCGGATACGGGGACCCGGGCGGGGCCGGGACCGAGGTGAGCGGCTTGCCGATGTGCTCGGACCAGGAGGGGTCGATCCCGGCCGGGACCTTGCGATACCGGTCGTAGTCGTCCCAGGACAGGATGTGAACGCACTCGTGGCCCCGGCGCCGGATCTCGTCGGCGACCAGGTGCGGGGTCATGACCTCGCGCAGATTGCCGAGGTGGATCGGGCCGGACGGGCTGAGACCCGAGGCGACGACGACAGGTTTGCCCGGGGCGCGGCGCTCCGCCTCGGCAATGACCTCGTCGGCGAATCGGGAGACCCAGTCGGTCTCGGTGCTCTGAGCCACGGTCGGCACTTCCTTCCTAGCGGTCATGGCACCGCCCATTGTCCCAGACGGAACAGGCCCCTCCGGAATTGCCCACAGGGCCCGCCGGGCGGGCCCGGGTTATCCACAGGCCGGGGAAATCGTTGGACCCGCCGTGAAATACTGGGTTGCCCATACCACCACTACCGGAATGGCACTCCATGGCTTCGGTCCCTTCCCTCGCCGCTACGGTCCATCAGCGCGTCGCGGACGCCCTCTCGGCTGCCCTGCCGGAGGCCGGCTCCGCGGACCCGCTGCTGCGACGAAGCGACCGGGCCGATTTCCAGGCCAACGGAATGCTGGCGCTGGCCAAGCAGCTCAAGGGAAACCCCCGTGAGCTGGCCGCCAAGGTCGTGGCACACCTTCCGGTCGCCGCCACCTCGGCCGACCCCGATCCGGTGATCGCCGACATCGAGGTCTCCGGCCCCGGCTTCCTCAACATCACGATCGCCGACTCCGCGATCACCGCGACCCTCGCCGCCCGCGCCGCCGACGACCGCCTCGGCGTGCCGTACGCGCAGGCGCCCGGCACCACCGTGATCGACTACGCCCAGCCCAATGTGGCCAAGGAGATGCACGTCGGCCATCTGCGCTCGGCGGTGATCGGCGACGCGGTGGTGCGGATCCTGGAGTTCGCGGGCGAGAAGGTGATCCGCCGCCACCACATCGGCGACTGGGGCACCCAGTTCGGCATGCTCATCCAGTATCTGATCGAGCACCCGCACGAGCTGGACCACAAGGACGCCTCCTCCGGTGAGGAGGCCATGTCCAACCTCAACCGGCTCTACAAGGCCGCGCGGGCGCTCTTCGACTCCGACGCGGAGTTCAAGGAGCGGTCCCGGCGGCGGGTGGTGGACCTCCAGGCGGGCGACGAGGAGACCATCGCCCTGTGGCGGAAGTTCGTGGACGAGTCGAAGATCTACTTCTACTCGGTCTTCGACAAGCTGGACATCGAGATCCACGACCCCGATGTGGTCGGCGAGTCGGGTTACAACGACATGCTGGCCGAGACCTGCCGGCTGCTGGAGGAGTCCGGCGTCGCCGTGCGCTCCGAGGGTGCGCTGTGCGTCTTCTTCGACGACATCAAGGGTCCCGAGGGCAATCCGGTGCCGCTGATCGTCCAGAAGTCCGACGGCGGCTTCGGCTATGCGGCCACCGACCTCTCCGCGATCCGCGACCGGGTGCAGCACCTGAAGGCCGACACCCTGCTGTATGTGGTGGACGCCCGGCAGTCGCTGCACTTCAAGATGGTCTTCGAGACCGCCCGCCGGATCGGCTGGCTCAATGACCAGGTGCACGCCGTGCAGCTCGCCTTCGGCACCGTCCTGGGCAAGGACGGCAAGCCGTTCAAGACCCGCGCGGGCGAGACGGTGCGGCTGGAGGACCTGCTGGACGAGGCCACCGAGCGGGCCGCGGCCGTGGTCCGGGAGAAGAGCGAGAAGCTCGGCCTCACCGAGGAGGAGATCCTCGAGCGCGGCGCCCAGGTCGGCATCGGCGCGGTGAAGTACGCGGATCTGTCCACCTCCGCCTCACGGGACTACAAGTTCGACCTCGACCAGATGGTCTCGCTCAACGGGGACACCTCGGTCTATCTCCAGTACGCGTACGCCCGGATCCAGTCGATCCTGCGCCGCGCCGAGGAGGGGCAGCGGCCGCTGGCCCACCCGGAGCTTCCGCTGGCCCCGGCCGAGCGGGCGCTGGGCCTGCACCTCGACCAGTTCGGGGAGACGCTGCGCGAGGTGGCCGCCGGCTACGAGCCGCACAAGCTGGCCGGGTATCTCTACCAGCTGGCCTCGCTCTACACGACCTTCTACGACCAGTGCCCGGTCCTGAAGGCGGAGGGCGGCCCGGCCCAGGTGGAGAACCGCCTCTTCCTGTGCGACATCACGGCGCGCACGCTGGGGCAGGGCATGTCCCTGCTGGGCATCCGCACCCCCGAGCGCCTCTGAGGCCACCGCATGAGCCCCGCCCCGGCTTCCCGGGGCGGGGCTCTGACGCGTTCAGGGGCTCTGACGCGTTCAGGGGCTCTGACGCGTTCATCGGTGGCTTGTCACCGGCGTCACCAGCGCCACGGCGTCACCGCGTCACGGCGTCACGGCGTCACCGCGTCACCGCGTCACCGCGTCACCGCGTCACCGCGTCACCGCGTCACCGCGTCACCGCGTCACCGCGTCACCGCGTCACCGCGTCACCGGCAGAGCACATCGCGCTTCGGCCGCTCACCGGTCAGCAGGAAGTCCGTGACCCACCGGTCCGCGCAGGCGCTGCCGTTCTCCACGTACGCCGCGCCATGCCCCATCGCGTCCACGCCGACCATCCGGGCCCGGTCGCCAAAGGCCCGCCGGAGGCCCAGCGCCCCGCCGTACGGGGTGGCCACATCGCGCTTGTTCTGCACCAGCAGGACGTTCGACGGCCCCTGGTCGGTGATCCGCACCGGCTTGTCCCGCGGCGCGTCATGCCAGAACGCGCACGGGGTGACGTTCACCGGCATGCCCGCGGTGAGCGGGTGACTCTTGCGGCTGGCGGCGACATCCCGCGCGTAGTTGGGCAGGGAGGTGGGCCACTCCACGTCGTTGCAGATGGTCGCGAGGGACACGGCCGCGGCGTCCTGCGGCGGGTCGGCCGGTGCCTCGGCGGGCACCTTGCCCGCGTCCGCGTCGACGATCAGCTGGGCCAGGCCCTCGAAGCGGTCCCGGGAGTACAGGGCGTTCAGCATGCTCTGGCGCAGTGCGTTGCCGTTCAGCTCGGGCGGGTTGGCGCCGGGCCACGGCAGCGGCTTCGCGTCCAGCCGGGCGGCGAGGTCCAGGACCCGCCGCCGCACCCCGTCGGGGGTCTCGGCCAGCCGGACGGGGCTGTCGGGCGCGGAGGCCCAGGCCGCGAAGTCGGGGAAGGTGTCCTCGACGCCCACGGCGTAGTTGGCCAGCCAGCCGCGCTCCACCCGCTCCGGGTTCGGGTCGTCATTGCTGTCCAGCACCCAGCGGTCGGTGTGCTCGGGGAACATCTGCGCGTAGACGGAGCCCACATACGTCCCGTACGAGACGCCCCACGCGGACAGCTTCCGCTCGCCGAGCGCCCGGCGGACGCTGTCGATGTCCCGCGCCTCGTTGACGGTGCTGATGGTGCGCAGCAGTTCGCCGCCGTTGCGGGCGCAGGTGTCGGCGATGCGGCGGCCGGTGGTGATGTTCCGCGTGATGTCCCCGTCGGGGGCGGGCCAGGGGCGCGAGGCGAGCAGCGACAGATCGGCGGGGTTCAGATCGCATCCGGCGTGCGTGGACTTCCCCATGCCGCGCGGGTCGAAGCTGACGATGTCGTACGCGTCCCGCACCGACTTCGGCAGCCGCTTGCCGAGCGTGCTGGGCCGGTCGAGACCCGGCGATCCGGGGCCGCCCGGGATCAGCAGCAGGGTGCCCCGGCGGGCCCGCGGCCGCTCGCCGGGGATGCGGGAGACGGCGAGGGAGATCCGCTTGCCGCCGGGATCGCGGTAGTCCAGCGGCACCTTGAGCGTGGCGCATTCCTGACGGGGGTCGAGCCCGCTCCCCGCACAGGCGCCCCAGTCGAGCGCGGCGGTGCCGGGGTCGGCCAGAGCTCCCGGGGTCGCGTTCGCGGACGCGACCCCGAGGAGGGATGCGGTGGCGGCGGTGGCGAGGGCCAGTGCGGCGGTTCTGCCGGTCGTCGGTCTCATGCGCACCAGCCTTGTCGAACCGGCCTTCCCGTCCCATCCGGGCAACCGGCCGACCCGCTCGGGGGAAAACCCCCGAGGGACCGTCAGGCGTACCGCCGCCCGCACGCACGTACCGCCGCACCTCCGCGCACGTACCGCCGCCCCACGCACGTACCGCCGCACCCCGCGCACGTAGCATTTGGGACACATTTCCCGGACCGGGACAACCTCTCACCACCCCGGACCGTCCAACCCCGTGAATCACCTGTCATCAACCGACAACAGACCATTGGGGGCTTGACCATGCGACGGTGGGGGACCGCACTCGCGGCGACGGCGCTCGCGGGCGGCGCGCTGGTGGCGACGGCGGGGACGGCCGGGGCCGTCACGCCGACCGCGGCCAAGGCGGCGACGACCTGTGAGACCGGCTGGGGCAGCGGCGAGAAGACGGCCCGGCCGGCGGGACACGCACCGCTGGGGAACATCAGGACGGGCCGGCACGCGTGCTACGACCGCATCGTGTTCGACGTGAAGGGGGCCACGGCCGCCGATCGCGTCGGCTACCGCGTGGGGTATGTGAACACCCTGTACCAAGACGGCTCCGGCGAGGAGATCCCGGTCCGCGGCGGCGCGATCCTGGACATCCATGTGTCCGCGCCGAGCTACGACCCGGGCAGCGGCGCGGAGTCGTACCCGGGGCGGGCGCGCAAGCCGCTGCCGGGGGTGGACATCTCCGGCTACCAGACGTTCCGGGACACCCGCTTCGGCGCCAGCTTCGAGGGTGAGACCCAGGTCGGCCTCGGCGTGCGCGCACGGCTGCCGTTCCGGGCCTTCCAGACCGACGGGCACGTCGTGGTGGACGTGGCGCACTCCTGGAACGCGGTGCGCTGAGCACGGCGCCGGCGCCACGACAAGAGCCTGTCCCGCGACCCGATGGGTGCGCGGGGCAGGCTCCTCACTGTGCCGCGGGCGACGGCTACCTGCTGAAGCCGTAGTCCATCAGCTTCTTCGCGTCCGCCGTGCGGTTGTCCACCGAGGTGGAGGCGAGGACGGTGCCGATCATCGTCTTCCCGCTCCGGGTGGCGGCGAAGACCAGGCAGTACTTGGCCTCCGGACCCGAGCCGGTCTTGACGCCGATGGTGCCCGAGTAGCTGCCCAGCAGATTGTTGGTGTTGGTCCACGACATGTAGCGGTAGCCGCCGTTCTTCGTGGTCACCTTCTGCTTGGTCGACTTCGTCTTCACGACCGAGCGGAACGTGGAGTACTTCATCGCGCTGCTGGCCAGCTTGGTCAGGTCGCGCGGTGTGGAGTAGTTGGCGCCGTGTCCGATGCCGTCGAACGAGTCGAAGTGGGTGTTCGTCAGCCCGAGGGACTTGGCGGTGGTGTTCATCTTGCCGATGAACGACTTCACCCGCGCGGCCCGGGTGGAACCGGTGCCGAACTTGTCCGCCAGCGCGTACGCCGCGTCACAGCCGGACGGCAGCATCAGCCCGTACAGCAGCTGGCGGACGGTGACCTTGTCGCCGACGATCAGCTTGGCCGAGGAGGCCCAGTTGTTGTCGACGATGTAGTCGCTGTACGCCTTCTGGACCGTGACCTTGGCGTCCAGGTTGAGGTTCGGCTGCGCGAGCACCACCCGGGCGGTCATGATCTTGGTGGTGGAGCCGGTGGAAAGCCGGGTGTCCGCGGCCTTGGTGAACAGGCTCTTCCCCGTGGCGTTGTTCATCACGAACCCGCCCTTGGCGGCGATCGTGGGACTTGCGGTCGTCGCGGCCTGCGCGGAGGCGGTGAACGCCCCCGCCGTCAGCACGGCTCCAGCGGTGATCGCGACCGCGGATACGCGACGTAGACCCTTCATGCCGGTTTTCAACGTGAATATCTCCAAATGCACCTGGCCTGCGGCCGCATCACAGGGCCGCTCCCTGGTCAGACGTCCGAGAGGGCCCGATGGATGTGCCCTCTGCCGAGATTTCCTGGAAATTCCCCCGCGTGCGCCGATGCGCCGGGGCGTCGGGGCATCGGGACGTCGGGGCGTCGGGGCGTCGGGGCGTCGGGGCGTCGGGCCAGGTAGTGCACTCACCGCAGCCGGGAGTCGACCGTCGCCGGGTCGAAGAGGGCGTCGGCGACCATGTGGGCCGCGCCGGTGACGCCCGCGCGGGTGGCCAGCGGGGAGAGGACGACCCGCAGGTCCCGGGTGGCCAGGGGCAGCGAGCGACGGTAGGTGACCTCCCGGATACCGGCGATCAGATGCTCCTGGGCATGCGCGAGGCCGCCGCCGACCACCAGGATCGAGGGGTTGAGGAGGCTGACCGCGTCGGCGACACCCTGGCCGAGCAGACGCCCGGCGTGGCGCAGCAGCCGTACGGCGTCGCCGTTGCCGGAGCGCACCAGGGCCACCACATCGTCGGTGGTGGCCACCTCGTGCCCGGCGGCGGTGAGGTCGCGCACCAGGGCCCAGCCGCCGGCCACCGCCTCCAGACAGCCGGAGTTGCCGCAGCGGCACAGGGGCGCGTCCGGGGAGGTCTCGTCGAGCCCGGGGGCGGGAATGTGACCGATGTCGCCCGCCGCGCCCTGGGAGCCGTGGTGGAGCCGCCCGCCGAGGACCAGACCGGAGCCGATGCCGGTGCCCGCCTTGACGAAGAGCAGATGCTGGACGTCGGGCCAGTTGACCCGGTGCTCGCCCAGCGCCATCAGATTGGTGTCCTTGTCGGCCAGCACCGGGCAGTCGTAGGTGTCGCGGAAGAAGTCCGGCACCGTATAGCCGTCCCAGCCGGTCATGATGGGCGGGCTGACCACCCGGCCGGTGCCCGACTCGACCGGGCCCGGCACGCCGACGCCGATGCCGCGCACCCGCTCGGCGGGCTCGCCCGCCTCCTTCAGCAGCCGCCGGAAGTCGGCGGCCACCTGGCCGAGCACCGCCTCCGGCCCCTCGGCCACATCGAGGTCCCGGCGGTGCGAGCCGAGGACATCACAGGCCATGTCGGCGAGCGCGGTGTGCACATGGCTGCCGCCGATGTCGGCCACCAGCAGCACTCCGGAGTCGGGACGCAGCCGGAAGGAGCCCGCCGGGCGGCCGCCGGTGGAGTCGGCCGCGCCGGACGCCTCCAGATAGCCCGCCTCGGTCAGCGCCTCCAGCCGGGTGGCCATGGTGGACCGGGAGAGCCCGGTGGCCGCCATCAACTGGGCGCGGGTGGTGGCCCGGCCGCCGCGGATGAGCGCCAGCACCGCCCCGGGGCCCGTGGGATGCGCCTGCGCTGGCTGACCTGCCGAGACCGCCTCCGTCACTGGGCCCTGTCCTCCACTGTTCACGCTCTGTTCGGTACCGCCCACACCGTACCTCCCTTTACGACCGACCCCAAGAAGACTTATGTATTGCCTTTACGCAAAAGATGCGTAACATCGGGCGGGCAACGCCGCACAGCACGCCCGAAGGGCAGGCAGGAGAAGGGATCGCCATGAACGACCTCGGAGTGCACGCACTCGTGTGGACCGGCGACTGGACGCCCGAGGGCGCCCGGACCGCCGCCGCCCGCAGCCGCGAGGCCGGCTACGACCTGGTCGAGATCTCCCTCCACGACCCCGGGATCGTCGATGTGAAGGCCACCCGCGAGGTGCTCGCCGCCCACGAGCTGGGCGTCGCCTGCTCCCGCGGCCTCGCCTTCGACTCCGACGTCTCCTCCGAGGACCCCGCGACCGCCGCCCGGGGCGAGGCGCTGCTGCGCCAAGCCCTCCACCTCACCCATGACCTGGGCGGCCACTACTTCGGCGGGGTGCTCTACGGCGCGCTCGGCAAGTACGGCCACCCGCCGACCCCCAAGGGCCGCGAACACGCCGTCCAGACCCTGCGCAGGCTCGCCGCCGAGGCCGACGGGCTCGGGGTGACGCTCGGCCTGGAGGTCGTCAACCGCTACGAGTCCAACCTGGTCAACACCGCCCGGCAGGCCCTGGAGCTGATCGACGAGATCGGCGCGGCCAATGTGGTGGTCCACCTCGACACGTACCACATGAACATCGAGGAGCAGGACTTCGCCCGCCCCGTCCGCGCCTGCGGCGACCGCCTCGGCTACGTCCACATCGGCGAGTCCCACCGCGGCTACCTCGGCTCCGGCACCGTGGACTTCCCCGCCTTCTTCCACGCCCTCGCGGACATCGGCTACCAGGGCCCGATCACCTTCGAGTCCTTCTCCTCCGCCGTGGTCGCCCCCGGCCTCTCCCACGACCTCGCCGTCTGGCGCGATCTGTGGGCCGACGGCGCCGACCTCGCCGCCCACGCCCGCTCCTACATCGCCGACCAGCTCAAGGCCGCGCACGCCCACGCGGCGGCCTGACCCCGCACCCGCCCGGACTCCCCGAAAGACCAACTCCCCGAAAGACCTGCCATGACTCCCCAGCAACTCCTCGAGCGCGCCCGGCGCCTGGCCGACTCCGGCTCCGGCTCCGGCTCCGACCCCGGCTCCGGCTCCGGCCGCCGCCGGCTGCTCGGCATCGCCGGACCGCCCGGGGCCGGCAAGACCACCCTCGCCGAGTACCTGGTCGGCGCGCTCGGCCCCGACCGCGCCGTCCTCGTCCCGATGGACGGCTTCCACCTCGCCGACGTCGAGCTGCGCCGCCTCGGCCTGCTGGGCCGCAAGGGTGCCCCGGAGACGTTCGACCCGTACGGCTACGCCGCGCTGCTGCGGCGCCTCAAGGAGCCGCGCCCCGGCGAGCCGGTGTACGCGCCGGGCTTCGAACGCGAGCTGGAGCAGCCCATCGCGGGCTCCATCCCGGTGGATCCCGAGGTCCCGCTCGTCATCACCGAGGGCAATTACCTGCTGCTGGACGACGCGCCCTGGCGCCCGGTCCGCGACCTGCTGGACGAGACCTGGTGGGTCGAGCTGGACACCGAGGAGCGGGTACGGCGACTGATCGACCGCCATGAGCGGTTCGGCAAGGAGCCCGCCGAGGCCGAACGCTGGGTCCTCACCTCCGACGAGGCCAACGCCCGCCTCGTCGCCCCCGGTCGCGAGGCCGCCGACCTCGTCGTCGGCTTCGCCGCCGGTCACGCGCCGCGCCCCGGCGACGCGGGAGAGACCCGGACATGACCGGCACCCTCGACCTCGGAGCCGTCGACTGGTTCCTGCTCGCCGTCTACTTCGGCGCGATCATCGCCATCGGCCTCACCACCAAGCGGGCCGTCCACACCACCGGTGACTTCTTCCTCGCTGGGCGCTCGATGCCCGCCTGGATCACCGGTCTGGCCTTCATATCCGCCAACCTCGGCGCCCTGGAGATCATCGGCGGCGCGGCCAACGGCGCCCAGTACGGGGCCGCCGCGGTGCACTTCTACTGGCTCGGGGCCATCCCCGCGATGGTCTTCCTCGGCGTCGTGATGATGCCGTTCTACTACTCGACGCGGGTCCACAGCGTCTCGGAGTATCTGCGCCGCCGCTTCAACAACCAGACCCATCTCCTCAACAGCGTCGTCTTCGCCGTGGCGCAGATGCTGCTGGCCGGGGTGAACCTCTTCGCGCTCGCCCTGATCGTCAAGCTGCTGATCGGCTGGCCGCTGTGGCTGTCCATCCTGCTGTCGGCGGTCTTCGTGCTCGCGTACATCACGCTGGGCGGGCTCGCGGGCGCGATCTACGGCGAGGTGCTCCAGTTCTTCGTGATCCTCGCCGGGCTGATCCCGATCGTCGTCATCGGACTGCACTCCGTGGGCGGCTTCAGCGGGCTGCGGGAGGCCGTGCAGGACCCCAGCCTGCTGCACACCTGGCAGGGCACCACCCCGGGCCACTGGACCAATCCGCTGGGCGACTGGATCGGTCTGGCGATGGGCGAGGGCTTCGTCCTCGCCTTCGGCTACTGGACCACCAACTTCGCCGAGGTGCAGCGGTCCCTGGCCGCCAAGGACCTCAACGCGGCCCGCCGCACCCCGCTGATCGCGGCCTTCCCCAAGATGGCGCTGCCGCTGTTCACCGTGGTCCCCGGCATGATCGCGCTGGTCATCATCCCCAAGCTGGGGAAGCCCGGCGGGCCCACGTACAACGACGTGATCCCCGAGATGATGCAGCGCTTCCTGCCGAACGGCGTGCTCGGCATCGCGCTCACCGGGCTGCTGGCGGCCTTCATGGCGGGCATGGCGGCCAACATCTCCGGCTTCAACACGGTGTTCACCTACGACATCTGGAAGCCGTACGTGGTCAAGGGGCGCGAGGACCGCTACTACCTCACGGCCGGGCGCTACGCCACGGTCGCGGGCATCGCGGTGAGCGTGGCCGCCGCGTTCGTCGCCTCCGAGTACAACAACATCCAGAACTACATCCAGCTGCTGTTCTCGTTCTTCAACTCGCCGCTGTTCGCGACCTTCCTGCTGGCGATGTTCTGGAAGCGGGTCACCCCGTGGGCGGGCTTCTGGGGCATGCTGTCCGGTACGGTCGCGGCGGCCGCGGCCCATCTCTCGGCGTACCACATCGGCTGGTTCTACCCTGGCGGCGAGGTCGGCCCGCACGACACGATCAACGCCCAGATGGCCAACTTCTACGGCGCGCTCTTCGCCTTCGTCGTGGACGCGGTCGTCACGGTCGCGGTCACCCTCGTCACCAAGCCGAAGCCGGAGTCCGAACTGCGGGGCCTGGTCTGGAGCCTCCCCGACCCCGACTCCCCCGACGCCCACGAGGCCTCCGTACGGCAGCCGTGGTGGAAGTCCCCGGTGGTGCTGGGGAGCGTCATCCTGACCCTGACAGCGGCTCTGAGCGTCTGGCTGGTGATAGCCGTATGAGCGACATGAAGCGGGGCGAGGACCCCATGACCCCGGGCAAGACCTTCGACGTCCGCCGGCTCATCGCCGCACTCCTCGGCCTGTACGGCGCCGTCCTGACCGTCCTCGGCATCACCGACGGCCCCGCCGAGGTGGCCAAGGCCGACGGCATCCGCATCAACCTCTGGATAGGCATCGGCCTGCTGGTGGTCGCCGCCGCGTTCGGCCTCTGGGCGAAGCTGTCCCCGCAGGACCGCGAAGAGTCCTGAGACGGCGGCCGTTCGTCCCCCGGGGAGAGCCCCGGGGGCTGCCCCTTCGGCCGGTCAGCGCAACGGCGAGATCGGGGTCGGCAGGGCGATCGTCGAGGTGGCGTGGGCGATGTTCTCCGGCCCGTTCTCCGGCGGCCAGATCCCGCGTTCGTAGGACTCCCGGCGGATCTCCAGCCGGGCGTTGAGGTCCGGGAACGGCCAGATGTGGGTGATCCGCGGCGCGCCGTCCAGACCGTACATGGCCGTCGTGAGCGGGTGGAGCCGGGTGCGCTCGGGCACCGCGGCCTCCCACCCGGCCATCGTGGGTACGAGCCCCCCGACTTTGAGCCGGTACGTGCGGAATTCGTACACCGAGCCGTACTCCCCCGGCTCGACCGGTGGCAGGAACGGGAACGGAGCGTAGCTCTCCACCTCGAACCCGGTCAGGTGCTTCCCGATGCCGAACGGGTCCGAGCTGGTGAGGACGCGCCCGCGCTCCTCGGTGAGCTCCTCGGCGTTCTCGAAGCCGCGCAGCAGGAGCAGCCGCCCGACGATCTCGCCGTGCTCGGGCTCCCAGCAGCCGAGCAGCCGGCCGCCGATGGCATCGCGCGTGGTGTAGGTCTCCAGGGCGGACAGCGCCTTGGGGACGGAGTACAGCTTGAGCGACAGGGTCGCGAGTTCGTAGAGCATCGTCGATCCCTCCCTACCGGGCCAGCCCGGCGAGGTGCTCGAGCAGCTCCGCGTCACCGGTACCGGCCCGGCTCGACTCCTCGGCGAGCACCCCGAAGATCGGGTCCCACCGGGTGACCGTCATCTCCTGCACCTGGCCCTCCGCCATGTACGGGTCGGTGTCGACAACCGCGCGCAGCGCCTCCTCATCAGCCGCCGCGAACACCAGCAACGCGGTCCGCTCCCACCCCTCACCCCGCGTTTCCGCCCCGGTGGTCGGTCCCGAAGCGCGCAGCTCCCCCGACTCCACGCGCTCGACCAGCCACCGCAGGTGGGCGTCGAGATGGCGCGCCCAGCCGGTGGGATCGCGGTGGACGTACGTGACGACGAAGTGCGGCATGGCGGTTCCTTTCGCTGTTCCCGGGGCCGTCCGGCGGCGACGGCGTTGCGTCATCGCCCGGCCTCAAACTAAAGTGAAACATCACTTCACTTTGAACGGCAAGCCCGGAGGAAAGGCCCACCCGTGACCCTGGACCGCCCCCGGCGCCCCCGCAGCGCCCGGGCCCACGACGCCGTACTCACGGCCACCAGCGCCCTCATGCGCGAGGACGGCATCACCGCGATCACCATCGACCGCATCGCCGCACGGTCCGGTGTGAGCACGGCCACCATCTACAAGCACTGGCCCTGCAAGGCCGCGATCATCGCGGAGGCGTTCGGCCGTGACACGGCCGAGGTGGTGGCGCTCCCCGATACCGGACGCCCCATCGACGACCTGGTCACGTACGCCACCGACCTGCTGACCCACTACACCAGCCCGGAAGGCGCCCTCTTCGGTCAGCTGCTGGCGGCCTGCGCGACCGAACCGCAGGCGGCGCCGTACTTCCACGAGTTCTTCCTGATGCCCCGCCGGGCGGCCCTCGAGCCGTTCTGGGACCGCGCCGCCGAAGCGGGCCTGACCCGCCCGGGCGTGGACGCCGCCGCGGCCACGGACATCCTCCTGGGCGCACTCGTCTTCCGCCTGATGTCCGGCCACGGCTCACTCGCCCCCGACGAGACGCGCAAACTGGTGGACTACGCTCTCCACGGCCTCCTCGCCCCGGCACCCGCCGATCCGGCCTCAACCGGTACTCAGGACTCGGCCGACGTGGGCTGAACGTGGTCGCGTCGTGCGCTGATTCTTGGCGCACACCACGCCCAGCCGCATGGACACCGGCTCAGGATGTGAGAAGTCGGCTGTCAACGCACCCAGTGCCGACCCGCGAGCGGTGACCACGGACCAGACCGACGGTATGCCTGAAGGTCTCGCGTCCGTGGTACGGGGCTGGGTCGGCGAGTACGACGACTGGCTTCGTGCGGCGCTGGGCGAGACGCCGTAGCAGCACCACGACGCCACGACGGGCCGGAGGCGCGGGGTGCGCGTCCGGCCCGCTGTCGGCCTCAGAAAAGCTACTCGCCGCGGTTCAGCCGCTGCGCGACCTCCGTCGCCCAGTACGTGAGGATCATCCCCGCGCCCGCGCGCCGCACCGAGGTCAGCGTCTCCATGATGGCGCGGTCGCGGTCGATCCAGCCGTTGGCCGCGGCCGCCTCGACCATCGCGTACTCACCGGAGATCTGGTACGCGGCCACCGGCACGTCCACGGCGTCGGCGATCTGGCGCACGATGTCCAGGTACGGCAGGGCCGGCTTGACCATGACCATGTCCGCGCCCTCGGCCAGGTCCAGCTCCAGCTCGCGCAGCGATTCGCGGGCGTTGGCCGAGTCCTGCTGGTAGGTCTTGCGGTCGCCCTTCAGCGACGAGCCGACCGCCTCGCGGAACGGACCGTAGAAGGCGGAGGCGTACTTCACGGTGTAGGCGAGGATCGACACGTCCTGGTGCCCGGCGCCGTCCAGGGCCTCGCGGATCACCCGGACCTGCCCGTCCATCATCCCGCTGGGGCCCACCGTGTGGACGCCCGCGTCGGCCTGGACGCGGGCCATCTCCGCGTACCGCTCCAGCGTGGCGTCGTTGTCGATCCGGCCCTCGGCGTCCAGGACGCCGCAGTGGCCGTGGTCGGTGTGCTCGTCCAGACAGAGGTCGGACATGATCACGAGGTCGTCGCCGACCTCGGCGCGCACATCGCGGATGGCGACCTGGAGAATTCCGTCGGGGTCGGTACCGGGGGTGCCGACGGCGTCCTTCTTGGACTCCTCCGGCACGCCGAACAGCATGATCCCGCCGATGCCCGCCGCGACCGCCTCGGCCGCCGCCTTCCGCAGCGTGTCCCGGGTGTGCTGGACCACGCCCGGCATCGACTGGAGCGGCACCGGCTCACTCACGCCCTCGCGGACGAACGCGGGCAGGATCAGCTCGGCCGGGTGCAGCCGGGTCTCCGCGACCATGCGCCGCATCGCGGGCGTGGTGCGCAGCCGGCGCGGCCGGGTACCGGGGAAGCTGCCGTACGTGGTGCTCAAGAGCGTGCCCTCCTTCGCGAACCTGGCCGTCGCTCGCTCGGGCGGGTGACCGGCTCCCCGGCCTCGATCGCGGCCTGCCGCCGCGCCGCCCCGAAGTCCGCGAGCGCCTCGGCCAGCTTGAGCACCGAGGGCTCGGGCGACAGCACATCCACCCGCAGCCCGTGCTCCTCCGCGGTCTTCGCGGTGGCCGGGCCGATACAGGCGATGACAGTGACATTGTGCGGCTTGCCCGCGATGCCGACGAGGTTCCGCACGGTGGACGACGAGGTGAAGAGCACCGCGTCGAACCCGCCGCCCTTGATGGCCTCACGGGTCTCGGCCGGCGGCGGCGAGGCGCGCACGGTGCGGTACGCGGTCACGTCGTCGACCTCCCAGCCCAGCTCGATCAGCCCGGCGACCAGGGTCTCGGTGGCGATGTCGGCGCGCGGCAGGAACACCCGGTCGATCGGGTCGAAGACCGGGTCGTACGGCGGCCAGTCCTCCAGCAGCCCGGCCGCGGACTGCTCACCGCTGGGCACCAGATCCGGCTTCACCCCGAAGTCGACCAGCGACTTCGCGGTCTGCTCGCCCACCGCCGCGACCTTGATCCCGGCGAACGCGCGGGCGTCGAGCCCGTACTCCTCGAACTTCTCGCGCACCGCCTTGACCGCGTTGACCGAGGTGAAGGCGATCCACTCATAGCGGCCGGTGACCAGGCCCTTGACCGCGCGCTCCATCTGCTGCGGGGTACGCGGCGGCTCCACGGCGATGGTCGGCACCTCACTGGGCACCGCGCCGTAGCCGCGCAGCTGATCGGAGAGCGAGACGGCCTGCTCCTTGGTGCGCGGCACCAGGACCTTCCAGCCGAACAGCGGCTTGGATTCGAACCATGACAGCTGATCGCGCCGGCCGGCCGCGCTCTGCTCGCCGACCACGGCTATCACCGGCTGCGCGCCCTGCGGCGACGGCAGCACCTTGGCCGCCTTCAGCACCTGGGCGATGGTCCCCAGCGTCGCGGTCCAGGTCCGCTGGCGGGTGGTGGTGCCGGCGACGGTGACGGTGAGCGGGGTGTCCGGCTTGCGGCCCGCGGCCACCAGCTCACCCGCGGCGGCGGCCACCGTCTCCAGGGTCGCGGAGACCACGGCGGTCGCGTCGGACGAGCCGATCTCGCTCCAGCAGCGCTCGTCGGCGCTCAGGGCGTCCACGAAGCGCACATCGGCGCTGTGGGCGTCCCGCAGCGGCACCCCCGCGTAGGCGGGCACGCCCACCGCGGCGGCCACACCGGGCACCACCTCGAAGACGATGCCCTCGGCGGCGCAGGCGAGCATCTCGTCGGCGGCGTATCCGTCGAGGCCGGGGTCGCCCGCGACCGCGCGCACGACCCGCTTGCCGCCGCGCGCGGCCGTCATGACAAGATTGGCACTGTCCCTGAGTACCGGGACGGTGGCGGTGCCTGACGACCCATCAGCGTCCGCCTGCCGCGGCGTGCCCTGAGCCTCCGCGGCCACGCCCGGCCTGACGTGCTTGCGCACCACGTCGAGCACTTGAGGGTCGGCGATCAACACGTCCGCGGAGGCGAGTGCCTCCACGGCGCGCAAGGTCAGCAGGCCCGGATCTCCGGGGCCCGCACCGAGGAAGGTGACGTGTCCGCAGCCGGGGTGATTCGGGGCGGTGGGGTTCAAAGTGCTCGCTCCCCCATAAGACCGGCCGCACCCTTGGCGAGCAGCTCGGCAGCGAGTACGCGACCGAGGTCCGCGGCCCCACTGGGCGACGCGGGTACGGGACCGGTGGTGGACAGCTGCACCAGCGTCGTGCCGTCGAGCGTGCCGACGACGCCGCGCAGGCGCATTTCGGTGACAGCCTGACCGTCGCCCAACAGGTCGGCCAACGCCCCCACGGGTGCGCTGCAGCCGGCCTCCAGGGCGGCGAGCAGGGATCGCTCGGCGGTCACGGCGACCCGTGTGGACGGGTCGTCGATCTCGGCGAGCCGGGCAGCGAGCGCCACGCTGGACGCGGCACACTCCACTGCCAGGGCCCCCTGGCCGGGGGCGGGCAAAACATGGTCGGCATCGAGCAGCTCGGTCGCCTCGCCGATCCGTCCCAGCCGGATCAGACCGGCGGCGGCGAGCACCACGGCGTCCAGCCGTCCCGAGCGGACGTAGCCGATGCGGGTGTCGACATTGCCGCGTATCGGCACGGTCTCGATGTCGAGGCCGAAGGAGCGGGCCCACGCGTTCAGCTGGGCCGCGCGGCGCGGGGATCCGGTGCCTATCCGGGCCCCCGGCGGAAGCTGGGCGAAGGTGAGCCCGTCCCGGGCGATCAGCGCGTCGCGCGGATCCTCGCGGCGCGGGACCGCGGCCAGCGTCAGCCCCTCCGGCTCCGCGGTGGGAAGGTCCTTCAGCGAGTGCACGGCCAGGTCGATGTCGCCCCTGAGCAGCGCCTCGCGCAGCGCCGAGACGAAGACGCCGGCGCCGCCGATCTGTGCGAGGTGCTCCCGCGAGGTGTCGCCGTACGTGGTGATCTCGACCAGCTCGACGGGGCGCCCGGTGACCTCGCGGACCAGGTCCGCGACCAGCCCGGACTGGGCCATGGCGAGCGCGCTGCGGCGGGTGCCCAGACGCAGCGGCGGAGCGCCGCCGGAGGCGGCGGGTGAGGGGGTGGCGTTCATGCCCGGCCTCCCTTCGGGTCGTTCGGTTCTGCGGTGCGGGCCGAGCCGTCGGCGCGGCTGACGGCGGCGACCGCCTGCGGATCGAGGTCGAAGAGCTCCCGCAGCGCGTCCGCGTAACCGGCGCCTCCCGGAGTGCTCGCGAGCTGCTTGACCCGCACGGTGGGCGCGTGCAGCAGCTTGTCGACGACCCGGCGCACGGTCTGCGTGATCTCGGCCCGCTGCTTGTCGTCCAGATCGGGAAGTCGCCCGTCGAGGCGGGCGATCTCACTGGCGACGACGTCCGCCGCCATGGTACGCAGCGCGACCACCGTCGGGGTGATGTGCGCGGCGCGCTGGGCCGCCCCGAAGGCGGCCACCTCCTCGGAGACGATGGCCCGCACCTTGTCCACGTCGGCGGCCATCGCCCCGGCGGACGAGCCCGGCGCGCCGGACGGTTCGGCGGCAGCCTCGGCGAGGGACTCGATGTCGACCAGGTGCAGCCCCTCGATCCGGTGCGCCGCCGCGTCTATGTCGCGCGGCATCGCCAGATCCAGCAGCGAGACGTCCGTCCCCGCGGGGTGCGCCCCGGGCGGGCAGGCGGCGCGCTGGGCGAGCGCGGTGCGCAGCTCGGCGGCGGTCAGGACCAGCCCGGTCGCGCCCGTACAGGACACGACGATGTCGGCGTGCGGCAGCTCGGCGGAGACCCGGTCCCGCGGCACGGCGCGGGCCACCAGGCCCTCGCGCAACGTTTCCGCACCGGTGGAGGCGCCCTCATCGGCGGGGGCGATCGCGACCGGGGTGGCGGCGTGCTGCTGGGCCAGGGACTCGGCCAGGCGCAGCGCCCGCTCCAACGTCCTGTTGGCGATCACCAGTTCTGATACACCGGCGCGCGCGAGCGTCGCAGCGGCCAGCGAGGACATCGAACCGGCGCCGATCACCAGGGCGCGCTTGCCCCGGGCCCACTCCGCCACCGGCGCGCCCTGGGCCAGCTGCTCCAGGCCGAAGGTGACCAGCGACTGGCCCGCCCGGTCGATCCCGGTCTCGCTGTGGGCCCGCTTGCCGACCCGCAGCGCCTGCTGGAAGAGGTCGTTCAGCAGCCGCCCGGCGGTGTGCAGCTCCTGCCCGAGCGCCAGCGCGTCCTTGATCTGGCCGAGGATCTGGCCCTCGCCCACGACCATCGAGTCCAGCCCGCAGGCCACCGAGAACAGGTGGTGGACGGCCCGGTCCTCGTAGTGGACGTAGAGGTACGGGGTGAGCTCGTCCAGTCCGACGCCGGTGTGCTGGGCGAGCAGCGTGGACAGCTCGGCGACCCCGGCGTGGAACTTGTCCACGTCGGCGTAGAGCTCGATGCGATTGCAGGTGGCCAGCGCCGCGGCCTCGGTGGCGGGCTCGGCGACGAGGGTGTCCTGCACCAGCTTCGCCTGCTCGTCCCCCACCAGGGCGGCGCGCTCCAGCACGCTCACGGGCGCGCTGCGGTGACTCAGTCCGACGACGAGGAGACTCATGCGGGCATCACGGCGGGCACGTCCCCGTCAGGTCCTTGCCGGCCGCTGTCGGCGCCGGGGGCGCCGGGGGCGCCGGGGGGCGCGCGATGCGGCGCCACGGGCGGCGGTGGAACCGCCCCCGCGGCCCCCGCGGCCTCCTCGGGGGCGCCGACTTCCTCGCCCGCCTTGCGCTGCTCGTGGAAGGCGAGGATCTGGAGCTCGATCGAGAGATCGACCTTGCGCACGTCCACCCCGTCCGGAACGGACAGCACGGTGGGCGCGAAGTTGAGGATCGAGGTGATCCCGGCGGCGACGAGCCGGTCGCAGACCTGCTGGGCCGCGCCCGCCGGGGTGGCGATGACGCCGATCGAGACCCCGTTGTCCGTGATGATCTTCTCGAGCTCGTCGGTGTGCTGCACCGGGATGCCCGCGACCGGCTTCCCGGCCATCGCGGGGTCGGCGTCGATCAGCGCGGCGACCCGGAAGCCGCGGGAGGCGAAGCCGCCGTAGTTGGCGAGCGCGGCGCCGAGGTTACCGATGCCGACGATCACAACCGGCCAGTCCTGGGTGAGCCCGAGCTCCCGCGAGATCTGGTAGACGAGGTACTCCACGTCGTAGCCGACACCGCGGGTGCCGTACGAACCGAGATAGGAGAAGTCCTTGCGCAGCTTGGCCGAATTGACGCCGGCCGCGGTGGCCAGCTCCTCCGAGGACACCGTGGGCACCGAGCGCTCGGAGAGAGCGGTCAGCGCACGCAGATACAGCGGTAGCCGGGCGACGGTGGCCTCGGGGATCCCTCGGCTGCGGGTCGCCGGTCGGTGAGTTCGGCCAGTTGCCACGGTGCTCCTGCGGGTAGAGCGAGGCTGCGGGCGGCCGGGTGTTTCATGACCGCCCCATCGACAGCAGGCTATGTCTTTGTGAACGCGTGCACAAAGATGGTGTCCGCTTTGTCCGAGCAAAGTGACCGGTGTCACGCGTCCTATCGAGCCAGCCGCGGAACCACTACCTGCGTCGCACCGTTCCCCGCGGGCACGCTCGCCCCGCTGGGCCGCCGACGGGAGCACAGGCCCTCACTCCTCACCTTTTACCCCCGGACAGCAACAAAACGCCCACGATCGTAATCGACCGAGAGCCCACTTACGAACCCGTCGGAACCAGCTTGGGCGCCATCACGCATCGGAGCGCCGGGGTCTTCCGGCTGGGGGCACCTCCCAGCGGTAGCTGGGGGCGAGCCGAAGGGGCGCGTCGCTGCCGAAAGGGAGAGCGCGCACAGGGAGCGAGGGCTCCGATCGATATGCGGCTCCGCCGCGTGGGCGACCGAGCACGGTCGACCGTCGACAGCGACTCGAGCGCCCCGGAGGCGAACCGAGCCCCGAAAAAGGGGGGCACACTTGTGGGCATGAGTCCGTTGCTGCGCCGCGCCCCGCGCAAGAAGCCCACCGAGCGCACGGTCACGCTGATCGGCAAGCCCGACTGCCATCTGTGCGAGGCCGCCGAGGCCGTGGTCGAGGAGGTCTGCGGCGAGCTGGGCACCCCCTGGGAGAAGAAGGACATCACCCAGGACGAGGAGCTGTACCGCGCCTACTGGGAGCAGATCCCGGTGGTGCTGATCGACGGCGAGCAGCACGACTTCTGGCGGGTGAACCCCCAGCGGCTGCGCGCCGCGCTCGGCGGCTGACCCCGGCCCCCGCACCGGGCCCGTTCCCCCTCGCGCGCCTCCCTTTCGCTCAACCTGAATCGGCCCGACACCCGGGCGTAAGCGGGATGCGCCGGAGCGCTGGCTATGCTCGCCCCATGGCCGCACTGGGATGGTTCACCCGACGTCGACGACCCGCCACCGAGCGGAGTGTCCTCGCCGGAGAGGCATCGGCCGAGGCCGCGCGCAAGTCATCGGCCGAACCCCCCGCACCGCAGCCCCCCGCCGAACCGGAGTTCCCCGTCGTCGGGGACGAGCGGGCCGCCGCCTTCTTCGACCTGGACAACACGGTCATGCAGGGCGCCGCGCTCTTCCACTTCGGCCGCGGCCTCTACAAGCGGCACTTCTTCCGCAAGCGCGAGCTCGCCCGCTTCGCCTGGCAGCAGACCTGGTTCCGGATGGCCGGGGTCGAGGACCCGGCGCACATGGAGGACGTGCGCAGCAGCGCCCTGTCCATCGTCAAGGGCCACCGGGTCTCCGAGCTGATGTCGATCGGCGAGGAGATCTACGACGAGTACATGGCCGACCGCATCTGGCCCGGCACCCGCGCCCTCGCCCAGGCCCATCTGGACGCCGGGCAGCGGGTCTGGCTGGTGACCGCCGCGCCGGTGGAGACCGCGACGATCATCGCCCGGCGGCTGGGGCTGACCGGGGCGCTGGGCACGGTGGCCGAATCGGTGGGCGGCATCTACACCGGCCGGCTGGTCGGCGAACCGCTGCACGGCCCGGCCAAGGCCGAGGCCGTACGGGCGCTGGCGACGGCCGAGGGGCTGGACCTGGCCCGCTGCGCGGCCTACAGCGACTCCGCGAACGACATCCCGATGCTGTCGATCGTGGGCCATCCGTACGCGGTGAATCCGGACACCCGGCTGCGCAGGCACGCCCGTGAGCAGGGCTGGCGGCTGCGCGACTACCGCACCGGACGTAAAGCGGCCAAGATCGGCATCCCGGCGGCGGCCGGGGTGGGCGCGGTGGCGGGCGGCACGGCGGCCGCCGTGGCCCTGCACCGCCGGCGCCGCTGACCACCGGCGGCCGGGGCCCGTTCCGGCCCCCGGCGTCACCCCCGACCCCCTCCCTGACCTCCCGCTGAGCCCTTTCCGGAGTGCCCCGTTCGGGCGGCGCTGACCGCCTGCGCACGACCGTGACCGAGGACGGTCAAGGCTGACCGCCGATCGCGCTCCGTGACGACGCGCTCATCGATACACAGCGTGACCAACCGAACGCGCCCGCCCTGTTTCGGTCATTCCGCGCTTCCTACCCCACAGCGCCCCCGCCAGTCCCCTTACCGCCGCTTTGTCACAACACGCCACACAATCGCACAACCCACGAACGGTTCCGATCAATTGGCGGTACACGTTCGATACTTGATGCGTCATCAATCCATAACAGAGCGAACGGAAACGATGATTTGAGCAACTGGGTGTAGTGCCGCCTGTACGAAGCGTTATTCTCCTTAGACGCAAACCGGTACCCACGCGTCCCTACGGCGGGTGACGGTCCCGTACTGCACGTGATGGAAGCTCTGCCTCTGGGAGTCCCGTGTACCCACACGTCGGGGTTGACGCCTCGGGCCTGGCTACGCTGCGCGCAACGGTCCTCGACTGTCTGCGCGGCTTCGTCCCCACCGCGTATGCCGTCCCCGCCCTCGCCACCCCCCAGCCCGTCAGCCAAGCCGTCGGCACGGTCGACCGCCCCGGCCGGGCCGACCCGTGCTACGCACTGGCGGACGGCGGCGCCGCGGTCGGCAGACGCTCCCGCGGCTCCACCCCCACCGCCCGGCGCCCCGGCGCCGACAGCGACAGCCGCCGCATGATGGACCTCGTCGAGCGCGCCCAGTCCGGGGAGGCCGAGGCGTTCGGCAGGCTCTACGACCAGTACGCCGACACGGTCTACCGCTACATCTACTACCGCGTGGGCGGCCGGGCCACGGCCGAGGACCTCACCAGCGAGACGTTCCTGCGCGCCCTGCGCCGCATCGGCACCTTCACCTGGCAGGGCCGCGACTTCGGCGCCTGGCTGGTGACCATCGCCCGCAACCTCGTCGCCGACCACTTCAAGTCCAGCCGCTTCCGGCTGGAGGTCACCACCGGCGAGATGCTGGACGCCAACGAGGTCGAGCGCAGCCCCGAGGACTCCGTCCTCGAATCGCTGTCCAACGCCGCCCTGCTGCAAGCGGTGCGAAAACTCAACCCGCAGCAGCAGGAGTGCGTGACGCTCCGCTTCCTCCAGGGCCTCTCGGTCGCCGAGACCGCCCGGGTCATGGGGAAGAACGAGGGCGCGATCAAAACGCTTCAGTACCGGGCCGTCCGCACCCTGGCCCGGCTCCTTCCGGACGACGCCCGCTGACCGCCCGTAGCCTCCCCGCCACGGTCCGTCCGCCCGTCGGGAGGGCCCTCGGGGAGGGCGTAACCCGGGTGCTGCGCCGCTCGTTGTGGGGGATGCAGGCGCCTTGTGGTCGTACCCTGCCCGTGATCCACTCACTCGATCGGGTGGACGCGCGCATGGCACGGAACCCTCGGGTGTCCTGGGGAGTCGACCGTCACGACGAGAGGAGGTGCCGCCTGTGATCGCGAACGTATCGGCACACCGGCGGGCGAACGCCTTCGCCAAGGCCCTGGAGGCCCTGGAGGCCCTGGAGAGCAACCACCGGGCCGCCCGGGACGAGACGCCGCAGCAACAGCCAGGTTCCCCATCGGCGGAGAGCGCCGAGCGGAGACGGCTGCTGGCCCTGGCGAGCGGGCTGGGCGAGCTGCCGGCGCCGACATTGGACCCGGAGGTCCGCGCCACCCAGCGGGCGCAGCTGCTCGCCGCCATGGAGGCGGCCTTCGCCGAGGGGGCGCCGCGCGTGCCCGAGCAGCGCCGCCGCCCCAGTGGCGCCCACCGGGCCAAACCCCCGGTGGCAAGATTCCGCCCCCGTTCCCGCTGGTCCAAGGGGCTCGCGGCCGGGGGGCTCACGGTCGGCGTGGCGGCGGGGGCGTTCGGCGGCGTCGCCGCGGCCAGCTCGAACGCGCTGCCGGGCGACACCCTCTACGGGTTCAAGCGCGGTATGGAAGACCTCAAGCTGGAGATGGCGGACGGCGACGCCGACCGGGGCCGGATCTATCTGGACCAGGCGTCCACCCGGATGAGCGAGGCGCGCCGGCTGATGGAGCGGGCCCGCACCGGCGATCTGGACCATGACTCGCTGGGCGAGATCCGCCGGGTCCTGGCCGGGATGCGCCATGACGCCTCCGAGGGCCACCGGCTGCTGCACCAGGTCTATGAGCGCGACGGCTCGCTCGGCCCGATCCAGCAGCTGTCCACCTTCTCCCAGGCCCACCGCGACGGCTGGAGCCGGCTGCGCGAGCAGCTGCCGGTCCAGCTCATGGACGTCGGCGACGAGGTGAGCTCGGTCTTCGACGCCATAGACCAAGAGGTCGGTCCGCTGCGGGCGTTGCTGCCCACGAAGAAGGAGCAGCAGGCCCAGTCCGGCCCGCAGACCGGCCATGCGCCGCAGCGCGCGGGCGGGACGGACCCGGACGACCGCCCGGCGTCCGCCTCGGCCACCCCGAGCGGCAGCCGCACCGACGAGAGGACGGCACCCCGCCCGCACCCGTCGTCCTCGGCGAGCGCCCACAGCCAGAGCGGCGGGCTGGTGGGCGGGGCCGGCGATCTGCTGGACCCACCGCTCGGCGGCGGATCGAGCCCCAGCCCGTCCACGGGCAAGGGCGACCCGGGCAGCAAGCCGTCCCAGCCGGACATCACCATCCCCCCGCTCCTCCCGGACCTGCTGCCGGGCCTGAGCATCGACGGCGACGACACGAGGTGAAGATGGCCTGTGGGGTGGTGTGCGGCGCACACCACCCCACAGGCACCAAGCCGTCCCACCCCGGCCGGGCAACCCTCAGAAAAACACCGACCGCCGCTGCACCAGCAACTTGACCCCTCCCCCGGCCACCCTCGCATGACTCGGCCCTGGCGNCACCAGCAACTTGACCCCTCCCCCGGCCACCCTCGCATGACTCGGCCCTGGCGGGCCTCCCCAGCTTCGGCCGGCTGCGCCGGACTCCGTCCGTCGGACTGGACAGCCGCGCCGCCCTCCCCACCCCGACCGGGCAACCCTCAGAAAAACACCGACCGCCGCTGGACGAGCAACTTGTACAGCGTGTGCTGGATCGTTTCTCGTACCTGGTCGGTCAGGTTGAACATCAGCATCGGGTCGTCCGCCGCCTCCGGCGGATGCCCGTCGGTGGGGATGGGCTCGCCGAACTGGATGGTCCACTTCGTCGGCAGCGGCACCGCGCCCAGCGGCCCGAGCAGCGGGAAGGTGGGCGTGATCGGGAAGTACGGAATGCCGAGCAGCCGGGCCAGGGTCTTCGCGTTCCCCACCATCGGGTAGATCTCCTCCGCGCCCACGATCGAGCACGGCACGATCGGCGCCCCCGCGCGCAGCGCCGTCGAGACGAAGCCGCCCCGCCCGAAGCGCTGGAGCTTGTACCGCTCCGAGAACGGCTTGCCGATCCCCTTGAAGCCCTCCGGCATCACCCCGACCACCTCGCCGCGCTCCAGCAGCAGCTGGGCGTCCTCGGCGCAGGCGAGGGTGTGCCCGGCCTTGCGGGCCAGTTCGTTGATGACCGGCAGCACGAAGACCAGGTCGGCCGCGAGCAGCCGCAGATGGCGCTTGGCCGGGTGGTTGTCGTGCACGGCGACCTGGAGCATCAGCCCGTCCAGCGGCAGCACCCCGGAGTGGTTGGCGACGACGAGCGCGCCGCCGCTGTCGGGGATGTTCTCGATCCCCTTCACCTCGACCCGGAAGTACTTGTCGGACAGCGGGCGGAGCAGGGACATCAGCACCTGCTCGGTCAGGTCCTGGTCGTAGCCGAAGTCGTCGACCTCGTAGTCCCCGGTGATCCGGCGGCGCAGAAAGCTCAGCCCGTGGGCCAGCTTGCGCTCCCAGTCACCGCTGCCGGGGGCGGGCTTGGGCGGGTCGGGCGGCAGGGGCGGCACGGCCGCGGCCGCCGTCTGGGGGCGCTGCTCCAGCGCCTCGTCGCGCTGCTGCGGTACGGGCTTGAGCGAGCCCTGGGAGCGGCCGCCGCGGCCCAGCCGGGGGACCTTCCTCCGGGACGACCGGGGTTCCTCACCGAACGGAATGACCTTGGCGTCCGCCATGGTGGTTGCGCTCCTTTAAGGCTGGGCGCCGGCGGGCAGCAGCGCGGCGAGCCGGTCGATGGTACGGGCGAGGGTCTCGGGCGGGAGCAGCCCGGGGCCGCGGCTGTGCGCGTAGTCCGCGAGGGCACCGGCGGTGGTGTGCTCGGGTTCGAATCCCAGGGTCTCGCGCATCTGGGTGGTGACCACGACCCGGCCGTGGGTGAGCAGCCGGATCTGCTCGGGCGAGAAGTCGGTGATGCCGAGGGACCGCAGCGCGGTGCGGGCCCAGCGCAGGGTGGGCAGCAGCAGCGGCAGGGTCGGGCGGCCGAGCCGCCGGGCGGCCTGGGAGAGCAGCAGCACCCCGTCTCCGGCGATGTTGAACGTGCCGCTGTTGAGCGTGGACCGGCGTGGCTCGGAGGCCGCGATCCGCAGCACCTCGATGGCGTCCTTCTCGTGGACGAACTGGAGCCGCGGGTCGTAGCCGATGACGGTGGGCAGCACGGGCAGCGCGAAGTACTCGGCGAGCGGGGAGTCCGCGCAGGGCCCCAGGATGTTGGCGAAGCGCAGCACGCACACCGCGACATCGGGGCGGCGCCGGGCGAAACCGCGGACATATCCCTCGACCTCGACGGTGTCCTTGGCGAATCCGCCGCTGGGCAGCGATTTGGGCGGGGTGGTCTCGCTGAAGACGGCGGGGTCGCGGGGCGCGGAGCCGTACACATTGGTGCTGGACTTCACCACCAGCCGCTGCACCGACGGGGCCTTCTGGCAGGCGCCGAGCAGCTGCATGGTGCCGATGACATTGGTCTCCTTGACCGAGGCGCGATTGCCGCGCGCGCCCAGCGGAGTGCCGTTGATATCCATGTGGACGACGGTGTGGACGCCGTATTCGGCGAGCAGTTTCCCGATCGTGGGATGACGGATATCGGCCCGGACGAAGTCGGCGCCGCCGAGGTGGTGTTCGGGTGGCACGGCGTCCACGCCGATCACCCGCTCCACATCGGGTTCGCGCTGTATGCGCCGGACGAAACGGCCTCCCAGCCGGCGAGCGACTCCGGTGACGAGCACGACCTTTCCCAAGATCAGCGCCTTCCTTCCCGCCCTCGTCCGAGCTGGGCTGTGCCGAACACCGTAACCGCTCGATCTTGCGCTGTGATGACCACTCGCCGCGCGGTGCGCCGTTTTAAGCCGGGGCCAAAGGGGCGAACGTGGCTTCAGGCCGGTGCCACCCACGCACCGCAGCCCTCCCACCGGCGGTGGAAGGGCTGCGGGACGAACACAGCGTCGCTTGCTTACTTCTTGTTGCGACGCTGGACGCGCGTGCGCTTGAGCAGCTTGCGGTGCTTCTTCTTGGCCATCCGCTTGCGCCGCTTCTTGATAACAGAGCCCACGACTACCCTCGCTCACTTCGATTCACTCGGTGCGGGGCGTCCGAGCCCACACGACCTACATCGGGCCAGCCTACCCGGCGCCGAGCGAACCACGTAATCCGAGGGTCCTCCCCGGGCCCGGAAACGGCCTAGGCGGACTCCACCCCCACATACGATTCGCGGAGGTATTCATGAACCGCTTGCTCTGGGACCCGGAAAGACCTGCCCACCCGGATCGCCGGCAGATGACCACTGTGCACCAAGCGGTACACGGTCATCTTGGACACTCGCATCACCGCGGCGACTTCCGCCACGGTCAGAAACTGAACCTCGTTCAGAGGCCGTTCGCCAGCAGCCATGACAACACCTGAACCTTCCGCACATGTCGGGCACCGGCTTCCCCTCCGGTGACTCCTGGTCGCATGCGCGCTCCACCCCAGATTAGGGGCGGGTGATGCAAGTGGGGAAGAGGAGTAGCGATCGGACGCCTACTGTGACAGACACGCTCGATTGAGTACATAGCGAGTAATCGGCCGGTAGTAACCAGACCGCACACCGTCATCAAGCGGAACGGCGACGGACACCCGCCCCTCGGCCTCCCCGACGAACAGCGCGGGGTCGTCCGTGTCACCGGGACCGATGGCCTCAAAGCCCAGCTGACCTGCCCCGCAGACCCATCCGTGGTCCCCGATGACGAGCCCCGGCAGGGGCCCGCCGGACTCCGCGGCATGACCGAGGGCGACCCGAACCGGGAGCGGCGAATGGCAGTGGGCGCCCGGCTCACTCCGGGTCGGGCGAGCGCCGGGTGCCCGCACCATCGCGACGCCTCGTACGTAGGCGAGCCGGTGGGTACGTACGCCGAACCGCGTCGTTATGTCGATACATCTACCCTGCGCGGGAGTGAGGACACGGCAGCCCGCCGCCGAGAGCGCCGACGCCAACGCGGCGTAGAAGCCGAGGAGACGGTGGGGATGGCCGGTGCCGAGGAGCACCGGGAGCCGGTCCCGGGCGGCAGCGCGCAGCCGGTCCGCGAAGGCGTCCAGCGCGGCGATCGTCAGCTCCGGATCGATCACATCCGGCCCCGAAACATTGGCCGGGTCGACCGAAACCCCGCATTTCTCGCCCATCAGGCCGAGCAATTCCATAAAGGACCAGTCGTATTCGGGCTCCAACCCGAGCAGCACCCGGGGGTCCCGGGCCGCGAAGAGCCGATAGCGGCGCAGGCTCTCCTCCCGGCTCGTGGCCACGGGTCCGGCGAGCCGCGCCGCCAGCAGATGCGCGCGCAGCGCCGCGGTACTCAACACACCACCGATGCTGGCGGACCCGCCCCCTCGGCCGCCCGGATACGCGGGCAGACCCCACGGTTGGCGTAACGGCCGCTTGACCGCGATCGGTGTACGGGGCGTGCTACGGCAGCAGCCCGTGGTGCGGGAAGACCGCCCGGCGCGTCGCCAGGATCGCCTGGTCCAGCCGGTCCGCGGGGTCGTACCCGGCCTCGTGGAAGTCCTGCCAGTCCGGCTCCCGCCCGTCCGTCATCCGCCGCGGCGCGTCCATCCGGGTCCGCCGGTACACCTCCTGCCGCCACTCCTCCGGCACCGGCGTGGTGGCCTCCACCGGCCGCCCCGCCGCGATCGCGACCAGATGCGTCCAGGACCGCGGCACCACGTCCACCACCGCGTAGCCGCCGCCCCCGAGCGCGATCCAGCGCCCGTCCGCGTGCTCGTGCGCCAGCCGGTGACAGCTCTCCGCGACCGCCCGCTGCGCGTCGACGGTCACCGCCAAGTGGGCCAGCGGATCCTCGACATGGGTGTCCGCGCCGTGCTGGGTCACCAGCACCTGCGGGCGGAACGCCGCCAGCAGCTCCGGCACCACCGCGTGGAAGGCCCGCAGCCAGCCCGCGTCCGAAGTCCCGGCCGGCAGCGCCAGATTGACCGCCGAGCCCTCGGCGCCCTCCCCGCCCGCCTCCTCCGGCCAGCCGGTCTGCGGGAACAGCGTCCGGGGATGCTCGTGCAGCGAGACCGTCAGCACCCGCGGATCGTCCCAGAAGGCCGCCTGCACCCCGTCCCCGTGGTGGACGTCCACATCCACGTACGCGACCCGCTCCGCCCCCAGCTCCAGCAGCCGCGCGATCGCCAGCGCCGCGTCGTTGTAGATGCAGAACCCGGACGCGCCCCGGGGCATGGCGTGGTGCAGCCCGCCCGCGAAGTTCACCGCGTGCAGCGCCTCCCCGCGCCATACGTCCTCGGCCGCGCCCACCGACTGCCCGGCGATCAGCGCGGACGCCTCGTGCATCCCCGCGAAGGCCGGATCGTCGATCGTCCCGAGGCCGTAGGAGCCGTCCGCCGCCTCCGGGGCGGCCGAGGCGCGCCGTACCGCCTCGATGTACTCCTGCCCGTGGACCAGGCGCAGCGTCGACTCCCCGGCCGGCTTGGCGGCCACCACCCGGACCGACCGGTCCAGCCCGAACGCCTGCACCAACCGCATGGTCAGCGCCAACCGCACCGGGTCCATCGGATGCCCGGCGCCGAAGTCGTATCCGGTTACTTCCTCATCCCACATCAACTGTGCGCGGCCGCTCATGCCCGTCACCGTATCCGGCTGGTAGAGGGCTGAACGACCTCGCGTACCGGATCGTCATCAGCACGAGCGCCATCGGCACCAGCATCGCCGCACGATAGTTCCACGCCCCGCCCAGCGCGCCGACGAGCGGGGAGCCGATGAGGAAGCCCACGTAGTTGAAGATGTTGAGGCGTGCGACGGCGGCGTCGGACGCCCCGGGGAAGAGCCGCCCCGCCGCCGCGAAGGTCTGCGGCACCAGCACGCACAACCCCAGCCCCAGCAGCGTGAACCCGGCCATCCCCACCCAGGCCCCGGGCGCCGCCGCGACCACCGCGAAGCCGCCGCCCGCGAGCAGCGCCCCGGCCCGGACCACGGCGACCGCGCCGAAGCGCCGCACCCCGAGGTCGCCGAAGGAGCGGCCGAGGAGCGTGGTGACCATATAGACGTTGTACGGGACCGTGGCCAGCTGCTCGGAGCTGTGCAGCACGTCCTCCAGGTACTTGGCGCTCCAGTTGGAGACGGTGGAGTCGCCGATGTAGGCGAAGGCCATGACGAGACAGAGCGGCAGCAGCGCCCGCATGCTCACGGTGGCCCCGTCCCGCACCACTCCGGTCGGCTCGGCCGCCACTTCGGCCGGCTCGGTGCCCTGGTGGTCGACGTACCAGCGGCCGGCGATCAGCGCGGCGGGCACCAGAACGGCCACCAGCGGCGCGTAGAGCGTGGGCAGCGGCAGGTCCCAGTGCGCCCCCGCCCAGGCGAGCGAGGCCCCGGCGATCCCGCCCAGGCTGTACGCGCCGTGGAAGCCGAGCATGATGCTGCGCCCGTACGCGCGCTGGAGGCTCACCCCGAGCATGTTCATCGACGCGTCGAGCGCCCCGACGGTCAGCCCGAACACCGCGAGCGCCACGGCGAGCTGCCACACCGCCGTCCCCGATCCGGCGGACTGCAGGGCGAGCGAGACGATGGGCTGCACCGCGCGGAGGACCAGCCCCGGGCGCACCCGCTTGACGAGATGCTCGGTGCCGACGCTGCCCACCCCGGCGAGGATCGGCACGGCGGCCAGGAAGAGGGGCAGCAGCCCATCGGATATCCCGTACCGGTCCTGGAGCGCGGGTATCCGCGTCACCAACAGAGCGAAGATCGCGCCCTGGACGAAGAAGCTGATGGCCAATGAGGCCCGACCTTGCCGGAGCCGGGGGCTCGGGCGCGAATCCGTCATGGCCGTGGAGCGTACGGCCCCGGGCTACTTGTGGGTAGAGGTGAGCAGTCCTCGCAGTTCGGCCATCCGCACGAAGAGGCCCCGGGCCGCCGAGAGTTTGGCGGCGGGTGTCATGGCCGTGTAGCCGTACACATCCATCCCGGCGGCCAGGGCGGCCTGGACCCCGAGCGGGCTGTCCTCGACGACGGCACAGCGCTCGGGCGCGACGCCCATGCGCTCGGCCGCGTGCAGGAACAGATCCGGGGCGGGCTTGCCCCGGCCCACGTCCTCGGAGCTGAAGATGTGGTCCTCGCCGAAGAGGTCGTACAGCCCGGTCGTACGGAGGGCGACGCGGATGCGCTCATGGCTGCCGGAGGAGGCGACGCAGTACGGAACGCCGTCGGCCCGCAGCTTCTCCAGAACCTCGGCCACACCGGCCACCGGCCGCAGCTCGCGGCGGAAGGCGTCGAAGACCCGGCCGTGGAAGGTGGCGTCGAAGTCCGGCGGAAGCCGTCTGCCCGAGCGCTCGAGGACCAGGTCGTGGATGCGATGCATGGCGGAGCCCATGTAGTCGCGTATGGAGTCCTCGTAGCTGGTGGGGTGTCCCAACTCCGTGAGGTAGGCGGCGAGAAGCCGGTTGGAGATGGGCTCGCTGTCGACGAGCACTCCGTCGTTGTCGAAGATGACCAGGTCATAGCGCATGCGGTCAGCCTACAAACAGACATGAGAAAAGCCCGGTTGAGAGCTGTGGCTCCCAACCGGGCTTTTCGTAAAATTTGTTCGGCGGCGTCCTACTCTCCCA
>NZ_JACVYG010000032.1:0-117654 GCF_014712245.1 Streptomyces sp. 5-10
ACCACTGAGAACATCGGACTCATTCATCTAGGGGCCCGCCGGTACGCGCACGCCTGCGGCGGGCCACGCGGCGGAGCCGCATATCGGTGCTTCGCCCGCCGGCCACCCCCTGGCGCCCGTGCCCGATCGGGCCCGCGGACGCGCCCTACGGGCGCAGCGTCACCGGCTCGCGCTCCACCTCACGGCGGTCGAGCCTCGCGTCGTGCCGGGCGAGGGGCTTGCTGGTCGGGCTGACGCCCGCCCATCGCTGCACCTCGGCGGTGGCCTTGGCCTTCTGGTCGGCCGTCAGCTGGGCGATGCTGGAGCCGTGGTTGCCGCCGGCCACCGTGTAGACGTACGCGTCCTTGGCGCCCTTGCCGACCCGGAAGCGCTCGGCGCCCCACGGGTCGTTCTGGCCGTAGACGAAGAGCATCCGGTGGGCGTCGTGCCGGACCCAGCGGTCGATGTCCCGCATCACGCCCGGCTTGAAGCGCATCGGGATGTCACGCGGCACGTAGTTGCGCGGGGCGTAGATGCCGGGGTAGCGCAGCAGCCCGTCCAGGTGCGGGGTCTTGAAGGTGGGCGAGCCGAGCTCGGTGCCCGCCTGGTAGTAGTACGGCGTGTAGGTCTCCAGGCCCTGGTCGGTGTAGGCGGAGAAGCCCGAGATCTCGTCGATGAAGCCGTACAGCTCGTCGGTGGACGCGGTCGGGGCGGGGACGTCCGCGCAGTCCTTCAGCAGGTGGTACTGCCAGAAGGCCCACACCAGGTCCAGGACCACGTTCTCGTACGCCTTGTCGGCGCTGCCGACGACGGTGAAGGTCCGCTTCTCGTCGTCCGCCCACTTCTGGTAGCGCTTGACGATCTCGTCGCGCCGCACCAGCGCCTCGCGCTGCACCGCGTTGAGCTTGGTGCGGCATTCGGCGGTGCCCACGCCCGCGAAGAAGCGGTCGTAGGCGGAGTCCTCCTTGTCGGCCACGTCGTTGGGCGCGACATAGGCGACGGTGCCGTCCATATCCCGGGGGTAGAAGCGGCGGTAGTAGGTGGCCGTCATCCCGCCCTTGCTGCCGCCGGTGGCCAGCCACTTCTTGCCGTAGATGGGCTTCAGGGCCCGGAAGAGCCGGTGCTGGTCGCTCGCGGCCTGCCAGATGTCCAGCTTGGACCAGTCGGCGGGCTGGGGCCGGGAGGGAGTGAAGAAACGGTACTCCATGGACACCTGGTTGCCGTCCACGAGCTGTGTGGGCTCACTGCGGCGCGGGGCGGTGGTGACGTTGTAACCCGAGGTGTAGAAGACCGTGGGCCGGTCGGTGGCCTTGTGCAGCAGGGTGAACCGCTGCTGGAAGCTGCCCTTGGAGGGATTCCGGTGGTCCACCGGCTGGGCGTAGCTGAAGACGAGGAAGCGATAGCCCTCGTAAGGCTGCTCCTCGACGAAACGCATTCCGGGAATCGCCAGGACACGTTCCTTGATGTCCGGCGGGGCGGGGGCGGCCGGCGCCGCGGACGCGCTTCCGGCGCCCGCGCCGACCGTCCCCACCAGTATCGCGAGCGCCACCAGCCATCTGAGCATCTTGCGCATGCACCCTCCCCTTTGTTGCCGTGATGACCCATTGCCCCGTGAATTCGCACAGGTCGCCGAGAACCTATCCGGGCACACACTCGCGTCGCCAGATGCCGTGAACGCTCCAACCCGAGGCCGAATACGGAGAGTTGTTACCGCCGCCCTCTTTCGTAGCGGGCTGTGATGGCTCATGCTGCCTGTATGGACCGAGACGAACGGCACGACCGGAGTGAACGGGCCGAGCGACTGACGCGGTATCTGAACGAATTGCAGGAACGGATCGATCCTCGCTCGCTCGAGCTGCTGATGCGGCTGCTGCGCGAGTTGAGCACCTCACCGGCCGTCCGCGGGGGGACGTACGAACTCGGCATGGGGCCGGAGGAGAAAGAGCTGTTCACCCCCGCTCTCCAGGCCGAGCTGCTGGTGCTGTTCGGCCTGCTCACCTCCCAGGACGAGCGTGTGGTGGTCGACCTCGGCGACAGCCCGCACGCCAAGGGCATGAAGGTGCTGGTGCCTCAGGAGCGGGCCGGGGACCCCGACTTCCTACACCGCCACAAGCAGCGGGTGGCGGCCGAGGCGGAGCAGCGGGAGCGGGACCGGCGGGAGGTGGAGGGCATAGCGAGGGCGAGCGGCATGGAACCATGACGTTACCGTACGTAACAACCGGCGAACGCTGAGCGTTACCGGTCGTAAGCCGGATGACCGGTGCGGAAGAAGTCCGCTGCGGTTCGACAGCGCCCCGAAGGGGCGCGGGGCTGTGTCGATGTGCGGCTCCGCCGCGCGGGCGCGACCAGCCACGACGGAGCCGCAGACGGCCAAGCACCGGTTACGCCACGGCGGGAGCCGTCTCACCCGAAAAGGTGCGCCACAGCGCGGCGTACCGCCCGTCCCGCGCCACCAGCTCCTCATGGGTGCCGTCCTCGACGACCCGGCCGTGGTCCAGGACCACCACCCGGTCCGCACGGGCGGCGGTGGTCAGCCGGTGGGCGACGACCAGTGTGGTGCGCCGTCCCGTCAGACGATCCGTGGCCTGGTTGACCAGGGCCTCGGTGGCCAGATCGAGCGCGGCCGTGGCCTCGTCGAGCAGCAGGATGTCCGGGTTCACCAGCTCGGCGCGCGCCAGCGCGATCAACTGCCGCTGCCCGGCGGAGAGATTGCGCCCGCGCTCGGAGACCTGGTGCAGATAGCCACCGTCGAGCGACGCCACCATGGCATGGGCGCCGACCGCCCGCGCGGCGGCCTCCACCTCCGCGTCGCTCGCGCCGGGCCGTCCGTAGGCGATGGCGTCGCGCACCGTCCCGGCGAAGAGATACGGCTCCTGCGGGACCACCCCGAGGTGGCCGCGGTATCCGGTGAGGTCGAGCTCGCGCAGATCCACACCGTCCACCCGCACGGCGCCCCGCGTCGGGTCGTAGAACCGCGCCACCAGCTTGACCAGGGTGGACTTCCCCGCCCCGGTCTCCCCGACGAACGCCACGGTCTGCCCCGCGGGGATCGTGAGCGAGATGCCCGCCAGCGCCTCCTCGCCGTCCCCGTCCCCACCCCCGTACCGGAACCGCACATCGTCGAAGACGATCTCGCCGCGCATCGCGCGCACCTCGCGCGGGGCCTCGGCCACCGGTGTGGTGGTGGGCTCGCGCAGCAGCTCCTGGATGCGGCCCAGCGACACGGTGGCCTGCTGATAGCCGTCGAAGACCTGGGAGAGCTGCTGGACGGGGGCGAAGAACAGGTCGATGTAGAGGAGGTAGGCCACCAGCGCGCCCGCCGTCAGCGTGCCGTCCCCGACCCGCCCGGCGCCCACGATGAGCACCAGCGCGGAGGCCACGGACGACAGCAGCTGGACGAACGGGAAGTACAGCGAGATCAGCCGCTGGCCGCGCAGCCGCGCCTGGCGGTAGGCGTCGCTGCGGGCCGCGAACCGCTCCCGGCCCGACCGCTCGCGCCGGAACGCCTGCACGATCCGCAGCCCCGCCACGCTCTCCTGGAGGTCCGCGTTGACCACGCTCACGCGCTCGCGCGCCAGCTCGTACGCCTTGACGCTGCGGCGCCGGAACACCACCGTGCCGATGATGAGCGGCGGCAGGGTCAGGAAGACCACCAGCGCGAGCTCCACGTCGATGATGAGCAGCGCGACCAGGATGCCGAAGAAGGTCAGCAGGCTGACCACGGCGGTGACGAGGCCGGTCTGGAGGAACGTGGACAGCGCGTCGACATCGGTGGTCATCCGCGTCATGATCTTGCCGGTCAGCTCGCGCTCGTAGTAGTCGAGACCGAGCCGCTGGAGCTGGGCGAAGATCTTCACGCGCAGGGCGTAGAGCACCCGTTCACCGGTCCGCCCGGTCATCCGCGTCTCGCCGATCTGGGCGGCCCACTGCGCGAGGACGACGAGGAGCGCGAGTCCCGAGGCGGCCCACACCGCGCCGAGCGAGAGCCGCTGGACGCCCTGGTCGATCCCGTGCCGGATGAGCACCGGCAGCAGCAGCCCGGCGATCGCGTCCACGGCCACGAGCGCCAGCGCGACCAGGAGCGGCGCCCCGAAGCCGCGCAGCAACCGCCGCAGCCCGTAGGCCTCCTCGGGGCGGGCGGCCCGCTCCTCGTCGATGTCGGGGGTGTCGGTGGCGGGCGGCAGTGCGGCGACCTTGGCGAGCAGCTCGGGGGTGGCGGGCATCCCGGACAGCGCCCCCGCGAGCCCGGGCCCGGCCACGGCCCCGGCCCCCGGGCCCGCGCCCGCCGCCGTGTCGCCCTTACGGCCGTCACCATCCTTATGGTCGTCACCATCGGGCCGCACCCACAGCTCCGGGGTCACCCGAAGCTCGCGGCCCGCCCCGGCCCCGTCGGGCCCGGCTCCCCTCGCGGGACACGGCTCGCTCGGGTCCTCAGCGCCCGGCTCACCGCCGGACGCCCCGGCGAACCCCGTCGCCCCCGCCCGGTCCCCGGCGCAGGCGTGGTCGGGGTCGTCCCCACCGTGCGGGCGGCAGCGCCCCTCGCCGCCGTCGGGCCGCAGCCATGTGTCGGCCGACACCCCGTCGCCATCCCGCCTCAGGCCCGTCGCGGACCCGGTCGCGTCGGTCGCGGCCTGCGCCGGATCATCCCCACCACGCGCCCGCAGGGGCGCCGTCGCGCGGGGGCGGTTCGCACAGCCATGCGCCGTGCGCTCACCATCGGGGGACGGCTCCCCGCCGAGACGGGGCTCGGCCAAGCCGGTGGCGGCGGCCTCCCCGCCGAACGCGGCAGCGAACCCCGCCGCGTGCGCGTCGCCGCCACGCGGCTCGGCATGGTCCGGGGCCGGACGGTCGCCGTCCGTGGACGGCTCACCGTCGAGACACGGCTCGGCCAACCCCGTCACGGCGGCCTCCCCGCCGAACGCGGCGGCGAACCCCGCCGCGGGCGTGGCGCCGCCGCCACGCGGCTCGGCGTGGTCCGGAGCCGGGCCGTCGGCCCCGGCCGATGGCCGGTGGCCGTTCCCGGTCGGCGGCACGGCCGCGTGCCCGGCCGGACCGCCGCCCGGGGCGGCGACGTCCTCGGCGTCATCCGTCAGCAGCCGCCGGTACAGCTCGCTCCGGGCCCTCAGCTCCTCGTCCGTGCCCACGTCCACGACCCGGCCCCGGTCCATCACCGCGATGCGGTCGGCGAGGGCGAGGGTGGAGGGGCGGTGGGCGATCAGCAGGGTGGTGCGGCCCGCCATGACGCCCCGGAGCGCCTCGTGGATCTCGTGCTCGACGCGCGCGTCCACCGCCGAGGTGGCGTCGTCCAGGACGAGCAGCCGGGGGTCGGTGAGGATTGCGCGGGCCAGGGCCAGCCGCTGGCGCTGGCCGCCGGAGAGGGTCAGCCCCTGCTCGCCGACCTCGGTGTCATAGCCGTCCGGCAGCGCGGAGATGAAGCCGTCGGCCTGCGCGGCGCGGGCGGCGGCCCGGATCCGCTCCTCGCTCGCGTCCGGCAGCCCGTAGGCGAGGTTGGCGCGCACGGTGTCGGAGAAGAGGAAGCTGTCCTCCGGCACCAGCCCGACCGCCCGGCGCAGCGAGTCGTACGTCAGCTCCCGGACATCATGGCCGCCGATCCGCACCGCGCCCGACGACACGTCGTAGAAGCGCGGCAGCAGCATGGACAGCGTCGACTTGCCGCTTCCGGAGGCGCCCACGACGGCCAGGGTCTCGCCCGGCTCGATGCGCAGGGACACCTCGGACAGCACCGGCCGCTCGGGGTCGTAGCCGAAGCTCACCCGGTCGAACTCGACCGTCGCCGGGGCGTCCTCGGGAAGCTCCCGGGCGTCGGGGCGCTCGTCGATGACCGGCTCGGTGTCGATGAGCTCGAAGACCCGCTCGACCCCGGCCCGCGCCTGCTGCCCGATGGTCAGCAGCATCGTGAGCATCCGCACCGGGCCCACGAGCTGGGCGAGGTAGGTCGAGAAGGCCACGAAGGTGCCGAGGGTGATCTGGCCCCGCGTGGCCATCCAGCCGCCGAGCGCCAGCATGGCGACCTGGCCGAGGGCGGGGACGGCCTGGAGGGCCGGGGTGTAGCGCGAGTTCAGCCGCACGGTCCGCAGCCGGGCGGCGAACAGCCTGCGGCCGACCTCCCGCAGCTTGTCGGTCTCCTGCGCCTCCTGCCCGAACCCCTTGACCACCCGGACACCGGTCACGGCCCCGTCGACCACGCCCGCGACGGCGGCCGCCTGCGCCTGGGCGTACCAGGTGGCGGGGAAGAGCCGGACGCGGCTGCGCGAGGCGAGGATCCACAGGGCGGGGGCGACGGCGAGGGCGACGACGGTGAGCAGCGGCGAGAGCACCGCCATCACGACGAGCGAGACCAGGAAGAGCAGGATGTTGCCGATCATCATCGGCACCATGAAGAGCAGGCCCTGGATCAGCTGGAGGTCGCTGGTGGCCCGGCCGATGATCTGGCCGGTGGAGAGCTTGTCCTGCCGTCTGCCGTCGAAGCGGGCGATGGCCGCGAACATCTCGGTGCGCAGGGCGTGCTGGACGTCGAGGGCGAGCCGTCCGCCGTAGAAGCGGCGGACGTAGGTGAGGACGTACACCACGAGGGCGGCGACGATCAGCAGGGTGGCCCAGGGGGCGAGGGGGCGATCGTGCGAGACGATCACATCGTCGATGATCAGCTTCGGCACGAGCGGGACGAGCGCCATGACGGCCATGCCGGCGAGCGAGGCGCCGAGGGCGAGCAGCACATCGCTGCGGTACTGCCAGCAGTAGCCGAACAGCCGCCGCACCCAGCCCCGCCCGGCTTCCGGACCGTCCGGGCCCGGCCCACCCGCACCCTTTGCGCCCGCCACTACGTCCGCCACCCGTGAACCTCCCGATCCGCACACGCTTCCGGAAGGCACCAACACACTGATGTGCGGATTTCATCCTGCCGCAACAAATGGGATCGGGGCGGACGCGTCCGCTCACGGGGCGCCCGGCGGGGCCCGCTGGGCACCTCCCAGCTAAGCGGATCGGCGGAAGTCGGCTGCGGTTCGGTACGCCCCGAAGGGGCGCGGGGCTGTGTCGATGGGCGGCTCCGCCGCGTGGGACCAGCCACGACGGCGCCGCGGACGATCGACGGCAGGTCAGGGCAACAGCGGAGCGCTTAGGCCGCCTCCTCCGCCACCCCCTCCCCCGGCTTCGGGGCCGTGACGGCGGCACACCGCTCCGCGATCTCGCCCAGGGTCAGCCCAAGAGTGGCGGCGAGCGCCGCGATGGTGAAGAAGGCGGGGGTCGGGGCCCGGCCGGTCTCGATCTTCCGAAGGGTCTCGGCGGAGATCCCGGCCCCGGCGGCGACCTCGGCCATGCTCCGTTCGCCACGGGCCTGACGCAGCAGGGCGCCGAGGAAGCGGCCGCGTTCACGTTCCAGCGGGGTGAGAGGAGTGCGCACCATGAGCGTGATACTAATACCGGTATAGTAATTGGCACACACCGAACCGGTGGTTCGGTCACCCGAAGGGGTCACCCATGGTGGAAATCAAGACCGACGCGTCCCTGGACGCCATGCGCGAGGCGGGGCGCGTCGTGGCCTCGGCGCTCGCCGCCGCGCAGGAGGCGGCGGCCATCGGCGTCTCGCTGCGCGAGCTGGACGAGGCGGCGCGGGAGGTGCTGCGCGAGGCCGGGGCGAGCTCCCCGTTCCTCGGCTACCGGCCGCAGTTCGCGCCCACCCCCTTCCCCGCCGTCGTCTGCGCCTCGGTCAACGACGCCATCGTCCACGGCATCCCCGACGACTACCGGCTGCGCGACGGCGATCTGGTGACCATCGACTGCGGTGCGACGCTGGACGGCTGGAGCGGCGACGCCGCCGTCAGCTTCACCGTCGGCACCCCGCGCCCGGCCGACCTCCGGCTGATCGAGACCACCCGGCAGGCACTGGAGGCGGGGATCGCGGCGGCCGTCGCGGGGGGCCGGATGGGCGACATCTCCCATGCCGTGGGGACGGTGGGGCGCGCCGCGGGCTACGGCATCATGGAGGACTTCGGCGGCCATGGCATCGGCCGCCGGATGCACGAGGATCCGCCGGTCCCCAACGAGGGGCGGCCCGGCCGGGGCTTTCCGCTGCGGCACGGGCTGGTGCTGGCCATCGAGCCGATGTTCCTGGCGGGCGGCCTGGACTCGTACACCACCGACGCCGACGGCTGGACGCTGCGGACGACGGACGGCAGCCGCGCCGCCCACTGCGAGCACACGGTGGCGATCACGGACGACGGCCCCCGGATCCTGACCGCGCTCTGAGAACACGGAGCTGACCCGAGAAAGCTCCGAGAAGACAGAGGAGACGCGGCGCCTCGCCCGCCGCTCCCGACCGGACACACGCTCGCGGAATCGCCCAGAAGCGGACTGTTCAATACCGGACCGTTCATCAAACACTTAGCAGGGCTGTCTAAGGTCGCGCCCATCGAAAAGCGCACCACCGGCCAGGCGAAAGGATGATGATCGTGACGGTGCCCCAGATCGACGACATCCCGCCCGCGGAACGGTTCGCGGCGTGGCGCGCCCTGTGCGAGCTGACGTCGATACCCATGGAGCTGCGCAGCGACCATGAGCACGACTTCCGCGCGCACGTACGGGGCGGAGTGGACATCGGCGAGGTGATGCTGACCTACACCTCCGTACCGTCACTGCGGAACGAGCGGACGGCGGCCCACATCCGGCGCTCCGACCCCGAGCTCTACCATCTGCGGCTCACCCTGCGCGGGGAGAGCGACGTGTGCCACGGGGACGCCGCAACCACGGTCGGCGCCCGGCAGCTCATGCTCACCTCCACCTCCACGCCGTATCTGGCGGTGTGCGAGCGCGGCAGGGTCGACGGGATGACGGTCACCCTCCGTCCCTCGCTCCTGCCGTTCCCGCCCGCCGACCTCCGGCGGCTGCTCGGGCGGCGGCTGTCCGGGCGGTCCGGGATCGGTGCCATGCTCGCCGACCTCCTCACCCGTCTGGCCACCGAGTCCGACACCTACGGCCCGGCCGACGCACCGCGCCTCGGCACCGTCGTCGTCGATCTGCTCAACGCGCTGCTCGCGCATGAGCTCGACGCCGGTGCCGAGGCGGACGCCGAGAACAGGCTCACCCCCGAGAGCCGTCGGCGTACCCTGCGGTTACGCATCCAGGAGTTCATCCAGCAGAATCTGGACCGCCCGGATCTCACCCCGGCCTCGATCGCCGCCGCCCATCACATCTCGCTCCGGTACCTCTACCGCCTCTTCGAGGAGCAGGGGCACACCGTCTCCGCGTGGATCCGCGCCCAGCGCCTGGAACGCTGCCGCCGCGACCTCGCCGATCCCGCTCTGGGCGACACCCCCATCCATGTCATCGCCGCCCGTTGGGGCTTCGGGCACGCCGCGGACTTCAGCCGTGCCTTCCGCAGCGCCTATGGCGTGCCCCCACGGGACTTCCGCCATAGGGCGCTCGCGGCGAACAGGTGAGCGGGGCTCCCCCCGTAGCAACCCTGCTCACCCGTCACTGATCAGCATGGGCCCGCCGGGGCCGGGATGTCGTTGGCCTCCTGTGCACACTGTCTTGATCCTGCGTGCACGGACCGCGTCCGCCGTGCACGGACCGCGCATCCCGACCCCCAACGGGATCACTTGGCCCCACGGGTCACTTGGCGCGGGTCACCCGCAACTCCTCGATGCCCGCGCGCTTCTTGTCGTCCGCCGACCGCACGGTGACCCGTACGAAGCGGGCCGGGCCGGTCGTCCCCTCGCGCCAGTGGCGGCCGTCGAGCGAGGTCCGCACCTCGTGGGAGGCGGGGTGGGTGCGGGTCCACTCCGGGCTGACCTTCGCCAGCCGCACGGCGCGCCCGAGGTCGGCCGTGAGCGTGCCCTCGGCGGCGTCCGGCACCCAGGCGGTGGCCGCGTTGCCGTCCACGGCGGCGCCCGCGTACATCCCGGGCTCCTCCGTGCTCGCCGTCGCCTCACCGCAGCGCGCGACGTTGTCGGTCGGCTCGAGGTCCGGGCGGCGGGTCTTGAGCACCGCGGGCGCGCCCCGGCTCACGATCCGCTCCCCGCGCCCCGGGGTCCCGATCCGCATCGGCGCGCCCGCCGTCAGCCTTACGGCCGTCTCGTGCGGGCCGATGGCCACGTCGTAGGTGCGGCCCCGCCACCGCAGCCCCCGCAGGGTGACACCGTCGTGGAGCTGCGGCGGCAGCGTCGGGTCGAGCCGCACACCGTCCTCGTCCATCCGCATCCCGGTCAGACCGTGGGTGAAGACCTGGAGGAAGCCGCCCTTACCGGTGAGGAAGTCCTGCGCCGGGGAGCCGGACAGGGGGTCCTGCGCGCCCGCCTTCTCGCCCCGCGCCTCCGAGAAGGTGTCGAAGGGGCCGCGGACGAACGGCTTGATGGCGCGCTGGAGGTAGGTGTACGTGGAGCAGCCGGGCTCGCCGATGGCGGCGGCGTCGATGGCGTGCACCGAGTCCGTCATGGCCGGGCCGTCCGGGTCGGTGCGGGCCGCGTAGTAGTCCAGCGTCCTGGCGGCCGCCTGCCCGGACATCGGCCACTCCAGCGGGTACATCAGCAGCACGGTGTCGGCCTGCTTGATCAGCGAACCCTTGTAGCCGTCGTACTGCTGGAAGACCTGGCTCTTCTCGTCGTACGGGATCCGCAGCCGGTCGGCGATCCGGTTCCAGGCGGCGGGCACCGGCTCGCCGAGGAGGCGGGCGGCGCGGGCCGCGTCGCGCAGGGCGGTGGCGGCCCCGGCGTTGGTGAAGACCGCGTCGTCCACGCCGTTGCTGTACTCGTCGGGACCGGCCACGTTCTTGATGGAGTAGCTGCCGTCGGCGTTGTGCGTGGCGCGTCCCGCCCAGAACTCGGCGATCCCCTTGAGCACCGGCCAGCCGCGTCCGCGCAGCCACCGGGTGTCGCCCGTCGACTGGTAGTACTGCCAGGCCGCCACGGCGATATCGCTCTGGAGGTGGTTCTGGGTGCGGCAGTGCGGCGGGTCCCAGCTGTGGCACTCGGTCCACAGCCCGCCCTCGCTCGCACTGGTCCAGGGGTAGAACAGACCGGGGTAGCCCAGCTTGCGGGCGTTGGCGCGGGCGCCGGCGCGGGTCTTGTAGCGGTACTCCACCACCGACTTGGCGAGTTCGGGATGGGTGGCCAGCAGCCCGGGGTACATCCAGGTCTCGGCGTCCCAGAAGATCAGCCCGCCGTAGTTGTCGCTGCTCAGTCCGGTCGGGGAGATGCTGTTGCGGGAGCCGGCGCGAGTGGCGGACAGCAGTCCGTACTGCGCGGAGCGCACCCAGTCCTGGAGGTCGCGCTGACGGCGCCCGGCCACCTCGACGTCGGAGCGCCACAGCCGCTTCCAGGCGGCGCTGTGGGCGGCGAACAGCCCGTCCCAGCCCTGGTCCGCCGCGCGGCGGGAGGCGGCGAGGGCGTCGGCGCGCGGGGTGGGGGAGGTCAGCGCGGTGTCCACGCCCACGTACTTGGTGAACTCGTAGGAACGGCCGGGGTGGACGGGGAAGCGGAGGGCCTGGCGCGCGGACAGGTCCCGCGCCGCCTCCGTGCCACCGGTCTCCGTCCCACCGGTCTTCATCCGACCCGCCTCCGTGCCGCCCGTCCTCGCCTCGGCCGTCCGGACACCCGGGCCGGGGCGCAGCGTGGAGGCCACGGCTCCGTCGGTCTTCGTGCCGTCCGTACGGAAGGCGACATCGACCGTGCCGTCCTTATGGGCGCCACCGCCGGTCCCGCTCATCCGCCGCGCACCGCGCCCGTCGAGCAGGTCGGTGACGGTCGCGTCCCCGCCCCAGTGCGGGGTCATCCGCATCCTTACGGCGCCCACGTGCGCGTTGGCGCGGTCGGCGACGATGTCATAGGTGAGGTCGGTGGCGCGCCCGTCGGACGCGGTCCAGGTGAGGGAGGTCCGCACCAGACCGCAGCGCATGAAGACCGTCTGCCGGTAGTGGGAGATCCGCCCGGCGGGCGTCCGCGAGCCGAAGGTCTCCGAACGGTCGCCCCCGGTGGCCACGTTCAGCGTGGACCAGGTGGGAATGGCGGCGGCCACCTGCCGGTTCTCGGTCGTCTTCGCGTTGTGCGCGTAGAGGCCGGAGACGAAGGCGCCGTCGTAGCGGGGGGTGAACAGCGGCCATCCGGTCTTGTCGCCACCTCCGGAGTACCCGGTCCCCTGGGGCGGCACCCGCTGCCCCAGATAGCCGTTGCCCACGTACGCGTGGGAGCTGTCCTTGGGGTCGATACGGCTGGAGGAGAGCGCCCAGCCGTCGGACGGCCCGCGCGTGCAGTCCCCTCCGGCGGTGGCGTCGGCCGCCGCGGAGGAGTCGGATTCGGGAGCGGCGGACGCCGGGGGCACGGCGGCGATCAGCCCGCAGACGAGGAGCGGGGCGATCAGCCGGACGGGCCGGGGCGGCCGGAGGGGGGAGTACGTCATCGTTCTCCGTCGTGGTTCGCCGGTGACGGTCGCAGTGACCATAAAGAGGTGAACACGGCAGGTCAATGGATGACGCAATGCCTTCAACACCTGAAGATATGCGGCTCCATCGCGTGGCAGGGGCGGGGAGGGGAAAGGTCCGCCGGACCCCTCTGGGAGAGCCGGGTCAGGACGCCGACGGGCGCACCAGCCCCGTCTCGTACGCGAAGACCGCCGCCTGGGTCCGGTCGCGCAGCCCCAGCTTGAACAGGATCCGGCTCACATGGGTCTTCACGGTCTGCTCGGCCACCACCAGCCGTGCCGCGATCTCCGCGTTCGACAGCCCCTGGGCGATCAGCGTGAGCACCTCGGTCTCGCGCTCGGTCAGATCGCCCACCCGGGCCCGGAGGGGCCCGCGCGGGGCGGCGGCGGTCACCCGGGAGAACTCACCGATCAGGCGCTTGGTGATGTTCGGCGCCAGCAGCGCGTCACCGGCCGCCACCACCCGTACCGCATGGGCCAGTTCGTCCGCCGAGGCGTCCTTCAGCAGAAACCCGGACGCGCCGGCGCGCAGCGCCTCGTAGACGTATTCGTCCAGGTCGAAGGTGGTGAGGACGAGGACCTTGACGGTGGCGCCGGCGGGTTCGGTGAGCCGGCGGGTGGCCTCGATACCGCCCACCCCCGGCATCCGTATGTCCATCAGGACCACGTCCGGGGCGAGTTCGGCGGCCTGGGCGATGGCGTCGGCCCCGTCCACGGCCTGGCCGACGACCTCGATGTCCGGTTCGGCGTTGAGCAGCACCGTGAAGCCCTGGCGGACCATCATCTGGTCGTCGGCGATCAGGACGCGGATGGTCGTCGTCATACGGGATCCTCGGCGGTCTCGGGCGCGGCGGCGGACGGGGCGGGGTGGTCCGTGGGCAGTACGGCGATCACCTCGTAACCGCCGTCCGGCGTCGGGCCGGTGGTCAGCTCGCCCCCTAGCATCGCAGCGCGCTCCCGCATCCCGAGCAGCCCGTGCCCGGCGCCCGGCGAGGGCGGGGCGGGCCGGGCCGGCGCGGTGTTGACGACCCGGACGGTCAGCCCGCGCCGCTGGTACCCCAGCTCCACCCGCGCCTTGGCGCCCGGCGCGTGCCGCATCACATTGCTCAGCGCCTCCTGGACGATGCGGAACGCCGACAGCTCCACGCCCGGCGGCAGCGCCCGCCGCTCCCCGGTGACATCGGTGAGGATCATGATCCCGGTCCCCCGCACCGTGCCCACCAGCTCGTCCAGCCGGTCCAGGGTGGGCTGCGGGGCGTGCCGGGCGCCGTCGGCCAGGGCGTCCTCGGAGCGCAGCACGCCCAGCACGCGGCGCAGTTCGGCCAGCGCCTCGACCGCGTTCTGCCGGATGCCCGCGAGGTTCTCCTTGAGTTCGTCGGAGGGATTCTCGGCGAGGTGCGGGGCGACCTGGGCCTGGATGGAGATCACCGACATGTGGTGGGCGACCACGTCGTGCAGCTCGCGGGCGATGCGGTTGCGCTCCTCCAGCAGGGTGCGCCGGGCCCGTTCCTCCGCGGTGAGCTCCTCCTGCTCGACCAGCCGGGTCCGCGCCACCCGGCGGCCCCGCAGCGCGGCGCCCACCACCACGGCGGTGGTGAAGGACACGATGGCCTCGTCCAGGCCGTCCGCGTGGGTCCGGGTGGCGAGGGCCGAGGTGACCACCCCCACCAGCAGGGTCAGGACCAGCGTCTCGGCGGCGATCCGCGGGCGGACCCGCAGCGCGAGGAGGAACAGGACGGCGGTGTGCAGCGCGATCTGGCCGTAGTTCCAGGGGTAGAGCACATACGCGGGGACGCGGTCGTCCACGGCCAGCGCCGTCACCAGGAGCATGGCGGTCGAGAGCCACCACGCCGGTATCGGGCGGGTCAGCGCCAGTTGGACGGCCAGCGCTTCGAGCACGACGAGCCCGATCAGCGGCACCGGGTCCTGGGCCGTCCCCGGGCGGGCGGGCTCCTGGAACTGCGCCATGCTGAGCCAGGCCATGAGCACCGCGAACAACACCACATGGCCATGGGGCAACCGGCCCAGCCAGCGCATCCGCGGCAGCGGATCGCGCGCCACCGTCCACAGGTCCTCGCGCAGGATGCCCGGCGCCGCGCGCAGGGCCTCGCCCACCGTGCGCGGCAGGGCGCGCAGACCACCCGCCAGCCGGTCCGCGATCTTGCCGCCTGTCATGCCCTTGACTCTAGACACTCCGCTGCTCCACGTTCCGTGCCCGCTGTGCCTGTCGTGCCTGATGTGCCCGATGTGCCTGCTTCCCGGGACGTCCTTCGCGGACGACCCGGCCGCCGCCGTCCTTCCGCGACCGCCCCGCCTCGTACGCGTGGAACGCCGCCCAGCAGATCAGCAGCGCCCCCGCGAACACCGGCAGCCAGCACAGCCGGGCGAGCACCCAGCCGGGTCCTTCGGGCACGGTGTGCAGCCCGGTCTGCGGTCCGGCGAGCCGCAGCGTGGTCACGCTGACCGCCATCATCGCGGTCTGGTGCCACAGGAAGACCGTCATCGCGGCGAGGTTGACCAGCGCCACCACCGCCCACGCGGCGGGCCGCGCCAGCACCCGGCGCAGCGGGCCGCGCAGCAGCAGGGCCGCGCCGCACTGGGCGAGCCCGAAGGTGACGGCCGCCAGGGTGGGCGGGTTGAGGTTGGAGATCGAGGCGCCGGGCACCCCGACCATCGCCGCCGGATAGCCGCCGAGCAGGACGAGCCCGGCGGTGACCGCCGCGCCCCCGGTCAGCAGCACCCACCCGGCCGTCCGCCCGCGCAGCCTGCCGCGGCCCCAGGCGGCGCCCAGGCAGTACGGGACCAGCCAGCCCGCCGCCAGGTTGACCCAGCCGAGCCAGGCGGGGCCGTCGAAGCCGAACCGGATCAGGTCGACATGCAGCACGACGGCGAGCGGCCACAGCGGATGCAGCCGCGCCACCAGCGGGGTCGCGGCCGTGAGCACCGCGTAGACCAGCAGGAACCACAGCGGGGACAGGACGAGTTTGAGCAGCGTGTGCACGGTCAGCAGGCTCACCCCGGCACCGAGCAGCGCCCCCGCCGCCACGGCCCATACGGTCAGCACGGCGGCCACGGGCCGGAACAGCCGGGCCAGCCGGGCGCGCAGCCACCGCCGGTAGCTGATGCCCCGGGCGCGGGCGCACTCGTGGCTCTTGGCGCCCATCTGCCCGCCGACCAGGAAGAACACCGCGAGGGTCTGGAACACCCAGGAGACGGGGGTGAGTCCGGGCTGGTACCGCAGCGGGCTGGCCACGCGCAGGGTGCCGCTGTCGGCCACGAGGGCGGTCACCAGCCAGTGGCCGAGCACCACGCCGAGGATGGCGACGGCCCGCAGACCGTCCACGGCGCGGTCGCGGCCGGACGGGGTGGCGGCCTCGATCCGCCGGACGAGGCCACGTACGCGAACCGCCTCACGCGGCTGGACCGTCTCACGCGGCCGGGGCGTCTTACACGGCCGGACCGTCACACTCGGCCGGGGTGTATCGCTCAGCCGGGGCGTATCGCCCGGCCGGACCGTCTCACGCATCGCGGCCCTCCACGATCCGGCCCAAGCTCGCCAGGGCGACGGACCCGGGCTTGAGGTAGTCGCTGTGCCCGACGTCCCCCGCGTCGAAGATCCGCGCGCCGAACCGCCGGGAGACCGGGTCGGTCCCGAAGCCGATGGTCGTGCCCAGCAGCGGGATCCGCACATGCGGCACCCCGCCGATCCAGTCGTCCCCGCCCCGCCCGGCCCAGACGGTGGCCCGGGTGTGCAGCTGCCGGGCGTCGTCGTACCCCGTCCCGGGGCTGCCGTACAGGACGATGTCCGCGGCGTTCAGCCCCCGTGCGGCCCGGGCGCAGACCACCGAGCCGTAGGAGTGGCACAGGAGCGAGATCCGGGCCCGGGGCGCCGCCGCGTTCAACTCCCGTACGAACGCGGCCAGTCCGGGAGCGGCACCGGCGGCCCGGTCCGTGGTCAGCACCTCGGGCGCCACGGTGCCGGGCGTCTTGTACCCGAGCCAGCCGATGACGGCCGTACGGCGCCCGAGTTGACGGCTCAGCGCGAGCGCCCCGTCCCGGAACCGGTCGTACGTCTCCAGGTTGGTGTCCGACCCCGGCACCAGCACCGCGATGCGCGTGGCGCGCCCCAGATCCCCGTACACCTCGACGGCACGGCCCCCGTTCCGCCCGTCGAAGGACAGGAAGTGCCGCGACGCCCCCCGCATCTTCCGCAGCGCCCGCGCCCGCTCGCGGTCCCCGTGCCGGGCGGCCATCACCTCGGCCGCCCGGATTCCCTCCCGGTTGGCCGCGTACCGGTGCTCAAGCCCCGCGACGCGCACCGGCCCCAGCGCCACCGGCGCGGGCGCGGGCACCTCACTGGGCCCAGCGGCCCCCACCAGGGGCGCCACCACCGAGGCGGTGACGAGCGCCGCCAGCAGGGCGCGGCGAAGACGGGACGCCATGGCTGATTCCTTCCGTACCAACGGATGTCGTGGATACGGAAGGTATGGAGCCGGCCGCGTGGTTGGCGTCCCACCGGGGAGTGCATCTCCGGGGTAGTCCCCAGGTATGACGGGTAGGGGGTGCGGCGGCCGGCCGCCGCCGGGGGCCGACGGCCCTGTTCCCGAGGGCGGCCATGGCGACAGAGCCCCCTGCTATGGTCCGACGATGTCATCGATCAAGCAGGTCCAAGTCACCTTCGACTGCGCGAAACCCGAACGCGTCGCTCGCTTTTGGTGCGAGGTGCTGGGGTACGTCGTACCGCCGCCACCGGAGGGGTTCGCCACGTGGGATGAGTACGACCGCTCCCTGCCGCCTGAGCGGCAGGGAGCGTCGTTCGCCTGCGGTGATCCCTCAGGCGTGGGCCCGCGCCTGTACTTCCAGCGCGTCCCCGAAGGCAAGGTCGTCAAGAACCGGGTCCATCTTGACGTGCGAGTCGGCACCGGGCTCGTCGGTGAGGAGCGCCTCGCCGCGCTCGAGGCCGAGTGCGAGCGACTGGTCGCGCTCGGCGCGACACGCGTGCGCGTGCTGCTCGCCGATGAGCACAATGAGTCGTGCATCCACATGCAGGACATCGAGGGCAACGAGTTCTGTCTCGACTGAGCAGCCCCCGGGAGGGCGCGACAGGACGGCTCCGACGCCGGGACCGGAGATCAGCTCACCCGTGACCAGCGGATACCGGACAGCCCTTACGTGACCAGCGGATACCGGACAGCCCTTACCGCGCGGGCACGTAGAACTCCGTCGTGGCGCGCGTCGTCGCCGCCGCCACCTCCGCCGGGGCCCCCGAGGCTTCGTACGCGGCGCCCCAGCGCTCGCTGCTGCGGGTCATGAACTCCCGCGCCTCGTCCGAGGCCTGCCACGCCTCCGGGTCGGCGGGCGCGCCCTCGCCCGTCAGGTGCAGGGAGAGGCCGAGCAGCGCGCCGTCCCAGCCGACGCCGACCGCGCCGGGGCCGTACTGGTCCCACATCTCGGGCGGTACGACGGCGACGTGCTCCAGCTCGAAGACGGTCCGCTCCTCGCCCTCGGCGGTCAGCCGGACCTCGACCTCGCTGAAGCCGGGGTTCTCGCCGAACAGCCAGCTCACCGCGAGCAGCCGCGGGGGTTCGCAGCGCAGGATCTCGCCGCCCGCGTTGCCCGTCAGCTGGTAGTGGCCGCCGAGCTTCAGGTCGCCGCTCACCGGCAGGAACCAGCGGCTGATCCGCTCCGGGTCGGTGCATGCGTCCCAGACGTCCGCGATCGCGGCGTCGTAGGTGCGCCGCAGCAGGACGGTACGGGCCTCGCCGTCGGGCACCTCACGGGTGCCGACCTCGCGATGGACGTGGTTGATCTGATCGACGATCTCGCTCATGAGTCATGTCTCCGCATCGGTTCCGCTGCCGCCGCCGCGCCCCTCGTCGAGCCGCCGCTGCCGCTTGCCCCGCGCCAGTTCCGTCCCCAGCGCGTCCAGCCGCTGCTCCCAGAAGCCCCGGAACCGGTCGAGCCACCGGTCGACCTCCCGCAGGGGCGCGGCCTCGACGGCGTACAACCGCCGTGTGCCCTCGGCCCGTACGGAGGCGAATCCGGCCTCCCGCAACACCCGCAGATGCTGCGAGACGGCGGGCTGCGAGATGCCGAACTCGGCCCGGACGACGGAGCTGACCTCGCCGGAGGATCGCTCCCCCTCGGCGAGCAGCTCCAATATCCGGCGCCGGACGGGGTCTCCGAGGACATCGAGTGCGTGCACGCCCGGACTATGCCAGCCGCCGCTTATATAAGTCAACACTTAACTTTGCCGCCCCGCGCCGCGGCGGTCAGGCACCACCCACTCGCCGTCCACGCCCCCACGCCACACGCCTCCGCCACTCCGAGGCCGTACGTGATAGGATCTCCTTCAGTTGCAGTTTTGGTACCCATGAACTCTGTGTGCGCCTGACGGTATGTAGCGTCAGGCGCATTTCTCGTTTTTGCCGGTCATTTCCGGATGGGGTCATTTCGGCGACTCGGGATGCATTCCCTGTGCATTCCGGACCGACCCCATATGAAGGAGAAGGACATGGCTACTGGCACCGTGAAGTGGTTCAACGCGGAAAAGGGCTTCGGCTTCATCGAGCAGGACGGCGGCGGCGCCGACGTCTTCGCCCACTACTCGAACATCGCCACCAGCGGCTTCCGTGAGCTGCAGGAAGGCCAGAAGGTGACCTTCGACGTCACCCAGGGCCAGAAGGGCCCGCAGGCCGAGAACATCGTTCCCGCCTGATCGCAGCGCCTGTCACGAGCCGGGGCCCGTGCCTGAAGGGGTGCGGGGCCCCGGCTCGTCCGCGTTTCCGCAGACCGCGCCCAGCAGAAGGCACCACATTGAGCCGATCCGCCCGCTCGTACCGCAAAAAACCCGCACCCTCCCGCTCCACCGGCAAGGGCCGTCCCCGCTCCACCGGCGGAAACGCCCGCGGAAAGGACGGCGGAAACGAATTCGCCCTGCCGCCCGGCTCCGCCCCGGTACTGCCCGCCGTCACGTCGTTCTCCGAGCTCGACATGCCGGAGGAACTGCTCGCCGAGCTGGCCCAGCAGGGCGTCACCGTGCCCTTCCCGATCCAGGCGGCCGCCCTCCCCAACGCCCTCACCGGCCGGGACGTCCTGGGCCGTGGCCGCACCGGCTCCGGCAAGACCCTCGCCTTCGGCCTCGCCCTGCTGGCCCGCACCGCCGGGCGGCGCGCGGAGCCCGGCCGCCCCCTCGCCCTGGTGCTGGTCCCCACCCGGGAGCTGGCCCAGCAGGTCACCGACGCGCTCACCCCCTACGCCCGGCGGCTGCGGCTGCGCCCGACCACCGTGGTCGGCGGAGTGTCCATCAACCGCCAGGCCGAGGCCCTGCGCGGCGGCGCGGAGGTGGTCATCGCGACCCCCGGACGCCTCCAGGACCTGATCGAACGCGGCGACTGCCGACTGGACCAGGTGTCCGTCACGGTCCTCGACGAGGCCGACCAAATGGCCGACATGGGCTTCCTGCCCCAGGTGACCCGGCTGCTGCGGCAGGTCCCCGCCGACGGCCAGCGCCTGCTGTTCTCCGCGACCCTCGACCACAACATCGGCCTGCTGGTGCGCCAGTTCCTCCACGACCCGGCCGTGCACTCGCTCGACCCGTCCGCCGGTGCCGTCACCACGATGGAGCACCATGTGCTGCACATCGAGGACACCGACAAGCGCTCCGTCGTCACCCGGGTCGCCGCCAGGGACGGCCGCGTCATCCTGTTCCTGGACACCAAGCGCGGCGTCGACCGGCTGACCCGGCATCTGCTGACCAGCGGCGTACGGGCGGCCGCGCTGCACGGCGGCAAGTCCCAGCCGCAGCGCACCCGGACCCTGGACCACTTCAAGTCCGGCCATGTCACCGCGCTGGTGGCCACGAACGTCGCCGCCCGGGGCATTCATGTGGACGATCTCGATCTCGTCGTCAATGTCGACCCGCCCGCGGACCACAAGGACTATCTGCACCGTGGTGGCCGTACCGCCCGTGCGGGCGGATCCGGCAGCGTCATCACGCTGGTCACTCCGGACCAGCGCCGGGACATGGTCCGTCTCATGGCCGACGCGGGCATCACTCCCCGGACCGCCCGGGTCCACTCCGCCGACCCCGAACTCACCCGTATCACCGGCGCGCAGGATCCCTCCGGCGTTCCCGTGACCATCAGCGCGCCCGTGCCGCCGCAGCCGCGCCGTGCGGGCCAGGCCGCCCGTCGCCCCGCCAGGAGCCGTCGGCCCCGCCGTCAGGCCCGGTCCTGACGGCCCGGCCGTGAGGGCCGGTGCGGGGCCCGGGCAGCGGCTGTCCGGGCGGACATGCGGCGGCCGTCCGGGCGGACATCCGGCATTTCGCCATGATCGCGTCAGGCCCGACCGACGGTGGATGTCCCCATTCCCCCGTCGGAGAGGCGACAATGGGCCACATGCCGATACCCAGCGCCGTGCCCAGCCGTGCCGAACTGATCGACCATCTCGTCCGTACGCGCATCGCGGGCGACGTCGCCACCCCTCGTGAGAACAACCTCTCCCACTACCGCAAGCTCGCGAACGGCGACCGCCACTACTGGCTGGGCCTGGAGCTGGGCGACCGCTGGACCGATGAGCAGGACGTGCTGGCGGTCATGGCCGAGCGGTGCGGTGTGGTGGACGACCCGCAGCACCGCTCGGGGCAGGACACCATCGACCCGGAGCTGACGGTCGGCGCGCTGGACCGGATGGCGTCGGTGCTGCGGAAGGCGGCGGAGGCGAGCGAGCGGGTGCTGTTCGCCACCGGGCACCCGGGCGGGCTGCTGGAGGTCCACCGGGCCACGGCGGCGGCGCTGCGGGCCGCCGGGTGCGAGATCGTGGAGATCCCGGGCGGGCTGCAGGCGGACGAGGGGTACGTCTTCCAGTTCTGCGATGTGGCGATGCTGGAGCGGGGCGCCACGCTGTGGCACACCCACTCCCCCGCGCCCATGGCGGCGATCCTCGACGGGCTGGCCCACGAGGGGCGGCCGCTGCCCGATCTGGTGGTCGCCGACCACGGCTGGGCGGGGTGCGCGGGGCAGCGGGGCATCGACGCGGTGGGCTACGCGGACTGCAACGACCCGGCGCTCTTCCTCGGCGAGTCCGAGGGGACGCTGTCGGTGGTGGTCCCGCTGGACGACCACGTCACCAACCCGAGGTTCTACGACGCGATGACGGCGTACCTGCTGGACGCGGCGGGGCTGACGGCCCAGTTCTGACGGGCTGGTCCCGGCGGCCCGGTTTCCGACGGCTCCGGGCCGCCGCGTTCACTTCTTCCCGCTCTTCCCGCGCGGCACCCGCATGACCCCCTCCTGGATCACGGAGACGGCCAGCCGCCCGTCGGCGGTGAAGATACGGCCCTTGGCGAGCCCGCGTCCGCCGGACGCGGAGGGGCTCTCCTGGTCGTACAGCAGCCAGTCGTCCACCCGGAACGGCCGGTGGAACCACATGGCGTGATCCAGGCTGGCCCCGACGATGTCGCCGACCGCCCAGCCGCCGCGCCCATGGGCGAGCAGCACGGAGTCCAGCAGCGTCATGTCGGAGACATAGGTCGCCAGGCAGACGTGGAGCAGGGGGTGGTCGGCGGCGCCGTCCAGTTTGCCGTCGGTCCGGAACCAAACCTGCGACTTGGGCTCGCGCGGCCGTCCGACGCTGCCGAACGGCGGCTCGTCCACGTACCGCACATCGACCGCGGCCCGCGCCTGGAGCATCCGCTCGGTCACCCCGGGGCCGAGGAAGAGGTGCTCATAGCGGGGCAGCAGCTCCTCGGCGGTGGGCAGGGAGAGCGGGTCGGGGACGTCCGGCATCGGCTCCTGGTGCTCGAGGCCGTCCTCGTACAGCTGGAAGGAGGCCGAGAGATGGAAGATCGGCTGTCCGTGCTGGACGGCGACCACCCGGCGGGTGGTGAAGGAGTGGCCGTCCCGGATCCGGTCGACCGTGTAGACGATGGGCGCCCCGGGGTCGCCGGGCCGCAGGAAGTACGCGTGCAGCGAATGCGCCGAGCGGTCCTCGGGCACGGTGCGCCCCGCGGCGACCAGGGCCTGGGCGGCGACCTGACCGCCGAAGACCCGCGGTACGAGGGGTGCGGCGTCGCTGGTGCCACGGAAGATGTCCTCCTCAATCTGCTCGAGGTCGAGCAGATCGAGGAGGCCCTGAAGTGCGTCACTCATGATTCAAGCAGTCTTGCAGACCCGTATTGCGGCCCTGTTGCCCCTGGTCATGACGGTCGTCACAGACCCATGGACTTGGCGACGATGGACCGCATGACCTCGCTGGTGCCGCCGTAGATCCGGTTGACGCGGGTGTCCGCGTACAGCCGGGCGATGGGGTACTCCATCATGTAGCCGTAGCCGCCGTGGAGCTGCAGGCACCTGTCGATGACGACGGCGGCGCGCTCGGTGGTGAAGAGCTTGGCGGAGGCGGCGTCGGCGGCGGTCAGCTCACCGGCGTCGTGCGCGTCCAGGGCCCGGTCCACGACCGCCTGCATCGCGTCCACCTCGGACTTGCAGTCGGCGAGCACGAACTTGGTGTTCTGGAACGACGCCACCGGCTGGCCGAAGACCGTACGGTCCCGGACGTACTCGGTGGCGAACCGTACAGCGGCCGCGGCCTGTGCGTACGCCCCGACGGCGATCCCCAGGCGCTCCTGCGGCAGGTTGTGGGCGAGGTAGCCGAACGCCTTGCCCTCCTCGCCCAGCAGGTCCTCCACCGGCACCTTGACGTCGGTGAAGGAGAGCTCGGCGGTGTCGGAGGTCTTCAGGCCCAGCTTCTCCAGCTTGCGGCCGACCGCGTAGCCCTCGCTCTTGGTGTCCACCACGAGGATGGATATGCCGCCGCGGCGGTCCTCGGGGGTGGGCGGGGCGGTGCGGGCGCAGACCAGCACCCGGTCGGCCAGGACGCCGCCGGTGATGAAGGTCTTGGCGCCGTTGAGGACGTAGTGGGTGCCGTCCTCGGAGAGCTTGGCGGTGGTCTTCATGCCCGCCAGGTCGGAGCCGGTGCCGGGCTCGGTCATGGCGATGGCGGTCATCATGTCGCCGGTGACGAAGGAGGGCAGCCAGCGCCGCTTCTGCTCCTCGTTGGCGTACTTGAGCAGGTACGGCAGGCACAGCGCGGTGTGGACGCTGCTGCCACCGAAGCTGACCCCGGCGCGGGCGGTCTCCTCGGTGATGACGGCGTTGAACTTGAAGCTGGTCTCGCCGGCCCCGCCGTACTCCTCGGGCACCTCGATGCCGAAGACACCGAGCTCACCGAGCTTCTTGTAGAACTCGCGCGGGGCCTGGCCGGCCTCCCGCCACGCGTCGTAGTACGGCACGACCTCGGCCGCGATGAAGTCGCGGATGGTCTCCCGGAACGCCTCGTGGTCCTCGTTGAACACCGTGCGGCGCATTTTGGCGGCCCTCCTCGCGGCTAAGCCGCCGCCGCTCCCGCGGATCCGCCCGGCCGCCGTCGTGATTCCTCAATGATGGCTTGGCAACGCTCACCTAAGCGCTTGCTCAGTGAAAGCTACCCGCGAGTTACCCAGCCTGTCCAGCCTTATAGGGCTCGACTCTCCCCCGGCTACCGCTGGGAGGTGTCCCCTGTCGACGACTCGAACGTGCTCGGTCCTCCGCGCGGCGGCAGCCGCATGTCGATCACACATCAGGACCTGCGCGCGCCCTGCTCGCCGACAGCGGCGCGCCCCTTCGGCTCACTCGCCGCGCCGTCCGCGCCATGGGCGCCGTCGAAGGCGCCCAGGGCCAGCCGGTGCAGCAGGGCGGCGGTGGCCGCGCGCCCCGGGAGGGCTCCGGGGCGGCCGAGGTGGGGCGTGGAGTTGAGCAGCCCGAAGACGGCGTGGACACACGCGCGGGCCTCGGCCTCGGCGAGCCGGGGGTAGACCTTGCGCACCACCTCGACCCACAGCTCCACGTACTGCCGCTGGAGGGAGCGCACCAGCTTGCGGTCGGTGTCCCGGAGCCGGTCGAGCTCGCGGTCGTGGAGGATGATCAGCGGACGGTCGTCGAGGGCGAAGTCGATATGCCCCTCGATCAGCGAGTCCAGCACCTCCGCGGGGGCGCGCCCCGCCCCCTCCCCCTCCGCGGCCCGCCGCTTGCCGCCCGTCAGCAGCCGGCCGCTGATCCCGACGAGCAGCTCGGCCAGCATCGCCTCCTTGCCGGGGAAGTGGCGGTAGAGACCGGGGCCGCTGATGCCGACCGCGGCGCCTATCTCATCGACGCCGACGCCGTGGAAGCCGCGCTCGGCGAAGAGGCGGGCGGCCTCCTTGAGGATCTGCTCACGGCGGCTCGGGGCGGGTGCTTGCGTGCTCATGGACGCAATTCTAGACAGCGGGGTTAGTGGTCGTTAACCTGGTGGGGAGTAGTTAACGTTCACTAACGGTACCGAGCGGGACCGAACGAGGGGGCTCGTAGCCATGGAGCAGGCACCGGCGCTGCGCAGCGGCGCCGACCCGGGGTCCGACGCCTGGCAGGCCAATGAGGCCGGGCACCGCGAGCTGGCCGCGCGGCTGCGCGAGAAGCTGGCCGTGGCGCGCCTGGGCGGCGGGGAGAAGGCGCGGGCGCGGCACACCGCGCGCGGCAAGCTGCTGCCGCGCGACCGGGTGGACACACTGCTGGATCCGGGCTCCCCGTTCCTGGAGCTGGCACCGCTCGCGGCCGAGGGGATGTACGGGGGCCAGGCCCCGGCGGCGGGGGTGATCGCCGGGATCGGGCGGGTGTCGGGCCGCGAGGTGGTCGTGGTCGCCAATGACGCCACGGTCAAGGGCGGCACGTATTACCCGATGACGGTGAAGAAGCATCTGCGCGCCCAGGAGGTCGCGCTGGAGAACCACCTGCCGTGCGTCTATCTGGTCGACTCCGGCGGTGCCTTCCTCCCCATGCAGGACGAGGTCTTCCCGGACCGCGACCACTTCGGGCGGATCTTCTACAACCAGGCGCGGCTGTCCGGCTCCGGGATTCCGCAGGTCGCGGCCGTGATGGGGTCCTGTACGGCGGGCGGGGCGTATGTCCCGGCGATGAGCGACGAGGCCGTGATCGTGCGCGGGCAGGGCACGATCTTCCTGGGCGGGCCGCCGCTGGTGAAGGCGGCCACCGGTGAGGTCGTCTCGGCGGAGGAGCTGGGCGGCGGCGAGGTCCACTCCCGGGTCTCGGGCGTGACCGACCACCTGGCCGAGGACGACCCCCACGCGCTGCGGATCGTCCGCTCCATCGTCGCCACCCTGCCGCCGTCCCCGATGCGGCAGGGGTCGCCGCCGTGGCCGCTGGAGCCCTCCGAGGAGCCCGCGGTGGACCCGGCGGGGCTCTACGGGGCGGTCCCGGTCGACTCGCGGACGCCGTACGACGTGCGGGAGGTCATCGCGCGGGTGGTGGACGGCTCGCGGTTCGCCGAGTTCAAGGCCGAGTTCGGCACCACGCTGGTCACGGGCTTCGCCCGGATCATGGGCCATCCGGTGGGCATCGTCGCCAACAACGGCATCCTGTTCTCCGAATCGGCCCAGAAGGGCGCCCACTTCATCGAGCTGTGCGACCAGCGCGGCATCCCCCTGGTCTTCCTGCAGAACATCTCGGGGTTCATGGTGGGCCGCAGCTACGAGGCGGGCGGTATCGCCAAGCACGGCGCCAAGATGGTCACCGCCGTGGCCTGCACCCGCGTCCCCAAGCTCACCGTCGTCATCGGCGGTTCCTACGGCGCGGGCAACTACTCGATGTGCGGCCGGGCCTATTCGCCGCGCTTCCTGTGGATGTGGCCCAACGCCAAGATCTCCGTAATGGGCGGTGAGCAGGCCGCCTCCGTGCTCGCCACCGTCAAGCGCGACCAGATGGAGGCGCGCGGCGAGGAGTGGAGCGCCGAGGAAGAGGAGGCGTTCCGGGCCCCGGTCCGCGAGCAGTACGAGACGCAGGGAAACGCCTATTACGCCACCGCCCGGCTGTGGGACGACGGCGTGATCGACCCCCTGGAGACCCGCACGGTGCTCGGCCTCGCCCTTACGGCCTGTGCCAACGCACCGCTGCCCGGCCGTACGGCCGCCGAACCCGTGGCGCCCGGCTACGGCGTCTTCCGGATGTGAGGGGGATGCACCCGATGAGTGCCACGAAGGCGACCGGCCCGTCGCCCGCGATGTTCGACACCGTCCTGGTGGCCAACCGCGGCGAGATCGCCGTGCGCGTCATCCGCACCCTGCGGCGGCTCGGGGTGCGCTCGGTCGCCGTCTACAGCGACGCGGACGCGGACGCCCGCCATGTGCGCGAGGCGGACACGGCGGTGCGGATCGGCCCCGCGCCCGCCGCGGAGAGCTATCTGTCCATCGAGCGACTGCTGGAGGCCGCGACCCGCACCGGCGCCCAGGCCGTCCACCCCGGCTATGGCTTCCTCGCGGAGAACGGGGCGTTCGCCCGCGCCTGCGCCGACGCCGGGCTCGCCTTCATCGGCCCGCCCGCCGGGGCCATCGAGCTGATGGGCGACAAGATCCGCGCCAAGGAGACCGTGCGCGCGGCCGGGGTGCCGGTGGTGCCCGGCTCCTCGGGCAGCGGGCTGACGGACGAGCAGCTCACCGCCGCCGCACGGGAGATCGGGACGCCGGTGCTGCTGAAGCCCTCGGCGGGCGGCGGCGGCAAGGGCATGCGGCTGGTCCGCGACGAGGCGCTGCTCGCCGACGAGATCGCGGCCGCCCGGCGGGAGGCGCGCGGCGCCTTCGGCGATGACACGCTGCTGGTGGAGCGCTGGATCGACCGGCCCCGGCACATCGAGATCCAGGTGCTGGCGGACGGTCAGGGGCATGTGGTCCACCTCGGGGAGCGCGAGTGCTCGCTCCAGCGCCGCCATCAGAAGATCATCGAGGAGGCGCCCAGCCCACTGCTGGACGAGGCCACCCGGGCGCGGATGGGCGAGGCCGCGGTGGCGGCGGCCCGGTCGTGCGGCTATGTGGGCGCGGGCACGGTCGAGTTCATCGTGCCGGGCGACGATCCGTCGGCGTACTGCTTCATGGAGATGAACACCCGGCTCCAGGTGGAGCATCCGGTGACCGAGCTGACGGTGTCGGTCGGCGGGCGGCCCGGCCTGGACCTGGTGGAGTGGCAGCTGCGCGTCGCCGCGGGCGAGCCGCTGCCGTTCGGGCAGGACGAGATCGCCTTCGCGGGCCATGCGGTGGAGGCCCGTATCTGCGCCGAGACCGCCCGCGCGGCGGCCGACGGCCGGGTGGACTTCCTGCCCTCGGCCGGCACTGTGCTGGCGCTGGACGAGCCGGAGGGCGAGGGGGTGCGGGTCGACTCCGGGCTGAGCCAGGGCACCGAGGTCGGCACGGTCTACGACCCGATGCTCGCCAAGGTCATCGCCCATGGCCCCGACCGCCCCACCGCCCTGCGCCGGCTGCGCGCCGCCCTCGGCTCCCTGACCGTCCTCGGCGTGGACACCAACACCGGCTTTCTGCGCCGTCTGGCCGCCCACCCCGCGGTCGCCTCGGGCGAGCTCGACACGGGCCTGGTCGACCGCGCGGCGGCCCAGCTGATCCCGGCGGCCATACCGGAGGAGGTCTACGCGACGGCGGCCCTGCTGCGCCAGGCGGCCCTGGAGCCCGCCGCTCCGCGTGGCGGCGGATCCGGTGGGCGCCCGGAGCCCGGCGGCTCCGGCCTCGGCGGCCCGGCCGCGGACGTGTGGGTCGATCCGTTCTCGGTGCCGACCGGCTGGCGCCTCGGCGGCGACCCCGCCTGGACGGTCCACCGCCTCCGCGTAGCGGGCCACCCCCCGGTGACGGTCCGCGTGCGCGGCCGCGCGCACGAGGCGGAGGTCCGCATCGAGCACCCCGACGGCAGCACCTGGGCGGCGGCCGCCCCCACCACGGACCGGCCCGGTGGGCCACAGGACGCGGCGGCCGAGGCCACCCCACCCCTGGGCGCCCCGGGCGAAGGCGGCGCGGAGGGCCCGGCCACCCGGACCAGCCCCGGCTCCGCCGTCACCGGCGCCAGTGTGTGCGCCCCGAAAGCGGAGGTGGACGAGCGGGCTGCCGCCGCCCATCACGCGGCGGCGGACCGCCGCCCCGGCGGGGTGCACGAGGCAGTGGACACGGCCCCGCGCGCGACGGACCCGCGCCCGGCCGCCGACGCGGGCGCGGGCACGACCACCGCTCCGGCCCACGCGGGGGCGGACGCCACATGGCGCCCGGCGGCCGACGCGGGTGCCGCCATGCGGGCGCGGCTCGTCGCCCTCGACGAGGGCACCGTGCTGCTGGACCTCGGCGGGGTCACCCACCGCTTCCGGCATGCCGCGCACGGCGCGAGCCACTGGCTGGGGCGGGACGGGGACGCCTGGCGCGTGGTCGGGCACGACCCCGTGGAGGAGGCGCTGCGGGGCGGGGCCGCCGCGGCGCACGCCGGGGAGCTGACCGCGCCCATGCCCGGCACCGTCACCGTCGTGAAGGCGGCCGTCGGCGACGAGGTCGCCGCCGGTCAGGGGCTGCTGGTGGTCGAGGCGATGAAGATGGAGCACCTCATCTCCGCCCCGCACGACGGCACCGTCACCGAGCTCGAGGTGACCCCCGGCAGCACGGTCGCCATGGATCAGCTGCTGGCGGTCGTCACCCCGCACGAGCCGCACCAGAGCGAGGAGCGTGAGTGATGACCCTCCCCATGACCGTCCCCGCCCCCGGGCTGCCCACCCGGGTCCGAATCCACGAGGTGGGCCCCCGGGACGGGCTGCAGAACGAGAAGGCGCTGGTCCCGGCGCCCATCAAGGCCGAGTTCATCCACCGGCTCGCCGAGGCCGGTCTCACCACCATCGAGGCCACCAGCTTCGTCCACCCCAAGTGGGTGCCCCAACTGGCCGACGCCGAGGAGCTGATGGCGCTCATCGACGACGTGGACGCCCGGCTCCCCGTGCTCGTGCCCAATGAGCGCGGGCTGGACCGTGCCCTCGCGCTGGGCGCGCGCGAGATCGCCGTCTTCGCCAGCGCCACGGAGTCCTTCGCCAAGGCCAACCTCAATCGCACGGTGGACGGCGCGCTGGAGATGTTCGAGCCGGTCGTCGCCAAGGCCCAGGACGCGGGCGCGGCCGTGCGCGGCTATCTGTCCATGTGCTTCGGCGACCCGTGGGAGGGCCCGGTCCCGATCTCCCAGACCGTCTCGGTCAGCCGCCGGCTGATGGACATGGGATGCGACGAGATCAGCCTCGGCGACACCATCGGCGTGGCCACTCCGGGCCATGTGCGGGAGCTGCTGGACACGCTCAACGAGGCGGGCGTCGCCGACGACCGGCTGGCCGTGCACTTCCACGACACCTACGGCCAGGCGCTCGCCAACACCCTCGCCGCGCTCGAGCACGGCGTGACCACCGTCGACGCCTCCGCCGGCGGCCTCGGCGGCTGCCCGTACGCCAAGAGCGCCACCGGCAACCTCGCCACCGAAGACCTCGTGTGGATGCTCGACGGCCTCGGCATCGAGACCGGGGTCGACATCGGCCGTCTCACCGCCACCAGCGTGTGGATGGCCCGGCATCTGGGCCGGCCCAGCCCGTCCCGCACCGTCCGCGCCCTCTCCCAGAAGGAGATCTGAGCCATGCCGATCGACCACCGACTCAGCCCCGAACACGAGGAACTGCGCCGCACCGTAGAGGCGTTCGCGCATGATGTGGTCGCCCCCAAGATCGGGGAGTACTGGGAGCACCATGAGTTCCCGTACGAGATCGTCCGCGAGATGGGCCGGATGGGCCTGTTCGGCCTGCCCTTCCCGGAGGAGTACGGCGGTATGGGCGGGGACTACTTCGCGCTCTGCCTCGCCCTGGAGGAGCTGGCCCGGGTGGACTCCTCGGTGGCGATCACCCTGGAGGCGGGGGTCTCGCTCGGCGCGATGCCGATCTTCCTCTACGGCACGGAGGAGCAGAAGCGCACCTGGCTGCCGGGGCTCTGCTCCGGGGAGGCCCTGGGCGCCTTCGGCCTGACCGAGCCTGGCGGCGGCTCGGACGCGGGCGCCACCCGCACCACGGCCCGGCTGGACGAGGCCACGGGCGAGTGGGTGATCAACGGCACCAAGTGCTTCATCACCAACTCCGGTACGGACATCACCGCGCTGGTCACCGTCACCGCCGTCACCGGCCGCAAGGAGGACGGCCGCCCCGAGATCTCCTCGATCATCGTGCCGTCCGGCACCCCCGGCTTCAGCGTGGCCGCCCCCTACTCCAAGGTGGGGTGGAACGCCTCGGACACCCGCGAGCTGTCGTTCGCCGACTGCCGGGTCCCGGCCGCGAACCTGCTGGGCGCGGAGGGCCGGGGCTACGCCCAGTTCCTGCGGATACTGGACGAGGGCCGGATCGCGATCTCCGCCCTGGCCACCGGGCTCGCCCAGGGCTGTGTGGACGAGTCGGTGGCGTACGCCAGGACCCGCGAGGCGTTCGGCCGCCCCATCGGCGCCAACCAGGCGATCCAGTTCAAGCTGGCCGACATGGAGATGCGCGCCCATATGGCCCGGGTGGCCTGGCGCGACGCGGCGTCCCGGCTGGTGCTCGGCGAGCCGTTCAAGAAGGAGGCGTCGATCGCGAAGCTCTACTCCTCCGAGGTAGCGGTGGACAACGCCCGCGAGGCCACCCAGATCCACGGCGGCTACGGCTTCATGAACGAGTATCCGGTGGCCCGGATGTGGCGGGACTCCAAGATCCTGGAGATCGGCGAGGGCACGAGCGAGGTCCAGCGCACGCTGATCGCCCGAGAGCTGGGCTTCGCGAGCTGAGCACCAATGGAGCCCACCCGGCGAGCGCCCGCCCCAACTGGGGCGCCCCGCCCCTACGGGTGTCTGGCAGACCACGCGGCGGAGCCACACATCGATGCTGCCCCTCCCCGCCCCTACCAGCAGTACCGATACGCGGCTCCCCCGCACGGCAGACGCTCCGCCACACGGCAGGACCCCGCCGCACGACAGAGGCTCCGCCACACGGCAGGCGCCCCACCGCACGGCAGAGGCCCCGCCACAAGGCAGGCGCCCCACCGCACGGCAGGACCTCCACCGCACGGCAGGGGCTCCGCCACACGGCAGGGGCTCCGCCACACGGCAGACGTTCCACCGCGCGGCAGGGGCTCCGCCCCTGGGTTCCGGGGGCTGGGGCGGGGCCCCAGTTGTGGGAAGGGGCGGGTAGGGGAAAGCAGCCCGCCGCAGGCGTCACGAGCCACCGGACAACACACCTAGCGCCAGGGCCGCCCGTAGCGTCGAGGTCGCGGCCCGCGCTGGGCGGGGCGGAGCCCCGGGCCTCGGCCGAGCGGAGGCCCGGGGCCCTCGGCCACGCGGAGGCCCGGAGCCCTCGGCCGAGCGGCGGCCTCAGCTCGTGGGCCAGGGGATCTGCGGGGAGCGGTAGTACGCGATGCCCATCGCATCCCAGCGGGGCCCCTGCGCGGCCACCCGCATCCGATAGTCGCTCCAGTCGTGCGTGCTCGCGGGCGACCAGCCGAGCTCCGCGATGCCGGGGAGGCGAGGGAAGGCCATGTACTCGATCTGCGGGCTGGTCTGGAGGGTCTCCGACCACAGCGGCGCCTCGACACCGAGCACCGATGACGCCGGGGCGTCCTTGATGTACGTGCCCGGGTCCCAGTCGTAGGACTGCTTCGCCTCGACGTACCCCGCCCAGTCGAGCCCCAGGGGCGTATTGGCGTCGTACTTCATGTCCAGATAGGCGCGGTTGGCCGGGGAGAGGACCAGCTTGGTGCCCGTCTTGGCCGCGTCCGCGACCTCCTTCTCGCTCCCGTTCGTCCCCCAGTACTGGGCGATCGCGCCCTTCGCGGGGTGCGCACCGGTCAGCTGGTGCCAGCCGACCACCGTCTTGCCGTACTTGGCGACCACCGGCTGCACCCGGTCCATGAAGGCCACATAGTCCTCATGGCTGGTGGAGTGGGCCTCGTCACCGCCGATGTGGAGATAGCGGCCGGGGGTGAGCGCGGCGAGCTCGCGGATGACGTCGTCCACGAAGTCGTACGTCACCTCCTTCGGCACGCACAGCGAGCTGAAACCGACCTCGGTGCCGGTGTAGAGCGGCGGGGCGACGCCGTCGCAGTTGAGCTCCGCGTACGAGGCGAGCGCCGCGTTGGTGTGGCCCGGCATGTCGATCTCGGGGACGACGGTCAGCTCACGGCTGGCCGCGTAAGCCACGATCTCGCGGTAGTCGTCCTTGGTGTAGTAGCCGCCGGGCCCGCCCCCGACCTGTGTGGAGCCGCCGTGCCTGGCCAGCTTCGGCCAGGAGTCGATCGCGATCCGCCACCCCTGGTCGTCCGAGAGATGCAGATGCAGCTTGTTGATCTTGTAGAGGGCCAGCTGGTCGATATAGCGCTTGACCTGGTCCACACCGAAGAAGTGCCGCGAGACATCGAGCATCGCGCCCCGCCAGGCGTAGCGCGGCACATCGGTGATGGTGCCGCCGGAGACCCGCCAGGGGCCCGGCTGCCGGGTGGTGCGCTCGATGGACGCGGGCAGCAGCTGCCGCAGCGTCTGGACGCCGTGGAACAGCCCGGCGGAGGCGCGTGCGGTGAGGGTGATCGCGCGGCCGGTGACCTGGAGCCGGTACCCCTCCTCGCCCAGTGTCCGCACCCCGGCCGCCTTGGGCGTCAGCCGCAGCCGGATGCCGTCGTCACCCGACCGCGTGGTGACGGGCAGCGAAAAGCCGGTGGCGGGACGCAGCACCCGCGCCAGGTAGTCGCCCACCCGACGCGCCGGGCGCGCCGAGCCGTCGGAGCCGGACACCCGGATGCGGGCGTCGGGGCGAATCGCGTACGAGCCCGCCGCGGGCCGTACGGACGCGGGCGCGGGCACGACCCGGTCCAGCGGGGTCGGTGCGGCCGCGGCGGCGCCTTGGGCGGAAGCGGAGGAAGTGGCGGAAGCGGAGGACGGGCGAGAGGACCAGGGAGAAGCCGGAGAAGCGGAGGCGGAGGAGGCTGCGGTCCCCGCCCCGGCCACCACGGTCAGCAGCAGGGAACACAGAAGTCGAGCACGGCGTCGTCTCACAGGGGATCCCTTCAACGAAACGTGGCATCTTGGGTACCGCGAGGGTCAGTTGCGGTCAAGGTGTAGACCAATGTGTCGCTGAGCGCCTGTCAGAATTCACCGCATGGCGGAAATCACCCAGCGCGATGGCGCCTGGAGTTTTGACGGGGAAGCGATCCGGATCGTCCCGGGACGGGACCGCGGCGTGCACGCCGTACGGCAGGCGCTCGGCGAACTGACCGTCCCCCTGGTGGCGTTGGCCGGGGTGGCCTACGAGCCGGGGCGGAAGTCGGGCCGGCTGCGGCTGCGCCTGCGCGAGGGGGCGGACCCGGTGCTCCAGGCCACGGGCGGCAAGCTGCCGGATGCCGCCGATCCGTATCAGCTCTCGGTGGAGCCGGAGCGCAGGGACCTGGCCGAGTATCTGGTCGACGAGGTCCGCCAGGCGCTGACCCTGGAGCAGGTGCCGCCCGGCCCCTGCGACCGCTATGTGCTGCCCGGCCCCTCGGTGCCGATCTCGGCGTCGGCGGGCGACGCCACGGCCTCCTTCGACGGGGAGCGGGTCCGGCTGGACTGGAACTGGAAGACCGAGGAGTCGAAGAAGTCCGGCGGTCCCCGCACGATCCTCCTGCCCGACCTGGAGATGGTGGAGTGGGTCCCGGCCGCCGGGCTGGAGAACGGCTACCTCCGCTTCGTCACGGCGAAGGCCACGGCGACGGCCGCGCCCAAGTACGACCCGCACGCCGTGGTGCTGTACGGATTCAAGAAGGATCCGCTGATGGCGCTGGTCGCGGCGGCCGTCATGGCGCGGATGCCGCATCCGGGCGCCCCCGCGAAGGCGCTCGCCGCCCAGCCGCCCGCCCCCGCCCCCGCCCCCGAGCCGACGCCCGCGGACGCCCCGCCCGCCGGGGGCGACGAGGGTGAGGTGGATCACGACGTCCTGCTGCGACGGCTGCGCGAACTCGGCGATCTTCACCAGAGCGGGATCCTCACCGAGGAGGAGTTCACCACCGCCAAACAGGCCGTGCTCCGCCGCTTCTCCGGCGCCTGAGAGACGGCTCCCCCGCGACCGAGGGACGGTTTCCCCGCGCCTGAGAGACGGCTCCCCCGCGACCGAGGGACGGTTTCCCCGCGCCTGGAAGACGGTTCCCCCGCCGCCGAGGGCCGGATTTTCCGTCACCGAGGCCCAACCCTGCCCGATATCGGGCAGGAATGTTGCGAAACACCGCGCCGCATCGCAGTATCTACGGATGCTCGACCGCCGTATGTCCCACGATGACCTTATCGACCACCTGGTCCGCAGTACGCCGCTCAGCCGCGGCGAGGCGGGCCGGGTGGTGCTGGACGTCCTGGCGTACTTCGACGAGACGACGGAGGAGTTCGTCCGGCGCCGCCACCGCGAGCTCCAGTCCGGCGGGCTGACCAACGCGGACATCTTCGAGCGGATCACGGCCGAGCTGCCGTACCGCGCGGTGGCCCCGCCCGAACTCTCGCTGCGCCAGCTGCGCCGCATCGTCTACGGCTGACCACGCCGGTACGCACCTGTACGCACTGGTGCGCACTGGTGCGCACCGGCATGACGCCGGTACGACGCCGGTCCACGACGGCGGCCGCCACCGCCGGACACGAGCACGAGCATGCACGAGCGATCCAATGGGAGGGCCTGAACACCATGTGCGGAATCGTCGGATACATCGGGAAACGCGATGTGGCACCGCTGCTGCTGGAGGGGCTGCAGCGACTGGAGTACCGCGGCTATGACTCCGCGGGGCTGGCGATCCAGGGCAAGCCCGCCAAGGGCACCCAGAGCGCCGGGCTGAAGACCGCCAAGGCCAAGGGCCGGGTCCGGGACCTCGAGGCCAAGCTGCCCAAGCGGTTCGCGGGCACCACCGGCATCGCCCACACCCGCTGGGCCACCCACGGCGCGCCCAACGACATCAACGCCCATCCGCATCTGGACGCGGACGGCAAGGTCGCCATCGTCCACAACGGCATCATCGACAACGCCGCCGATCTGCGCGCCAAGCTGGCCGCCGACGGCGTGGAGCTGGTCTCCGACACCGACTCCGAGACGCTCGCCCACCTCATCGGCCGCTCCCAGGCGCCCACCCTGGAGGAGAAGGTCCGCCACGCGCTGGCGATGGTCGAGGGCACCTACGGCATCGCCGTGCTGCACGCGGACTTCCCCGACCGCATCGTCGTCGCCCGCAACGGCTCGCCGGTGGTGCTCGGCATCGGCGAGAAGGAGATGTTCGTCGCCTCGGACGTCGCCGCGCTGGTCAGCCACACCCGCCAGGTGGTCACCCTGGACGACGGCGAGATGGCCACCCTCAAGGCCGACGACTACCGCACCTACACCACCGAGGGCAGCCGCACCTCCACCTCCCCCACCACCGTGGAGTGGGAGGCCGAGTCGTACGACATGGGCGGCCACGACACCTATATGCACAAGGAGATCCACGAGCAGGTCGACGCCGTGGACCGGGTGCTGCGCGGGCGGATCGACGACCGCTTCTCCACCGTCCGCCTGGGCGGGCTCAACCTGGACGCCCGCGAGGCGCGCGGGGTGCGCCGGGTCAAGATCCTCGGCTGTGGTTCGGCGTACCACACGGGCCTGATCGGCGCCCAGCTGATCGAGGAACTGGCCCGGATCCCGGCGGACGCGGAGCCCGCGAGCGAGTTCCGCTACCGCAACCCGGTGGTGGACCCGGACACCCTCTACATCGCGGTCAGCCAGTCCGGCGAGACCTACGACACGCTGGCCGCCGTCCAGGAGCTCAAGCGCAAGGGCGCGCGGGTGCTGGGCGTGGTCAATGTCGTGGGCAGCGCGATCGCCCGGGAGACGGACGGCGGGGTGTACGTCCACGCCGGTCCTGAGGTGTGCGTCGTCTCCACCAAGTGCTTCACCAACACCGCCGTCGCCTTCGCCCTGCTCGCCCTCCACCTGGGCCGGATCCGCGACCTCTCGGTCGCCGACGGCAAGCGGATCATCGCCGGGCTGCGCAAGCTGCCGGAGCAGATCGCCGAGGTGCTGCGCGGCGAGGAGGAGATCAAAAAGCTCGCCGCGGAATATGCGAACGCAAAGAGCATGATGTTCGTCGGACGGGTCCGCGGCTACCCGGTGGCGCGCGAGGCGTCCCTGAAGCTGAAGGAGGTCTCCTACGTCCACGCCGAGGCGTACCCGGCCTCCGAGCTCAAGCACGGGCCGCTCGCGCTGATCGAGCCCGAGGTGCCCACCGTGGCGGTCCTGCCGGACGACGACCTGCTGGAGAAGAACCGCGCGACGCTGGAGGAGATCAAGGCCCGCAGCGGCCGGATCCTGGCCGTGGCCCACCGGGAGCAGGAGAAGGCGGACCACACGATCGTGGTCCCCCGCAACGAGGTGGAGCTCGACCCGATCCTGATGGGCATTCCGCTCCAACTGCTCGCCTACCACACGGCGCTGGCGCTCGGCCGGGACATCGACAAGCCCCGCAACCTCGCCAAGTCGGTGACGGTCGAATAGGCCCGCACCGCCCGCGACCTCGACGGATCCCTCGGTGGATCCCTCGGCGGTCCCCCGCGTGTGCCACCACGCACGCGGGGGCCGCCTCCCCTTCGCCGACGTCGCCTCTCATACGCCGGCGGCTGGCCGTCGCGCGGGAACCGTCACTTCCCGCGCGACAGCACGATCGAACGGTTTGTACCCCTCACAAACGCACAATCCACCTCTACGCACGGGTAGGTTCGTCCGTTGTCAAGCGGACTTGACGCCATCTCACCTGCGGTCAAGGGGAGTTGAGGGTGTCCGGTTCCAGGCCCCCGCGCCATGTCGTGCCGACGGCAGAGGTTTCGGAATGAACAACATCGCTTGACGAGGAGGCGCGCCGGGTGCCGTGCGTCCAGAGTCTCAGGGACTCAAGCGAACCCAGAAGGGCCGAAGGGCCCAGGAAGCAGCCAGGACGGCCCGGAAGAGCGGGCAGGAAGGGCGGCGGGATGGGCAGGACGGCCCGCGAGAAGAGGCCCGAGGGCGCTCAGGGGATGACGGCACGCAGACGCTCAGGGGTGACGACGCGCGGACGCGCTCAGGGGGGCGACGGCGCGCGGACGCCCAGAAGACGACGACGGACGGACGGTCAGACGGTCGGATGGTCAGGGGATGACGACGACGGGCCGCTGCGCCCGCCGCGCGAGCCGCCCCGCGACCGAGCCGAAGATCCGCCCCACCAGCCCGTGCGTGGAGCCCACCACGATGGCGTCGGCCGCGTACTCCCGGCCGACCTCCTCCAGCTCATGGCAGATGTCCCCGCCCCGTTCGACGAGGATCCAGGGCACCTCGGAGAGATGATCGGCGCAGGCCAGCTCGAGCCCCAGCACCTCGGTGCGGTGATCGGGGACGTCGACGAAGACCGGCGGCTCACAGCCCGCCCAGACCGTCGTCGGCAGCCGGTTGGCCACATGGACGATGATCAGCCCCGAGCCGGAGCGCCGGGCCATGCCGATCGCGTAGGCGAGGGCTCGCTCGCTCGACATGGAGCCGTCGAATCCCACCACAACACCGTGCTGGAACGCTGGATCGCAGGAATGACGTGTTTCTTCCGCCGCTTCGGGGTGCGCCATGTGATCGGCGACCCGCTTGCGGTCCGCGGGTTCGGGGATTTCGTAACCGGCCATCGGTGTCTCGGCGAAGGATGTCCTCGTGCGGAGGGATCGGCGGGGGCTCAGGTAGGGGGTTGTCGGGGGACTTGAGCTCCGCTGGAGCTCGGGGGCGGTCTCGAGGGGTCGAAATCCGTCCGGGATTCATCTTTCCAAGCCCTTACCCCCAAGGGTACGGCGGCATTCACCACCTGCCCAGAGGTCGCCACGGGAGCGGAGCCGCCCGAAGCGTTCCCCGGAGCATGCCGGAGGGCGGCCCGTAACGCAATGCCCCAAGTGGTCCCCTGTCGGCCCGGACCCCGGCCCGGACCCCGGCCCGGCGGGGCCGCCGCGGTACGCCGTGCGGCCGCCCGGCAGTGACCTGGGGGCGGGCCGGGCGTTGTAGTAGCGACACCGGGTGCGGCGGCCCCGGCCCGCCCCGCTCACCTGCCCGGATCCCCCGCCCGCCGCCCCCTCGCCACCCCCGCGTCGAGCCCCCGCCGGCACCTCGCCGGCCGCTCGAGAGGAGCCCTGCCCGTGCCCGTCGCCCCCGAGTACGACGCCCCCGGCGGCACCCCGGGCGGCCGGGCCGGGACACCCGGACGGCCGCACGCTCCGAGCCCCCTTCGAGCCCAGGTCCAGGCCCCCGCTAGCGACGCGGTGAGCGAGGTGATCCGCTGGGCGGCCTTCAGCTGCGCCGTGGTGCCCGTCGTCCTGCTCCTGTGCGGATCGCCCTTCGGCGCCGCCCTGGGGGCCGCCGCCGGCCTCGCCGCCGTGACGGCCGCCAGCCGCGCCCTGCTGCGCCACGCCGAGCGCACCGCGGCCCGGCTGGGCGCGGACGGCGTCAGCCCGCACCGGGGCCGCCACGGCCGTACGGGGATCGGCGCGCACCGGGGCGGCCGCCGCGTCTGAGGGCCGACCGGAATGGCCCGGAGCCGGGGAAGCGGTGCGTAGCGCTCCGCGTACTCAGCGCCGATGGAGCGCCGCTATAGCGCCGCTCAAGCGATGGAGACGGCCGCATGAGCCCTGAAGAAGTACGAGCGGGACGTACGCCGGTCGTATGACGCATCCGTACGTCTGCGCCCGCTTGTTTTCAGCCAACTTCCGGCCACACTTCTTTCCTTGGCAAACGCCGTGCTCAACACCCGTCCGGCCAGCGTGGAAAGGGGTCCGGGACGCACGTACCCCCTACGGGAAGTGGGTGTCCGCACAAGGCGTACTTCACAGCGAGGGCTACGAGTGCAACGCTTCGTGATCGAATGCTTCGCGCCAAGTTGTCATGTCGACATAGTGGCGGGTGGTGAACTGGTCACGGCGACCACACGCGACACAGTAGATTCGATCTTGGCCATGACCGGCGGGGGAACCGTTCAGGACCGAGGGGAAACGTGCAGGACCGAGAGGACGCGACCACCGAGGGGGGCTTAGTGCCATGAGCCAGGACTCCACGACCGTACCGGAGACCTCGCGCAAGCTCTCCGGACGCCGGCGACGAGAAATCGTCGCGGTGCTGCTGTTCAGCGGCGGCCCCATCTTCGAAAGCTCCATCCCGCTCTCCGTCTTCGGTATCGACCGGCAGGACGCCGGAGTTCCTCGGTACCGACTTCTGGTGTGCGCGGGCGAAGATGTGCCATTGCGAACGACTGGCGGACTGGAACTGACCGCACCATACGGCCTGGAGGCACTCTCCCGGGCCGGCACCGTCGTCGTACCGGCCTGGCGGTCGATAACCCAGCCGCCACCGGCCGCCGCGCTCGACGCGCTGCGCCGCGCGCACGAGGAGGGCGCGCGGATCGTGGGCCTGTGCACCGGGGCCTTCGTACTGGCCGCCGCCGGGCTGCTGGACGGCCGCCCGGCGACCACCCACTGGATGTACGCGCCGACGCTCGCCAAGCGCTATCCGTCGGTCCATGTGGACCCCCGCGAGCTCTTCGTGGACGACGGCGACGTACTGACCTCGGCGGGCACCGCCGCCGGGATCGACCTGTGCCTGCACATCGTGCGCACCGACCACGGCGCGGACGCCGCCGGCGCCCTCGCCAGGCGCCTGGTCGTCCCGCCGCGCCGCAGCGGAGGGCAGGAGCGCTATCTGGACAGGTCGTTACCAGAGGAGATCGGGGCGGACCCGCTCGCCGAGGTGGTGGCGTGGGCGCTCGAGCACCTGCACGAGCAGTTCGACGTCGAAGCCCTGGCCGCCCGCGCCTACATGAGCCGCAGGACCTTCGACCGCAGGTTCCGCTCGCTCACTGGGAGCGCTCCACTCCAGTGGCTGATCACCCAGCGGGTGCTCCAGGCGCAGCGGCTCCTGGAGACCTCCGACTACTCGGTCGACGAGGTCGCGGGGCGCTGTGGCTTCCGCTCGCCGGTCGCGCTGCGCGGGCACTTCCGGCGGCAGCTGGGGTCCTCCCCGGCCGCCTACCGGGCCGCGTACCGCGCCCGCAGGCCCCAGGGCGGGGCCGCGGAGCGCCCGGACCGCCCCGACCGCCTGGAGCGGCTGGAGCGGGCCGACCGGCCCGACCGCGCCGAGGTGATCGAACCCCGCGCCGGCGACCACTCCCTGCCGCTGCGGCGGCCGGGCGCGCCCGGCGCCTCCACCGGCCACGCGGGGCACCCTCCGCACCACCATCACGCTCCGCATCCGGAACCTGGCAAACCGGAGTCGGACGCCTACGCCCCACGCCTGCCCGAACAGGCCGCGGGCCGGGCCCCGGGCCGTCCGTCCCTGCCCGGCCAGCGGGAACGCCCCGTAGGGTGAGACGTATGAACGATCGCATGGTGTGGATCGACTGCGAGATGACCGGGCTCTCGCTGGCGAACGACGCGCTTATCGAGGTGGCCGCGCTGGTCACGGACTCCGAGCTGAACATCCTGGGCGACGGAGTGGACATCGTTGTCCGGCCTCCCGCGGAAGCGCTGGTCACCATGGTCGAGGTGGTGCGCGAGATGCACACCACCTCCGGTCTGCTCGCCGAGCTCGAGGGCGGGACCACGCTCGAGGATGCCCAGAACCAGGTCCTGGCCTACATCCGCGAGCACGTCCCCGAGGCCGGCAAGGCCCCGCTGTGCGGAAACTCGGTCGGCACCGACCGGGGCTTCCTCCTCCGGGACATGCCGACGCTCGAGAGCTACCTCCACTACCGGATCGTCGACGTCTCCTCGATCAAGGAGCTGGCCCGCCGCTGGTATCCGCGGGCCTACTTCAACAGCCCCAAGAAGAACGGCAACCACCGCGCGCTCGCGGACATCCACGAGTCCATCGCCGAGCTGCGCTACTACCGGGAAGCGATCTTCGTGCCCGCTCCCGGCCCGGACTCGGACACGGCGAAGGCCATCGCGACCAAGCACGTCCTGCCCGCCCGGCACGCCTGACCCTGCCGCCATCCCGGTGCTCGCTCCCGACTCCCCGAAAAGCCGGGAGCGAGCACCCCTGAAGACCCTGTACACTTTTTCTCGGCCGGTGCGGAAAGCACCGGTCATGGTGGGTATAGCTCAGCTGGTAGAGCACCTGGTTGTGGTCCAGGATGTCGCGGGTTCGAGTCCCGTTACTCACCCTTAACGATCAAGGGCCTGGCCTGCGGAAGCGGGTCGGGCCCTTGGTGTTTCCGGCCCCTCGCTGCCGCATGCGGCGGCGAGGACGACAAGGACAGCGGCATCAGCACCGCCCCGAAGAGCGAGTGCCCCCAGTCCGGCGTGCCCGGACAGATCGTGCCACCGACATGACAGGGGACGGAGGGGGCTCCGGCGCGGCAGGACCGGCGGACCGGAGCCCGTCCGGTACGGCCCGGAGAATCGACACCGGGCTCGCCGCCTACAACCGGACGCTGGAACCGAAGCGGCTGGTGACGATCCCGGGCGGGCACTTCGCCCCGTACACCACCGAGTTCGCTCGGGCCTCGGCGGCGGCCACCGCCTTCTTCCGCGACCATCCGGCACCGGACGGAGACTGACCGACCCACCAAGGGCCGTTTCGGATCAAGCGCTCTGCGGGATGCGGCACACTTCGCCCCTGACCGTGCCGCTGGCCGCCGCGATGACGGCGTCGAGGCGGTCGCGGGTGGTGGCCAGGTTGGCCATCTGGGCGTCGATGCGGTCGCGTTCCGCGGTCAGGCGGGCGATGTCGGCGGGGGTGGCGACGCTGGTGGACGTGCAGGGGAGGAATTCGCGGAGGGTCTTGCTCGACAGGCCCGCCGCGTAGAGGCACTGGATCCACAGGACGCGGTCGACCGCGGTCTCCGCGTAGTGGCGCTGGCCGCTGGGGCTGCGTTCCGAGGCGAGCAGGCCCTGCTCCTCGTAGTAGCGCAGCGCGCGCACGCTGACGCCGGTCCTGGCGGCGAGTTCGCCGATGCGCACCGTGACTCCTCCTGGCTCTGACGTCAGGGATGCGCTTCAGCGTAGTCGAGGCGCGTGGGGGTCGGAGGCCGGTTGGGCAGGAGCCTCATCGGCCGCCGGCCTCCCGTCGCCGAGGGGGCCGTCGGCGTGTTTGCGCCGGTCCTCGTCCTCGACGAGCAGGGAGAGGAGCGAGGCCACGGGGAGCCCGGCCTCGGCGGGGTGGCGCAGGACCTTCCCCGGCTCGATGCGGTACGTGTTCGTACGCCCCTCACGGGTGTGGGACAGATATCCGTCCTGCTCCAGGTCACCGATGATCTTCTGGACGCCACGCTCGGTCAGCCTGCAGTGCGCGGCGATGTCGCGGATCCGAACGTTCGGATCGTCGGCGATCGCGGCCAGCACGCGGGCATGGTTGGTCAAGAACGTCCATCCAGTGTGCGATTCAGGCACTCCTCCCATGGCCTCATGATATTGCCGAAGCAATAGCGCATCTGGAAACATGAATCAGACTTCGTGTATAGCGAGTAGGCGTGACGCCGGCGAGGCGACCCCGAGGGGAGACAGACAGGTGCACGCACGAGACGTCTCCGCGCCCGAGCCCGGACATCGCTCGCCGTACCGGCCCGTGATCGGCACGGCACCGGGGACACCGGACGGCTCGACGCCACCGAACCCCTCGTCCCTCCTGCTCACCGACAGCTACGCGGAGGGCCCCCGGAAGGTTGTCGTGGTCAACGGGGAGGTGGACTACGAGACCGCCCCCGTCATGTCCGCCGTCCTGCGCAACGCCCTCCGCGATTCCGCCGAGGGCGTTGACGTGGACCTGAGCGCGGTGAGGTTCTGGGACTGCTCGGCGCTCAACGCGCTGCTGAGACTGCGCCGGGAGGCGCTCGCACACGGCAAGACGGTCATCGTCCGCTCCCCGAGCCGCGTGGTCAGGCGCGTCCTCGGCCTGACCGGCACCGCACGGCTGTTCCGGCCCTCGGCTATCCCTTCCCCTCGTCCCTGACGGCCTCGGCGACGCGGGTCAGCGCCTCGGCGATGAACTCCGCGGAGGCGGCCTTGTCGATGCCGAGGCCGGTCAACAGCCCCGCGCCGTCCTCGTGTTCGAGGAGGGCGAGGAGGATGTGCTCGGTGCCGATGTAGTTGTGGCCCAGCCGCAGGGCCTCGCGGAAGGTGAGTTCGAGGACCTTGCGCGCGTCGGCGTCGAAGGGGACCAGCGCGGGCATGGAGTCGGATGCGGCCGGGAGGGCGGCGGTGGCGGCCTGGCGGACGGCGTCCAGGAGGACACCCTGGGCGACGATCGCCTTGGCGGCCAGACCCTCGGGCTCGGCCAGGAGGCCGAGGATGAGGTGCTCCGGGCGGATCTCGGCGTTGGCGGCGGCGCGGGCCTCGTTCTGGGAGGCGACCACGACGCTCCGGGCGCGCGGCGTGTAGCGGCCGAAGCCCTGGCTGGGGTCGAGGTCCGACGGCTCGCCGGAGGCCTTGGGGACGAAGCGCTTCTGGGCCGCCTGCCGCGTCACCCCCATGCTCTTGCCGATGTCGGTCCAGGAGGCGCCGGAGCGGCGGGCCTGGTCCACGAAGTGGCCGATGAGGTGGTCGGCCACCTCGCCGAGGTGCTCGGCGGCGATCACCGCGTCGGTGAGCTGGTCGAGGGCGTCGGGGTGGACCTTCTTGATGGCCTCGATCAGGTCGTCGAGGCGCACGGGATGGGTGAGTCCGACTGGTTTCGTCATGCGTCAACCATAGGTTGACACCGGATAGGCGTCAACGCTGAGTTGACAGTGAATCTAGCCCCGGTGTTCGCCGTGCGGCCGGCTCGGGGGCCAGAACGACGTCCAGGTGAACTTGTCGCCGCCCACCCACCGGACCACATCCGGATCGTCCAGATCGATGTCGTCCAGGCCGACCTCCCGGGCGATCTCGATGACGTCCAGGACCGAGTGCGCCTTGCCCGCCAGCTCACCGGCGATCTCGACCAGTCGGAACGGGGGATTGTTCTGCTGCACCCCGAGCACCACGATCGGCGGCCGGTGGATGCGCGGGGCCTGGGATTCGGTCATATGTCCCAGGCTGCGCCCCACGCCCTCCCGTCGCACCTCGGAGGTGCCGGACCGCGCGGCCGGATACTCCGTCGGACCGCACCGGCTCGCCCGCCCCCGCACCGCGCCCCACGATGGTCCGGTGGACGCAGAACACGGCCGCATATCCGGCGGACTGGGCCGCCGCCGCTTCCTCGGGGCCGCCGCGGCGGCCGGTGCCGGGGCCTCGGCGGTGGTCGCGACGGGCTGCGACTCCTCCTCCGAACGCACCGGCCACCGCGCCCGCCCGTCCCGCCGCGCCGACGCCGCGCGCCGGGCGGAGGAGGCGGAGCGGGCCCGGCCGGGCAGTGCCGACTGGCGCATCCGCTCGGTGGGGCCGCCCGACGCCATCGAGGGCTATACCGACCGGGTGAGCGTGCTGCCCGACGAGGAGTTCGGGCTCCATGTGTCGACCACCGCGCCCGCCTTCCGCGTCTCGGCCTACCGGATCGGCTGGTACGGCGGGGCGCAGGCGCGGCTGGTGTGGCGGTCGCGCCGGGTGGACGGCCGGAAGCAGGGCCCGCCCGTGTTCCTCGACGCCACCCGCACGGTGCGGGCCGACTGGGACCGTTCGCTGCGGGTCCGCGCCCGGAACTGGCCGGAGGGCGCGTATCTGCTGCGGCTGGACGCCTCGAACGGCCATCAGCGCTATGTGCCGCTGATCGTGCGCTCCCGGCAGGCGCGGGGCCGGACGCTGCTGATGCACGCACCGGCCACCTGGCAGGCGTACAACACCTGGGGCGGCTACAGCCTCTACCAGGGCCGGGACGGTGCGTACGGGAGCCGTTCGCTCGCCGTCAGCTTCGACCGGCCGTACGCGAAGAGCGGGGCGGAGAAGTTCCTGGTCTACGAGCGGGCCCTGGTGGTCCTCGCCGAACGGCTGGGCCTTCCGCTCGCGTACACCACGGGCGTGGACGTCCATCTGCGACCGGCCGTGCTGAAGGGCGCCTCGGCCGCCCTGTCGCTCGGCCACGACGAGTACTGGACCCCGCAGCAGCGGCAGTACGTGACCCGGGCCCGGGACGACGGCACCAATCTGGCCTTCCTCGGCGCCAACACCTGCTTCCGCCGGATCCGGCTGGAGCCCGGCCCCGGCGGTGCCCCCGCGCGCACCGTGGTCTGCTACAAGACCGCCTACCGGGACGACCCGTACCTGGTGAACCACCGCGACCTGGCGACCACCGACTTCCGCCAGCCCCCCGCGCCCGATCCCGAGTCCTCACTGACCGGCGTCCTCTACGAGGGCTACCCGACCGACGCCCCGTACGTCGTCCTGGACAGCGGCCACTGGCTGTTCGCCGGGACCGGAGTGGACGACGGGGACTCCTTCGACCATCTGGTGGGGGTGGAGTACGACCGGGTCACCCCGGGCGATCCCACCCCGGCGCCCCTGCGGATCATCGCCCACTCCCCCCTGGTCTGCCGGGGGCGGCACAGCCACTCCGACTCCGCGTACTACACCGTGGCGAGCGGGGCGGGGGTCTTCGCCTCGGGGACGATGCGCTGGGTGGAGGCCCTGATGGCGGGGACCCGTGAGAACGGGCGCGACCACCGGATGGACGCGCGCACCGGGGCCTTCGTCACCCGCGTCACGGAGAATCTGCTGCGTGCCTTCGCGGCGGGGCCCTGCGGCAGGAACAAGCCGCGGCCGGAGGACAATGTGCGCGCGGTGTACGGGACCGGGGCGCGCGCCGAACTCGCGTGAGCGGCGGGGCTCCCGCGCCCGGGAGCCCCGCCTGTCAGGCGCTGGAACGGCCTACTCGAAGAGGTCCGCGTACGACCCCATCGCCAATGCGATGTCCGCCTGGGCCCAGAACCGGTGGTACGTGAAGCTGGGCACCGCGCCGCCCTTCAGATACGCCTCGACCTTGGACCAGGCCGGGTCGGATCTGTAGAAGGAACGGATCGACAGGAAGGTGGAGCTGGAGTCGATCTTGTCACCGTTCGGCATGGTCCCGGTCCAGCCGCTGGGGACGTAGACCGGGTCGTCGAAGCGGTTGTAGTCGGCGCGGGTCTCGGGGACCGCGATGCCGAGGGCGTCCTGGTAGTTGTTCCACATGCCGTCCAGCAGCGCCTTCGCGGTGTCCCTGGCCTTGGTGTCGCCGGACTTGGCGGCGTAGTAGGACAGGGTCTTGGCGTACGCGGCCGCCACGCCGACGTCATTGGTGTAGTCGGCGACGGTGACGTGCAGGTTCGCGTTGGCGCCGGGGCTGGAGGCGTTCCAGGTGTCGGGCTGGCCGGACCACTGGAGGGTGGACGGGATCTGGTACGTGCCATCGGCGTTGACGGTGGTCTTGGACAGCGCCCACTTCACCCACTTGTCCAGGACCGTCTTCGCGGAGGCGTCGCCAGTGCGGTTGTAGTACTCCGCGACGCGCTCCATGGACCACGCCTGGAAGCCGAACCACTGGTTGGACGGCGGGTCGTGGTAGACCGGCTTCTCGTCGTAGTACATGCCGTAGAAGGTGGACGTCCCCGACGGCGGCGTGGCGTAGCGGCCCTGCCAGCTGTTGGTGGCCCCGCCCGCGATGGCGCCCTCGCTGGACTGCAGCCAGCGGTAGAACTCCAGCTGTCGCTTGAGGCTGGTGGACCAGTCGCTCGCGCCCGTCGCGGACTTGGGCTTGAGGTCGGCGTACGAGCTCAGGGCCCAGGCCGCCATGGGGTTCTGGTAGCCGCCGTGGGCGTGGCTGGAGCCGATGCGCCAGGACCAGCCCGCGGAGGTGTCGGTGGCGCCGCCCCAGGCGTAGTACCAGGACAGCAGGTAGTGGGAGCTGTTCTTGCCGCTCCCGGCCGCGCAGCCGGTCTCCCCGACGCAGTTGCCGATCTTCTTGAAGTACTTGTCGTACATCGCGTAGCGCAGATAGTCGCCCATCTTGGCGGCCTTGGCGATGTTGCCGGAGATCTGGCCGCCCTTGCCCTGCGCCTTGGCCCACTCCGAGGCCCAGTAGGCGGCCTGGACGACCCGGGCGTCGGCGTCGGGGGCGTTGGTGAACTTCCACTGCTTGGCGTACGCGGCGTCGCCGGTGAACAGGTCCAGATAGCCGTTCTTGCCGCCGTACTTGAAGCTGTCGCAGGTGGGCTGGGTCACGGTCTCCCAGACCGACTCCTGCGGGCCGCGCTGGAAGGTGTTGACGTAGCTGGGGCCGGTGTCGCTCGGGCCCGCCTCGCACTTGCCGGGCGCGTTGCCGTAGCCGTAGACGTTGTCGACGTCCTGGATCCAGTGCATGCCGTAGATGTCATCGGTGCCGTACGCGCTCTTCAGCTCGGCGGCGATGGGGTCGTTGCCGACCGGGACATTGCCGTTGAGCTGCGAGGGGTACTGGGAGGGCTGGTCCCACTCGGGCGCGTAGGTGGCCGGCTTGGAGGCGTTGTAGGAGCTGTTGGTCGGCTGGTCGGCGTGGGTGGGGATCATGTACTTCTCCATGAGGTCCCACGCGTTGTTGAACTTGGACCAGTCGCCCGTGACCTTGCCGTACATCGCCTGGAGCCAGATCAGGTAGCTGTACGCCTCGGAGGTCGTCTCATGGCCGTGGTCGGGGGCCTCGACGATCAGCGTCTCCACCGAGTGGTACGGAACGCCCTCGGGCGAGAAGTAGCCCGCCGAGGGTGCGGTGATCTTGTTGTAGAGGTCCAGGAAGCGGGCGTCGTAGTCCTTCGCGGCGGCCAGCTGGGTGACGGTGACCTCGGCCTTGGTATGGCCGGCGGCGGTCGCGGTGAAGGTCGCGGCGCCGGTGCCGGAGTTCGCTGCGGCGACGGTCACCTGCTGGGCGGTGTCCCAGTTGGCGGGGGTGAAGGTGAGGCTGGCGCCCGAGGAGATCGTCAGGCCGGTGTTGCCCGAGGTCCGGGCGACGGAGACGGTGACGTCTCCGGACGGCTTGGTGGACAGCTTGACGCCGAACGTCCCGGTCTTGCCCTGCTGCACCCCGAGCTGCCCGGGGCTGGCCACCAGCGCGGGCCCGGCCGCCACATGGATGCCGACGGGGGTGGACTCGGCGGCGGCGCCCTGGCTGTCGTACGCCTTGGCGTAGAGCGAGTAGTCGCCCGCCGGGACGTCCCTGTAGTCGAAGGTGTACGGGGAGGTGGTGTCGGCGCCGAGGAGCTTGGTGTCGCTGTAGAACTCCACCTTGCTGATCGTCGCCCCGTCGGCCGCCGCGGCGGTGGCCGTCATCGGGACGGTGTCGCCGGAGGTGAAGACGGCGCCGGGGGACGGACTGCTCAGCACCGCGATGGGCGGCTGGTGGGCGCCCCGGCAGGTCACGCCGTTGACGGCGAAGGAGGTGGGGGCGGCGTTGGTGCCGCTGTAGGTGAACTGGGCGTCGGTGGTGACATTGCCCCCGGCCGCGATCTTCGCGTTGTGCCCGGCGTTGGTGACGGTGACGGTCTTGCCGGACTGCGACCAGCTGCCGTTCCAGCCGCCTGCGAGCTTCTGGTTGCCCGCGTAAGCGTAGGTGAGGGTCCAGCCGTCAATGGCCTCGGTGCCGGGGTTGGTGATGGTGAGATCGGCGGTGAAGCCGGAACCCCAGTCATTGGTCTTGTAGTCGACCCCGCACTGGACCGCCGCGGCGTGCGCGGGGGCGGCGCCGCCCGCGGCGGTCATGGCCACGGGGAGCGAGAGGGCGGCGGCCAGGGTGGTCACCAGCCGTCTCATCCGTCGTCGTGCCCCTGATCGTCGTGGACCGGATAAGGGCGAGCCACGCTGTGGGCGCATCTGGGGGGACCTCCTCGCGGTTCGTGCGGGTGGTGGGGAGTGTGCGAACCATGTGTGCGAACCAGTGGGAGCGCTCCCAAGGTTCGTGTCAGCCCGAAGGAGTGTCAAGTCTTTGAACAACAGCGGGTCGCCGGGCACCCTCGACCGATAATTCGTGAACGAGGGCTGTTGACATGCGCCCGTCGAGCGCTACCTTCACTTCAACCAGTGGGAGCGGTTCCAGCAGTCTGCGCCGCGTCGAACGGCGCTTGGACCCCGAGGAGTCGCTCCATGCGAGCACCCCCGCGCCTTTATGCCTTGGTGGCCGCCGCGGTGTTATCAGTGGCGGGCACCGCCTTGGTGCCTGCCACCGCCTCGGCGGCGAGCGGCCCGGCCACGACCGCTTCGGCCGCGAGCGCCCCAGCAGTGACCGCGCCCAACGCGGCACCGCCCAAGCTCCGCGCCTCCGGCAACAAGCTCGTCGACGAGAACGGGGCCACCCGGCGGCTGCTCGGCGTCAACCGCTCCGGCGGTGAGTTCATGTGCGTCCAGGGGCGTGGCATCTTCGACGGTCCCGTGGACGACGCGGCCGTCAAGGCCATCGCCGACTGGAAGGTCAACGCGGTCCGGATCCCGCTCAACGAGGAGTGCTGGCTGGGCCTTTCCCACATCAACGCGGCCTACGGAGGGGCCAACTACATCGCGGCCGTCAAGGCGCTCGTCGCCCGGCTGGAGGCCCGTGGCATCACGCCCGTCGTCGAACTCCACTGGAGCCACGGCAGATACACCGGCGGCGACAGCCACTGCGCCGACACCGAGTACGCCACCTGCCAGAAGCCGATGCCGGACGCGCAGTACACCCCGGCCTTCTGGACCTCGGTCGCCCAGACCTTCAAGGGCGACCAGGCCGTGGTCTTCGACCTGTTCAACGAGCCGTTCCCGGACCGCGCCACCTCCGACCTCTCGGCGGCGTGGAAGTGCTGGCGCGACGGCGGGAGCTGCCCCGGGATCGACTTCCAGGTCGCCGGGATGCAGACCCTGCTGAACGCCGTACGGGCCACCGGCGCCAGGAACCTGGTGCTGATCCCCGGGGTCGCCTACTCCAACGATCTGCGCCAGTGGCTGACGTACAAGCCCAACGACCCGGCGGGCAACCTCGCCGCCGCCTGGCACACCTACAACTTCAACACCTGTTCCAGCGAGAGCTGTTTCAACGAACAGCTGGCCCCGGTCATCGCCCAGGTCCCCTTCGTGGCGGGCGAGATCGGCGAGAACACCTGCTCCCACGGCTATGTCGACCGGGTCATGGCCTGGCTCGACGCCAAGGGCGCCTCGTATCTGGGGTGGACCTGGAACACCTGGGACTGTTCCTCGGGCCCGTCCCTGATCAGCGACTACAACGGCACGCCGACCAACTACGGCGTGGGACTCCGCGATCACCTGAAGGGAATGCGATGAGCCGCAGAATCCGAATGGCGGGCACCCTGCTCGCCGCCTCCGCGCTGACCATGGGGGCGCTGACCGGCGTGGCGTCCGCCCAGGTGGACAGCGGCAGGGCGGCCGCCGCGAAGGTCGACAACCCGTACACGGGCGCCAAGGTGTACGTGAACCCCGACTGGTCGGCGAAGGCCGCCGCCGAACCCGGCGGCAGCAAGATCTCCAACCAGCCGACCGGCATCTGGCTGGACCGGATCGCCGCGATCAACGGCACGGGCGGCGCGATGGGGCTGCGCGCCCACCTGGACCGGGCGCTGCAGCAGTCGGGCGGCAGCCCGACCGTCGTCCAGTTAGTGGTCTACGACCTTCCCGGCCGTGACTGCTCCGCGCTGGCGTCCAACGGCGAGCTGGGCCCGACCGAGATCGACAAGTACAAGACCCAGTTCATCGACCCGATCGCGGCGATCCTCTCCGAGTCCAAGTACGCCAACTCGAGTCTGCGGATCGTCACCACCATCGAGGTCGACTCGCTGCCCAACCTGGTCACCAACACCGGCGGCAAGCCCACCGCGACGCCCGAATGCGACACGATGAAGGCGAACGGCAACTATGTGAAGGGCGTCGGCTACGCCCTGAACAAACTGGGCTCGATCGGCAACGTCTACAACTACATCGACGCCGGGCACCACGGCTGGATCGGCTGGGACGACAACTTCAACCCCACCGCACAGGTGATCAAGGAGGCGGCGACGGCCGAGGGCAGCACGGTCGACAAGGTGGCCGGCATCATCGTCAACACGGCCAACTACAGCGCGCTGAAGGAGAACAACTTCACCATCAACGACTCGGTCAACGGCACCACCGTGCGCCAGTCGAAGTGGGTGGACTGGAACCGGTACGTGGACGAGCTCTCCTACGCCCAGGCGTTCCGCCAGGAGCTGGTCAACGTCGGCTTCCCGAGCAACATCGGCGCGCTGATCGACACCTCCCGCAACGGCTGGGGCGGCTCGGCCCGGCCCAGCGGCCCCGGCGCGAAGACGGACGTGGACACGTACGTCAACGGCGGGCGCTACGACCGCCGGATCCACGTCGGCAACTGGTGCAACCAGTCCGGAGCCGGGCTCGGTGAGCGGCCCAAGGCGGCACCCGCGGCCGGGATCGACGCGTATGTGTGGATGAAGCCCCCGGGCGAGTCGGACGGCGCGAGCTCCCAGATCCCGAACGACGAGGGCAAGGGCTTCGACCGGATGTGCGACCCGACGTACACCGGCAACCCGCGCAACAACAACAACATGTCGGGTGCGCTGCCGAACGCTCCGCTGTCGGGCCACTGGTTCTCGGCCCAGTTCCAGGAGCTGCTGAAGAACGCCTATCCCGCCCTGTGACGGGCACAGGCGGCAGCCGCTAGACCCCGGGAAGCACCCGCACACGACGGGGCCGGCGGACGCGCACACGCGCCCCGCCGGCCCCGTCGGCGTATCAAGTCGCACGCCTGGGGGCGAAGCGCCACTTAGGCAGGGGCACCTCCCGGACGAAGGCTGGGGACGGGTCGCGCGCAGATCGTCCAGATCGCCAACGCTATGGTGGACGAGGGCGAGTTTCTGGTGGGCGACCGACCAGTCGTCGGGCTCGGACAGGTCCTCGAACTCGCGGGTCGCATGACACGAGCGGTCTCGTCGGGGTTGCCGTCCTTGCACAGCGTGGCCCCCACCCACAACCAGGCACGAGCCCGGTCTCGGTAGAAGAGCCGGTCATCTGTGGGGCCACTGGCTCTCGGTCCAATACCAGGAGCTGCTGAAGAACGCCTACCATTCCTGGCGTTGTTGGCCAGTGTCGGCCGGATCAACGCGTTCCGGGCCAGGCGGGAGGGGTCTGACGCCCGGTGCACCCCGAACGGTCCTGGGTGCGGGGGACAGCACGAGCTGGTCACTTCGGCTCCAACAGGTCTTGCCGCCCTCGTGGGGCGTGCCTGTGGTCCTGGGGGAGCTCGTGGTCCCACACGACCTGGGCGCGGATACGGTCTGGCCGGTAGCTCTCCGCTGCCCGATCCTCGGGTCGGAAGCGGTCACACCTGGCCGACGCCGGATCCGTTGTCCCAGGCCGCGTCTGCCGATCGCCACCGCGGCCGCGTGATGCCGGGTGACTGTGGTTGTCGATTGATCGTCGAGGGGGGCTCGCCAGTGCTGGGCACCCCAGCGGGAGGTGTAGGCCGGGTCCACAGCGACCACGACCAGCCCCTGGTGACAGGCCATACCGCGAAGCCGTTCCCGGAACTTGGCGGTGGGAATACCGGCCACCGCACGGCGGAACGCCTTGCCGCGCCCGCCGCATCCCATCGTCTCCCGGCCTGTGTGCCGGGCGTCGGTGAAGCCCAGGTTCTCAACCACAATCCCGGCACAGCCACGCAACCTGGCGATCTTGATTAGCGAGGTGACAGCGGCCCGCAGTTTTCCGTCCCGACGGGAAACGTCACCGGTCAGCTCCAGCGGCAACGTGACAGGGTCGCCGACAGGGTTGCCGTGCGGGTCGAGCACACACGCTGCGAGGTGGTCGGCGTTCATGTCGACTGCGAGCATGCGCCCGCCTGCCGCGCGGATCTCCTGCGGCGACGGCAATATGGCCTTCGTCGCCGACCACGAGGCGTCGAGATACCAGCGGCCACGCACCGGGTCGCGCACGATGTCGTAGCGGACCGCCTGATGCGCGGTCACGCGGTCCAGCCACTCCGCCCTGCGGTGGTGGAAACTGACAGCGCAGGCCAGCCGGTAGCGGCCACGTGGCGCGTTCGCCAGATGCCTGAGCGGCTCGGGCAGAACGATCGTCACGCTGCCGTCCGCCGGATCCACCGTGATGGTGTAGTTCCCGTGCGGGGCCCCGGATTCACCGTCCGCAGTGAGGAACAGCCGGACCGCATCCCACCGCTTACGCCACTCCCCGGCCGTGAGCCGGGCGTCGGCCAGGTTGTGCCGTATCTTCGCCAGGCGACGCCCGCCCACGACCACGGACGGCCGCTCCGTGGCGATGCGTTGTTCCACCATGGCAAGACGGGCCTTGAGCGCTTGGAGGCGGCGCTGTTTCTGGAAGCGTTCGCCCCGGTCCTGGTAACCGCGCACTTTGCCCTTGCGCTCCCCGCACGGCACGGCGAGGCGAAGGGCGATCTGTCCGATGGCGCGGCGCAACCCGGCTCGCTCGTCGTACAGGCAACGCATGCTGAGCTGGTACTGGTCCTCGCTGACACGGGTCATCGCCCCCGCCCAGCGTGACGACGACACCGCCGTCAGCTTCTTCTTCCGCTCGGCCCGCCGGTTGTCCTTCACCGGCACCAGGCCGACCGCCACGCGCTCAGCGAGATCCGCCCGCTGATGACGGCCGAGGTGCTGCCCGACCAAGGTGAGGACCTGCTCGTCCGCGACATCGACACGCAACCGGTCCCGAATCCGAGCACCCGAGGGTGCGGCCACGGTGAACGGAGGCGCGATCGCGCGCAACACACGCTTCCTGCGCTGACGCGCCACCGACCTCCACCTCTCTCCCTCGGAGCGCGAACCTATTTACCGCCATCGATCATGCATTCCCAACACACGGCGAATTCCGAAAACCGGCACCGTTCACCCTGATGAGGGACACACCGACCCGGTCGTGGTCAACAATTGGCTCAGCAACTGCCGACCCGGCGCTCAGATTGACTACGTGACGGATCTGGGCCCACCTGGCCGGAATCACTCGTGTCGCGGGGAATGCGGATCGGAGCGTGGTGCCACGGCCGGTGCGGTCAATCAGTGGTCGTAGCCTTGAGCACGCCGGAGCAGCGACGGCTTACCTGATGCGCTGGAAGCCGGGCGTGCCGACGTATTACGCCCCTTCGGCGAGCAGATCGACCCACACGACCTTGCCCCAGCGGCGGTAGTCCACGCCCCATTCGTGCGCGACGGCTTCGATGATGAGGAGTCCCCGGCCAGTCTCCATGTCGCCGTCCGGCCGCTGCGGGATCGGCTTGGAACGGGACTTATCGCTGACGGCGAGCCGCACCCGGTCGCCTTCCGAGCGGACCACGATGACGCGCAAGAAGTCACGTCCACTGTGCCGCACCGCATTGGAAACGAGTTCCGAGATGATCAATATCCCAGGGTCGACGAGATGGCAGAGCCCCCAGGTACTCAAGGCCGCGTTGACAAGTTGACGGGCGCGAACTGCCGACCCCTCTTCGCAGGGGAGCGTCTGGCTATAGCCAGGGGCTCCAATGGCATGGGGAGCCGGGGGCTCGTTCGCGCTCAGCACGTCGCTCCCAACGATGGCTCCCGCTCGTTGCCCCAGAGAAGTACTCTCGAACATTTTTCGGATTGGCGGCGACAGAAACGTACATGCGGTTCAGCTCGGTAATGACAGCGGCCATGTAACTGCCTTCCATCACTGAGAAGTTGCTGGGCAGATGGGTTTTTCGGGGGCGCAGAGATCGGCTGGTTCCCGCCGCCGCCCCAACCCGGCCCTCGGTGACTCATCTACTGTTCTGTACCTACACAGGTATCTGCAAGTGAAACTGCCGCTATGGTGAAAATGGCACATGCCTCTGCTCCAACAGAGGCTGTTGCCACCAGAACAGGAGATGGGAGACTCGGTACGGCAACGTGCCGAGGCCGTACAGGGGCACGTGGAGGGAACAGAGATGGCAGCACGACGAGGTGCTACGTTCCGCCGCCGGGAACTCGGCAAAGAGCTTCGCCGCCTACGCGAGAAGACCGGCCTCACCATCCTGGAGGCAGCCGCAGGGCTCGGGTTCTCCGACGCCAAGCTCAGCCGGGTGGAGACAGGCATCAACGGGCTGCCGCGGGTAGCGGACATGGAAAAGCTGCTCGACCGCTACGGTGTCACCGACATCGATGACCGCGAATCCTTGCTGACGCTCCATCGCGAGTCGCTCACGAGTGACTGGTGGAGGCCGTACCGCAGCGTGATGCCATCGGGCTTGCACACGTACGTCGGGCTGGAGATGGACGCTCGTGCGATGCGTTCTTGGCAGTCGAACGTCGTCTTCGGGCTGCTACAGGCCGAAAGCTACACACGGGCCCTGTTCATGACCGCCAAGCCTGTTGACGAGACGACGACGGAGTTCGTGGAACACAACACGCGTGTACGCATGGAGCGAAACGAGATCATCACGAGGGAAGAGAACCCTGTAGAACTCCGGGTCATTCTCGATGAGTCAGCACTTCGCCGCGTCGTCGGTGGCCCAGAGGTCATGCGGGAGCAGTACAAGACCATCGCCGAACTCTGCAAGCTCGACAACGTAACTGTCCAAGTCCTGCCGCTGTCCCTGGCCACGTACCGGGCAACCGACAATTTCATCGTCCTTGACTTCGACGGTGGTGTGGACTCGGTTGTCGGACTCGAATACAGCAGCATGAGCTTCACTGACAAGCAAAGCGAGGTGTGGAAGTACAACCGCCGCTTCGACGCCATGCGCGAGGGCGCCCTGTCTCCGACAGAAACTCCTCGTTTCCTCAAAGAACTAGCACGAGAGTTGGTCTAGTCATGAACGTCCTCAAAGAAGCCACCTGGTTCAAGTCTTCCTACAGCACGCAGGAGGCAGGCGCTTGCGTGGAGGTCGCAAACCTCACCTGGTCCAAATCGTCCTACAGCGGCCAAGACCCGAGCGCCTGCGTCGAGATCGCAAACCTGACCACCGCCGTCGGCGTCCGTGACTCAAAGGACAAGACCGGCCCCGCCCTCCTCATACCCCCCGCCGCGTGGGCCGCGTTCGTGAGCGGCGTCCGTACCGGGCGGCTCGGCCGCCCCATCGAGTAGCCGCACGCCACGCGAGCGCGCCCGCGCCCGCAGACAACGGGGCCGGTGGACGCTCTTCGCGACCACCGGCCCCGCACCCATTAATGCCTCAGGACGACTCCCTCCGCACCAACTGCGTCGGCAGCACCATCTGCGGCCGCTTGGCGGTGCGGTCCGAGCGCCCATCGATCTCCTCCAGCAGCACCCGGACCATCGCCCGGCCCATCTCCTCCGTGGCCTGCCGGACGCTCGTGAGCGGAGGGTCCATATGGCGGGCGACGGCCGAGTCCTCGAAGCCGACCAGCGCCACATCGTCCGGGACGCGGCGCCCGTGCTCGCGCAGCACCTGACGGGCGCCCGCGGCCATCACGTCCGAGGCGGCGAAGACCCCGTCCAGGTCCGGGCGCTGGCTGAGCAGTTGCCGCATCGCCCGGCGGCCGCCCTCCTCGGTGAAGTCCGCGGACGCCACCAGCTCCGCCTCCACCTCCCGGCCCGCCGCGCGGACCGCGGCGCCGTAGCCCTCCAGGCGGCACTGCGCGACATACATGTCCAGCGGTCCGGTGATGGTGGCGACCGTCTCGCGGCCACGGCCGATGAGGTGCTCCACGGCGGACTGGGCGCCGCCGGTGTTGTCCGAGTCGACGTACGGGACGGATTCATGCGCCGAACGGCGGCCGCTGAGCACCGCGGGCATCTCGATCCGCTCCAGCAGGTCCGGCAGCGGGTCGTCCGCGTGGACGGAGACCAGCAGCACCCCGTCGACCCGGTGCGCGGAGAGGTAGTCCGCGAGCCGCTGCCGCTCCTTGGGGGTGCGGATGAGGGTGAGCAGCAGCTGGAGGTCGGTGTCGGCGAGCTCGGCGCCGACACCGCGGATGATGTCGGAGAAGTACGGTTCGGCGAAGACCCGGGTCTCGGGCTCGGGGATGACCAGGGCGACGGCGTCGGCACGGTTGGCGGCGAGGGCGCGGGCCACCCGGTTCGGCACATAGCCGAGTTCGGCGACGGCCTGCTCCACGGCCGTTCGGGTGCGGTCGCTGACCCGGGGCGAACCGTTGATCACCCGGGACACGGTGCCGCGGCCGACTCCGGCGCGGGCCGCCACCTCCTCGAGGGTCGGCCGTCCCCGCCCCGCGCCATGCCGCCGCGTTCCTGCCATATCGCGCCTCCAGCCGTCCGTACCCAGCAGCTCCAACCCCCCAAATGGGCGGCTGCGGGGACATTCAACAGCAGTGTGGTTTCGGGAAGTTGTTTCGCGCACTCCCTTGACACCCCAGCGGGGAGCCGCGACCCTTCAACACATCACAGCTGGGAGCGCTCCCACCGTACCCGAGTCATACACAACCCGCACGATGCCCACCCGACTCGATGCATCTCAAAGAGCCATGTATCACTACTTTTTGGCCGGAAGCCGTTGGGCGGGGCGCTAGGAGGACGGAATGCGCAGGAACACTGGTAGTCACCGCGGCAGAGCCGTGGTCCTCGCGGCCGTCGCCGCTTTAGGAGCCGGGCTGCTCAGCGGTTGCGCCGATGACGGCGAGGACGGATCCGGCGGCTCGTCCGGCGGCGGCGACAGCAAGGGCAAGACGGTGGTGACCGTCGGCACGTACGGCGTCATGGGTTTCAAACAGGCCGGGCTCTATGACGAGTACACAAAGCTGCACCCGAATATCAAGATCGAAGAGAATGTGATCGACCCGGCCTCGAACTACTACCCGCAGTTGCTCACCCATCTCGGCTCGGGCAGCGGGCTCGCCGACATCCAGGCGGTCGAGGTGGGCAACATCAATGAGGTCACCACCACCCAGGCCGACAAGTTCGTTGATCTTTCGAAGGCGGACGGCGTCAAGAAGGAGAACTTCCTCGACTGGAAATGGGCGCAGGCCACCGCCGAGGACGGCAAGACGATCGGCCTCGGCACGGACGTGGGCCCGATGGCGATCTGCTACCGCAAGGACCTCTTCCAGCAGGCCGGGCTCCCGGCCGACCGTGACGCGGTCTCCAAGCTCTGGGCGGGCGACTGGGAGAAGTACCTCGACGCCGGCAAGGACTACGCGAAGAAGGCGCCGGGCGGAGCCGCGTTCCTGGACTCGGCCGGCGGACTGTTCAACGCGGCGGTCTCCGGCGGCTCGGAGGTCTACTACGACAAGAGCGGGAAGCCCATCTACAAGGACAGCCCGGCCGTGAAGAAGGCGTGGAAGCTGGCGACCGACGCGTCCGCGTCCAAACTCTCCGCCGGGCTCCAGGAGTTCACCAAGCCCTGGCAGCAGGCGCTCGCCAACGGCAAGTTCGCCACCGTCTCCTGCCCGGCCTGGATGCTCGGCCAGATCAAGGAGTACGCCGGGGACAAGTACAAGGGCAAGTGGGACGTCGCCGCCGCCCCCAAGCCCGCCAACTGGGGCGGCTCCTTCCTCTCGGTGCCGCAGGCGGCGAAGAACAAGGACGAGGCGGTCAAGCTCGCCACCTGGCTGACCGCGCCCGAGCAGCAGGCCAAGCTCTTCGAGAAGCAGGCGAGCTTCCCCAGCGCCCAGACCGCGTACGACCTGCCCCAGGTGGCCGACGCCAAGCTCCCGTACTTCGACAACGCGCCCATCGGCAAGATCTTCTCCAAGGCCGCGAAGGACAGCCCGACGCAGGTCCTGGGCCCGAAGGACGCCGTCATCAAGCAGAACTTCACCGATGTCGGCCTGCTCCAGGTCGAGCAGCAGGGCAAGTCCGCCGATGAAGGCTGGAAGGCCGCGATCAAGACGAACGACAACGCGCTGGACCAGTGACCCGGACATGACCGCACCTTCCGGTTTCACCCCTGATACGGCCGCGCCCCCCGCAGGGCAGGGGGGCGCGGCCCCGCGCGCCGCGACCGCGCCGGCGCCCGACCCGGCCGAGCAGCGGCGCCACGACCGGCGCAGCCGCCGCTACCGCTGGGACGTGCGATGGAGCCCGTACGCCTTCGTCGCCCCCTTCTTCATCTTCTTCGCCGCCTTCGGCCTCTTCCCCCTGCTCTACACGGGATGGGCCTCGCTGCACCAAGTGGAGCTCACCGACCCCACCCATATGGAGTGGGCGGGATGGCACAACTACTCCAGGCTGTGGGAAGACGAGTTCTTCTGGAAAGCGCTGCGGAACACCTTCACCATCGGGGTGATCTCCACCGTTCCCCAGCTGCTGATGGCCCTCGGGATCGCGCATCTGCTCAACTACCGGCTGCGTGCCTCGATGTTCTTCCGGGTGGCGATCCTCACCCCGTACGCCACCTCCGTCGCCGCCGCCACTCTGGTGTTCGCGCTGCTCTTCGGGCGTGACTACGGCATGGTCAACTGGGCCCTGGGGCTGGTCGGACTGGACGGCATCGACTGGCAGAGCGGCACCTGGACCTCGCAGATCGCGGTCTCCACGATCGTCATCTGGCGGTGGACCGGCTACAACGCGCTGATCTACCTGGCCGCCATGCAGGCCGTGCCGAACGATCTGTATGAGTCGGCGGCGCTGGACGGGGCCTCGCGCTGGAAGCAGTTCCTGCACGTCACCGTCCCGTCGCTGCGGCCCACCATCCTCTTCACGGTCGTCGTCTCCACGATCGGGGCCACCCAGCTCTTCGGTGAGCCGCTGCTGTTCAACTCCGCGGGGACGGCCACCGGCGGCGCCGATCACCAGTACCAGACGCTCGGCCTGTACATGTACGAGCAGGGCTGGGTGAACCTGCACCTCGGCCGGGCCTCCGCCATCGCCTGGACGATGTTCCTGATCCTGCTGCTGATCGCCGCGGCCAACGCGCTGTTCGCGCGACGGCTGCGAAAGAGCCAGTGAGGGAGACGAGGAGAACCATGAGCGCCACTGTCTCTTCCCGGCCGACACGCGGTCCGGCGGCTCCCGCGCCCGCCACTCCGCGGGGCGGTAAGGGCCGCGGCCGAGCGGGCAGGCAGCTGCACGGCGGCAAGATCACCTACGCCGTGCTGATCCTGTTCACCATCGGCTCGCTCTTCCCGCTGGTGTGGACCGCCATCGCCGCCTCCCGCACCAACACCCGGCTGGCCCAGACGCCCCCTCCCCTGTGGTTCGGCGGCAACCTCTTCAACAACCTGGACAAGGCGTGGAACGGCGCCAACATGGGCACCGCGCTGCTGAACACGACGGTGGTGGCGGGCACGGTGGCGGCGTCGACGGTGCTGTTCTCGACCGTCGCGGGCTTCGCCTTCGCCAAGCTGCGCTTCCGCTTCAAGAACGTCCTGCTGATGCTCACCATCGGGACCATGATGGTGCCGCCCCAGCTCAGCGTCGTGCCGCTGTACATGATGGTGGCCAAGCTGGAGTGGACCGACCAGCTCCAGGCGGTCATCGTGCCGACGCTCGTCAGCGCCTTCGGGGTCTTCTTCATGCGGCAGTACCTCTCCCAGGCGCTGCCGACCGAGCTGATCGAGGCGGCGCGGATGGACGGCGCGAGCAGCTTGCGGATCATCTGGCACGTCGTCTTCCCGGCGGCGCGTCCGGCGATGGCGGTGCTGGGGATGCTCACCTTCGTCCAATCGTGGAATGACTTCTTCTGGCCGTTCATCGCGCTCACGCAGAACGGCAACCCGACCATGCAGGTGGCATTGACCGGTCTGAGCCGTGGGTACACCCCGGATCAATCACTGATCATGGCGGGGGCGCTGCTGGGCACCCTGCCGCTGCTGATCGCCTTCGTCCTCTTCGGCAAGCAGATTGTGGGGGGAATCATGCAGGGCGCGGTCAAGGGCTGAGCGGTCCGCGACCACCACTCCGTCCTCCCTCCCCTTTCCCCCCTCCCCGTTTCCCCCTCCCCACGACCTCGAACTCCCCACGACCTCGAATGGGAGCGCTTCCATGACTCTTACCTTCCCGCCCGGATTCCTGTGGGGCGCGGCCTCGGCCGCCTATCAGGTCGAGGGCGCCGCCCAGGAGGACGGCCGCACCCCCTCCATCTGGGACACCTTCAGCCACACCCCCGGCAAGGTGCTCGCCGGCGACACCGGTGATGTGGCCGTGGACCACTACCACCGCTTCCGCGAGGACGTCCGGCTGATGGCCGAGCTGAACCTGGGGGCGTACCGCTTCTCGGTGTCCTGGTCCCGGGTCCAGCCGACCGGCCGGGGGCCGGCCGTGCAGCGCGGTCTTGACTTCTACCGCTCGCTGGTGGACGAGCTGCTGGGCGCGGGCATCCAGCCGGTGGTCACCCTCTACCACTGGGACCTGCCCCAGGAGCTGGAGAACGCGGGCGGGTGGCCGGAGCGCGAGACCGCCGAGCGGTTCGCCGAGTACGCGGGCATCGTGGCGGAGGCGCTGGGCGACCGCGTCGAGTTCTGGACCACCCTCAACGAGCCGTGGTGCAGCGCCTTCCTGGGCTATGGCTCGGGGGTGCACGCCCCGGGCCGCACCGAGCGGCTGGCCCCGCTGCGCGCCGCCCACCATCTGAACCTCGCCCACGGCCTCGGCGCCCAGGCGCTGCGCGCCGCGCTCCCCGCCCGCGCCCAGCTCGCCATCAGCCTCAACCCGGCCGTGGTCCGGCCGCTCAGCGACAAGCCCGAGGACCTGGACGCTCAGCGGCGTATCGACGCGCTGGCCAATCGCGTCTTCACCGGGCCGCTGCTGCGCGGTGCGTACCCCAGCGACCTGATCAAGGACACCGCCTCGATCACCGACTGGTCGTTCGTCCGCGATGGCGATCTGGCCGTCATCAAGCACCCCCTGGACGCGCTGGGCATCAACTACTACACACCGTCATTGGTATCAGCCGCCACCGACAACGACGGCTCGCCCGCCCGCCACGACGGCCACGGCGCCAGCGACCACTCCCCGTGGCCGGGCTCGGAGCGGGTGGCGTTCCACCAGACCCCGGGCGAGCGCACCGAGATGGGCTGGACGATCGACCCGACCGGGCTGCACGACCTGCTGATGCGCTACAGCCGTGAGGCGCCGGGCGTGCCGCTGTACATCACCGAGAACGGCGCCGCGTTCGACGACAAGCCGGACGCGGAGGGCGCGGTCCACGACCCGCGGCGGATCGACTACCTCCAGGCCCATCTGGCCGTGGCCCACCAGGCCATCGCGGACGGCGCCGATCTGCGCGGCTACTTCCTGTGGTCGCTGATGGACAACTTCGAATGGGCGTACGGCTACAGCAAGCGCTTCGGCGCGGTCTACGTCGACTACCCGACGCAGGCCCGGGTACCGAAGTCCAGCGCCCGCTGGTACGCCCGGGTGGCCCGCACCGGAGAGCTTCCGGCGTCCTGACCGGGGGCCCGCGTCCGCGGCGCCGCCCGCTGGGGGGCGGGCGGCGCCGCGGATCGCGGTGGGAGTGTGTGTACGGGCGCAAGCGGGCCGGGGCGTTCTTCCTTCAATGGGGTTACGCCCTGATCCACCCGGCGGAAGGGCGCCGTCACCGCGTGAGAATGCCTGGTAAACCCATTGAGACATGAGAGCATTTCCGGAGCGCCGGCAGAGGTTCCGCGATGAGCCATCCGGTCGGCGCGCGCCCACCGGAAAAGGCGAGGCCGTCGCCGACTGGTTCGACGGCCGGGTGGGCCTGTTCAAGATGGCCAAGGCCAATCTGCGCAAGGTCTTCCCCGACCACTGGTCGTTCCTGATCGGTGAGATCGCCCTCTATACCTTCGTCATCATCATTCTGACCGGGGTCTATCTGACCCTGTTCTTCAAACCGGCGATGAACGAGGTGGTCTACGCCGGCCGGTGGACGCCGCTGAGCGGCATCCGCATGTCGCAGGCGTATGAGTCCACGCTGAACATCAGCTTCGATGTGCGCGGCGGACTGCTGATGCGGCAGGTGCACCACTGGGCGGCCATCGTCTTCATCGCCAGCATGATCGTCCATATGATGCGGACGTTCTTCAACGGCGTCTTCCGCAAACCGCGCGAGATCAACTGGCTCTCCGGCGCCGGTCTGCTGATTCTCGGGATGTTCGACGGCTTCATGGGCTATTCGCTGCCCGACGATCTGCTGTCCGGCACCGGTCTGCGCTTCATGGAGGGCGCGATCCTGTCGATCCCGATCGTCGGCACCTATTTGTCGTTCTTCTTCTTCGGCGGCCAATTCCCGGGTGATTCGATCGTGCCACGGCTGTTCACCGTGCACGTGCTGCTGATTCCGGGCATCATGCTCGGGCTGCTGGCGCTCCATATGATCCTGCTCGTCTACCACAAGCACACACATCACCCGGGGCCCGGCGCGAAGAACATGAATATCGTGGGGCCGCCCCTGTGGCCGGTCTATGTGGCCAAGTCCGGCGGATTCTTCTTCCTGGTCTTCGGCGTCACCACCCTGATGTCGGCCATCGCCCAGATCAATCCGGTGTGGGCCTATGGCCCCTACCGGCCCGACCAGGTCTCCACCGACGCCCAGCCCGACTGGTACATGGGCTATTCCGAAGGGCTGATCCGGCTGATGCCCGGCTGGGAGATCAATCTCTGGGGTCACACCCTGGTGCTCGGGGTGCTGATCCCCTTCCTGGTCTTCCCCACGGTGCTGCTGGTCATCTGGTCCTATCCGTTCCTGGAGGCATGGATCACCGGGGACAGACGCGAGCACCATTTCAATGAGCGCCCACGCAATGCCCCGACCCGCACCGCCTTCGGCGCCGCCTGGATCGCCCTCTACGCGGTTCTGCTGGCGGGCGGCGGCAATGACCTCATCGCCACCCACTTCCATCTGTCGATCAACGCGATCACCTGGACCTGCCGGATCGCCTTCTTCGTGGCACCGGTCGTGGTCTTCATCATCACCAAGCGGATCTGTCTCGGCCTCCAGCACAAGGACCGGCAGAAGCTGCTGCACGGCCGCGAGACCGGCATCATCCAGCGGCTGCCGCACGGCGAGTACATGGAGGTGCACGAGCCGCTCTCGCAGGGTGAGAAGTACACGCTGACCGCGTATGAGCAGTATCTGCCGCTGGAGCTGCCGCCGTCGGTCGACGAGGCCGGGGTCGCCCGGAAGCTCCCTTTCAAGGAGCGGCTGCGCGTCTCGCTGTCCCGGAGCTACTTCGGTCGCGACGGCCAGGTCGCCAAGCTCACGAAGGAGCAGGTGGCGGAGCACGAGGAGCACGAGGAGCGCGAGGAGGAGGTGCGGGCGGAGGAACCACAGCGGCCGTAGGTGTTCTCCGACGGTACGCGTACGCCTGCGGCGGGCTGCTTTCCCCTCCCTGCCCCTTCCCGAACCAGGGGCTGTGCCCCTGGACCCCGGGGTTTGGAGGGCGGAGCCCCACCACGCAGCGGAGCCCCACCACGCGGCGGAGCCGCGGCACGGGGTCTGGGGCGGAGCCCCAGTTGCGGGAAGGGGCGGGGAGGGAAAGCGTCGATATGCGGCTCCGCCGCATGGCCCGCCGGACGCGCCGCAGGGCGCCAGAACGCGGAAACGGCGGGGCGCGGTGGGTGGGGGAATTCCGGCCGCGCCCCGCCGTGTGGGGGGTTTCCGTGGGGGGTGGTGATGTGGGGCTTGTGCGGCGGCTACGCCGACTCAGCTGTCGTGGGCGTCAGCCGTTGAAGGCGCCGAAGGCCTTGGTGAACGCGAGCTCTTCCTGGTCGATCGAGCTGCAGGTCGGCGACGCGGTGTCCTGCGGGCTGGGGCACTGCTTGTCGCGGGTCGCGGACCACATCGACAGCCAGGCCAGCCCCTTGGACTTGGCGAACTCCACCAGCTGGGAGGCGTCGTCGACCTTGAATATCTCGTTCTTGACGTCGTTGACGCCGATCATCGGGGTGACCGCGACGGTCTTCCACGCCTCGTCGTCGCTCAGCCCGAGCGCGTCCTTGATCTGGCCCTGGGTCGCGGTGGCGGCGTCGATGGCGTACTGGCCCATGTCGCCGTCGAAAGACGCGCCGTAGTCCATCGCCATGATGTTGACGGCGGAGACCTTCACGCCGTTCTTCTTGGCGTCGGCGACGAGGTCGACGCCGTCCTGGGTGAGGCCGGTCGGGAGCACCGGCAGGGTGAAGGAGACGTCCAGGTCCGCGTGCTCCTGCTGGAGCTTGGCTATCGCCTGGGCGCGGCGGGTGTTGGCCTCCTTGTTCGGGAGCGCGCTGCCCTCGATGTCGAAGTCGACCTTGGTGAGCTTGAGGGCGTCCACGACCTTGCCGTAGGCCGCCGCGAGCTCGTCCGCCGAGGTGCAGGCCAGGCCCAGCTCGGAGCCGGAGGCGCCGCCGAAGGAGACCCGGACGTCGCCGCCCTTCGCGCGCAGCTGCTCGGTCTGCTTGGCCACCTCGTTGTCACCGACCTCGGTGACGCCGCCCCACTTGGGGGTACAGCCGCCGCCGGAGGTGATGAAGGCGAGGTTGAACTCCTTGACGCCGGTCTTGTCGGCGGTGCCCACCATGTCGTAGGCGGGGTAGAGCGAGGTGTCGATGTACGGGGCGAAGCCGCCCGCCGCCGCGGCGGGCTTCTCGGAGGCGGAGGTCTTCTCGGAGACGGTTCCCGCGTTCGCCGCCCCGCTGAGCGCGAACGCCGTGCCGCCGGCCACGACGGCGGCGGCGGTCGCGCCGATCACCTTGGTGGTCCGGCTCGTCTTGCGACGGTGCGTGCTGCTCATCAGGTGCCTGCCTTCGCTGTACGGGTGTGGGGGGTGATGGTGCGGGCGACACGCTAGCGAGGGGAAGTCGGACAAACGGCAGGATCCGTGCACGGGCCATGGATCTTATGGCTGCCTTAAGGAACCCATCGGCGGCGATTAATGCTCCGCGGGCTCCTTGGGCCTGCCGCGGCCCCGGGTCCGCTTCTTACGGCCGCGCCGCCGCTGCCCCGAGTCGGCGGAGCCGGCGCCGTTCAGCGAGAGCCACACCCGTACCTCGGTGCCGCCCAGCACGGACCGCCCGATCCGCAGATCGCCGCCCGTGGACTCCGCGACCCGGCGCACGATGTCCAGGCCGAGGCCGGTCGAGCCGGGGCCGCCGTCGCCGTGGCCCCGGCGGAGCGCCGCGTCGGGGTCGGCGATGCCGGGGCCCGCGTCGGAGACCAGGATGATCACGCTGTCCTCGCCGGTGTGCACGTCGACCGCGAGCGCCGTGCCCTCGGGGGTGTGCCGGAACACGTTGCCGAGCAGGGCGTCCAGCGCGGCGCCCAGTTCGGGACGGGCGACCGGCACCCTTACGGTGCGGTCGACCCCGGCCAGGCGCACCGTACGGTCCTCGTCCTCGGCGAGCGCGGACCAGAACTCCATCCGGTCCCGGATCACCTCGGAGGCGTCACAGCCGGAGGGGGTGTGGGTCTTCTGCTGGCGCGCGGTGCGGATGATCTGGTCGACCTCGCCCTCCAGCTGGGCGACGGCGGCGCGGGTCTGGTCGGCCGCCGGTCCCTCGCCCAGTGAGGCGGCGTTGAGGCGCAGCACGGTGAGCGGGGTGCGGAGCCGGTGGGAGAGGTCGGCGGCCAGCTCGCGCTCGCTGGCCAGGAGCTGGACCACCTGGTCGGCCATGGAGTTGAACGCGGCGGCGGCCGCCCGGAGTTCGGCCGGGCCGTCCTCCGGGACGCGCACCCCGAGCTCGCCCCGGCCCAGGTCGTGCGCGGCCTCGGCGAGCCGCCCGGCGGGGCGCACCAGCCGGGTGCCGAGCCGGTCGGCGATGGCCACGGCGCCGACGATCAGCGCGAGGCCGACGCCCGCGAGCACCAGCCACGACGTGGTGACCCCGCTGGTGACCACGCCACGCGGGACGTACACCTCCACGACCGCGACCTGACCGCTGCCCAGCGCGGTCGGCTGGAGCAGCGCGTAGCCCCCGGGGGTGTCGGACACCGAGGCGCGGCCGAGCCGCCGCGCGGTGGCCAGCTCGCCCTTGGGCGCACGGCTCTTGCCCAGGTCGTAGCCGCTTCCCCGCTCCCCCGGCTCATCGGGGACGTGCACCGCCATCCGGCCGTCCCCGCCCGCCTGGGTGCTGGCGACCGCGCGCTGGAGCCGCGCCCGCTCGGTGGTGATGGCCAGCGCCGGGCCGATGGTGGCGGCCTGCCGCTCGGCGTCGGCGAACGCCCGGTCCCGGGCCAGTTCCTTGACGACGAGTCCGAGCGGTACGGCGAAGGCGACCACGACCATCGCCGTGACCGCCAGGCAGACCTTGACCAGGGCCCATCTCACGTGTGCTCCGCCGGAGGCTCCAGTTTGACGCCGACCCCGCGCAGCGTGTGGAGGTAGCGCGGCCGGGCGGCGGTCTCGCCCAGTTTGCGGCGCAGCCAGGACAGATGGACGTCTATGGTCTGGTCGTCCCCGTACGCCTGCCGCCAGACCTCGGCGAGGAGTTCCCGGCGCGGCACCACGACGCCGGGCCGCCCGGCGAGATAGGCCAGCAGGTCGAACTCCCGCCGGGTCAGATCGAGCGCCGTTCCGTCCAACTGGGCCTGGCGGCGCAGCGGATCGACGGCGAGACCGCCGACCCGGAGCACCGCCGGAGGCGCCGCCGCGCCGCCCGGCTCGCCCGCCCCGCCCCCGCGCGCACGGCGCAGCACGGCGGTCATCCGGGCGGAGAGATGGGCCACGGAGAACGGTTTGACCAGGTAGTCGTCGGCGCCGTCGTTGAGCAGCCGGACGATCTCGCCCTCGTCGTCACGGGCGGTGGCCACGATGACCGGCACATCGGTGATGCCGCGCAGCATCTTGAGCGCCTCCGCCCCGTCCAGATCGGGCAGGCCGAGGTCCAGGATGACGACGTCGAATCCGATCTGCGCCACCTCGCGCAACGCCTCCAGGGCGGTGCCGACACTGCGCACGGTATGGGACGCCTCGGTCAACTGCCGTATGAGGGCTGAGCGCACGAACTGGTCGTCCTCGACCACAAGCACACTTGCCATGAGCGGCACCGTACGCCATTCGGGTGAGGCAAGATGAGGAAGATGCAAAGAGGTCTGGTCCAATGTCTGGCCTGGGTGCTGGCGACCGGCGCCGCGGTCACGCTGTCGTGGTACGGCGTGCGGACGGTGCTGACCGGTACGGCCTACGATCCGCCGCGCGCGCTGCCGATCGCGGACGGCTCCGGGTCGGCGAACGGGGCCTGGTCCTCCTCGACGCATCGGCCCAAACCGCCCTCGCCCTCTGCCACTTCACCCTCCTCGCCGTCCTCGCCCTCGTCTTCGCCTTCGGGGGCGGACGCGGGGTCCGGCGGGGACGAGGACAAGGGGTCCGGTTCGGCCGGGCCCACCCGGAAGCCGACGCAGACGCCGTCCCGGCCGGAGTCGGCGCGGCCGGAGGAGAGCGGGGAGGTGCGCAGCTATCCGGCCAAGGGCGGCCGGGCGGTCTTCGACATCCGGGCGGCATCGGCGGATCTGGTCTCGGCCACACCGGACGGCGGATGGCAGATGCAGGTGTGGAAACAGAGCGAGTGGATCCGGGTGGACTTCGTCTCCGGGGCCGACACCACCACCATCTTCTGCACCTGGCACGACGGCCCGCCCCAGGTCCGCATCGACGAGCACTGAGCGCTCCGCTGGAAGTGCTGCGATGCGTCGTCGGCCGTCTGCGGCGCCGTCGTGGCTGGTCCCACGCGGCGGAGCCGCACATCGACACAGCCCCGCGCCCCTTCGGGGCGCTGCCGAACCGTAGCCTTCCCGCTACCAGGGGCTCCGCCCCCCGGGCCCCCGGCTGGGGCGGAGCCCCACCACGCGGCGGAGCCGCATATCGATGCCGCGGGAAGGGGCGAAGCCCCGGCCCGGGATCTGGGGCGGAGCCCCCACCCGGGGACTGGGCCAGAGCCCCCACCCGGGGCCCGGGGCGGAGGCCCAGTTCGGGGTCTGGGGCGNCCCGGCCCGGGATCTGGGGCGGAGCCCCCACCCGGGGACTGGGCCAGAGCCCCCACCCGGGGCCCGGGGCGGAGGCCCAGTTCGGGGTCTGGGGCGGAGGCCCGCACGCGGCGGAGCCGCATATCGTCAGGTGTCGGGAAGGGGCGGGGTGGGGACCAGGTGCCGGTCTCCGGTCAGGCGAAGACGGCGGGCGGCGGGGCCGGGGAGGGGGCGGCGGTCGCGTCGGTGACCGGGGCGGCGCCTCCGGTGAAGTCCGCGAGCGCACGGCCGTGTTCGACCCGGGCGGGGTGGGGATCGCCCGCGGCGCGGCGGGTGAGCTCGGCCAGCGGCAGCTCGCGGTCGGCGGCCAGCAGCACGGCGTTGCCGAAGCGGCGGCCGCGCAGCAGGGCGGGGTCGGCGGTCAGACACACCTCGGCGAACGCGGCGCGGGCGGTGGCGATCTGGGCCTTCAGATGGGCCAGCGGCGGGCCGTCGGCGAGATTCGCGGCGTAGCACCCGTCCGGGCGCAGGGCGCGGCGCACCTCGGCGAGGAATTCCGCACTGGTCAGGTGGGCGGGCGTACGGGCCCCGCTGAAGACATCCGCGATGATCAGATCCGCCCAGCCGTCGGGCACCTTGGCGAGCCCGGCCCGGGCGTCGGCGCCGCGCACCCGTATCCGGTCACCGGGGTCCAGCGGCAGCTCACGCCGGACGAACTGGACGAGCGGGGCGTCGATCTCGATGATCTGCTGGGTGGAGCGGGGGCGGGTGGCCGCTATGTAGCGGGCGAGGGTGAAGGCGCCGCCGCCCAGATGGACCACGTGCAGCGGACGGCCGGGAGGGGCGGCGAGATCGGCGACATGGCCGAATCTGCGCTGGTACTCGAAGTCGAGATACGCGGGGTCGTCGAGGTCCACATGCGACTGCGGCTTGCCGTCGAGCAGCAGCGTCCAGCCGCGCGGCCGGTCCCGGTCCGGCACGAGCTCGGCGAGCCCCCCGTCGACGGATGCGGTGACCGGCTCGGAGCTACGCCCCCGCGCCGCTCCGCGCCCGCGCGCGGCTCGCTTGTTCGTGCCTTTCGCCATGTGTCCCAGTATGGGGCCGGCCACTGACAGCCCCCGGACTCACTGGCAGCGGTCGACGGCCTCGATCGTGCGGGCCGCCTCACCGAGCGCCGCCCGGAGCTCGGCGGGGTCGGTGGCGACCGTGTACGCCGCGTCGGGCGGCACCAGCCAGCCGGTGCCGATGCCCGGCAGCGCCTCGTCCCCGGCCGCGCCGGACGCGCCGTTTCCGGATCCGCTGTCCGCGGATGCGGCGTCTCCGGATGCGGCGTCTCCGGATTCGCCGTCTCCGGATGGGGGATCTCCGCATGCGGAGTCTCCGGTTCGGGTGTCTCCGGCCTCGGCGGGGGTGCCGGTGCCGGAGCCGATATTTATCCGGATCCCACGCCCGGAGGTCTGCGTACAGGCCGAGCCCGGCAGGTCCCAGCCGTCCGCCGTGCCGGGCGGGACCAGGAAGCCGAGGGTGTCGCAGGCGTTGTCGTGCAGGACGGGGCCGAGGCCATCGCACGCACGACGCAGGATGTCCACGGCCTCCAGCCCCTGGCGGGCGGGCACGGTGACGAGGTCGCAGTCCTGGCGCTGGGGGTGCTGGGCAGTCGTCCGTGAGCGGCTGGTATCCACTCCGGCCTCCCTCTTCATCGGGTAGCACCTGGTTCAACGCGCGGCGGTGTCAACGGCTACGGCTGAATGCCGCCGTAAAGGATGGCAGTTCATGGCAGATCGCGGGCGAGACGTCACCTTTGCCGGAAATCTCCGAGTGTCGTGGATCTCACAGCCGGTACGGTTCTCCCCCGCCCACCTGGCATCACCAAGGGAGAGGCTGAGATGACGCCGCTTCCAGAGCCCTCGCCGCCCCGGCCGAACACCGCGTTCCGCCGACTGCGCGGACAGCTCTCGCCCTCCGAGTTCGCGGCGTCCGTGCGCCGCGCGGCCCGTGAGATCGGCGAGCAGGTCTCCTGCGACGCCCGCTATATCGGCCGTGTCGAGTCGGGGGCGATCCGCTGCCCCAACTACGCGTACGAGCGGGTCTTCCGCCATATGTTCCCCGGCCGCACCCTTACGGATCTCGGCTTCGCCTCCCGTGAGTCGGTGCGCGGCCACCAGGCGCGCGGCCCAGCGGGCCCTCCCGTCCCCGGCCCGCGCCCCGGGCCCTGCGAGCCCCCGGGCAAGGGGTCAGTCGACGTCTTCGAGGAGAGCGAACTGCTGCGCCGCTCGTTCATGGCCGGTGGGGCGGCGGCCGCCGCCGTGGCCGCCGCGCCCCGGGCCGGGACGCCGCCCCGGCGGGCGGGGCGCCGGGTGGGCGAGGCCGAGGCCGCCGCCGTGGAGGAGGCCGTACGGCGGATCCGGGTGCTGGACGACCGGCACGGCGCCGACCCCCTCTACGCACACACCGCCAAACCGCTGAGCGCCGCCTACGCGCTGCTCGACGCGGGCGGCTACAACCGCTCGATCGCCGAGCGGCTCTTCGCGGGCGCGGGCGAACTGGCCATCTCGGTGGGCTGGCTGGCCCATGACTCCGGGCGGCTGTCCGACGCGCGGTCCCACTACGCCGAGGCCCTGGCCACCGCGCGGGTCTCCGGCGACGCCGCCCTGGAGGCGCACGCGTTCTGCAACACCGCCTTCCTCGCCCGCGACGCCGGACACCCCCGCGAGGCCGTAAGGGCGGCGCAGGCGGCACAGCGGGTCGCCGAGCGGCTCGCCTCGCCACGGCTGCTGTCGCTGCTCGCGCTGCGCGAGGCCGGGGGGCTCGCCTGGCTGACCGACCGGGGCGGCTGTGAGCGGGCGCTGCTGCGCGCCCGGACGCTGTTCGGGCGCGGACCCTGCGACGCCGACCCCGAGTGGATGAGCTTCTTCGGGGAGGCCGAACTGGAGGGGCTGGAGGCGCAGTGCTGGTCGGCGCTCGGCGACTGGAAGCGCGCCGTGGAGCACGCGCGGCGCGCGGTGGCCCTCCAGAACCCCCACTTCACCCGCAACATCGCGCTGTTCACCACCGAGCTGGCGAGCGATCTGGTGGCGGGCGGCGCGCCGGACGCGGCCGCCGCCTCGGCCGGCCGGGCGCTCGGGCTGCTGGACCAGGTGAAGTCGTCGCGGATCCGCCGGATGCTCGCCGACACGGCCCGGATACTGCGTCCTTACGGTCGCGATGCGGCGGTCGCGGACTTCCTCGCCCGCTATGAGACGGCCGCCGCCCGCCCCGAGACAGCCGCGCGCCCAGAGCCGACCGCCCGCCCCAGCCCGGTCTGACGCCGGTTCGGGCCCTCGGTCGGGATGGCCGGTCGGGTGGCCGGTTGAGTGGCCGGTTCAGTCGAGATGGCCGGTGTCGTTCCAGCGCTCGATGGCGGGCTCGCCGTACGCCCAGCCGAGCACCGACAGAGACGTGGGATCGAGCCGGATACGGGCGGCGAAGGAGACGTCATGGCCGAGCCAACGCGCGCCCAGCGTCCGCAGGATGTGGCCGTGCGCGAAGACCAGCACATCGCGGTCGGCCGAGCGCGCCCACTCCACGACCTCGTCGGCCCGCGCCGCGATCGAGGCGATCGACTCGCCCTCGGGCACCCCGTCGCGCCAGATGAGCCAGCCCGGCCGGGCGGCCTTGATCTCGGCGGGCGTCATCCCCTCGTACGCGCCGTAGTCCCACTCCAGGAGCGCGTCCCACTCCCGCGCCCGGTCGCCGAAGCCCGCCAGCGCGCAGGTCTCCTTCGCCCGCGACAGGGGGCTGGTGCGCACCTCGGCGTCCGGGAGGCCCGCCCAGGGGCCGTGGCGCAGCCGCTCGCCGAGCAGTTTGGCGCCGCGCCGCCCCTCGTCCAGCAGCGGGATGTCCGTACGGCCGGTGTGCTTCCCGGTCAGCGACCACCGCGTCTGTCCGTGCCGGGCCAGGAGGATGCGTGGGGCCATGGGGTAGTGCCTTCTTTCACCGGATCCGCACCGCCGCGCCGCCGTGCGCCGTTACACGTCGCTGCCTGCGGTTTCGTGCACATCGCGGGACCGGCACATGGCCGATCGCCATCCCTCCATCATCGCGCACGTGATCGGCAGGCAACCTCCGGGTCACTCCTGGCGTCTTCCAGGCTGCGCGCGTCCGCCAGGGGGTTCCAACAGTGGGCGCGCTCGCGGACGGGGGCGGTGCGTAGGTCGCTTCGCCTACACCGTACGGTTGACCGCGCGCCTTTTTCTGGCCGCCTGAACTTTGGAGAGCGTCCGAATGCCCCATACCGTGCCCCGTGCCGGAGCAGCACAGGGCAGTCGGCCCCGTTGGTGGACCGAACTGCCGCTCATAGCGGTGGTGTACGCCGCGTACTCGGCCGGTCGGCTCCTGGCCCGCGGCGATGTGTCCACCGCCGTCGATCACGGTCTGGCGATCCTCCATTTCGAACAGCGCCTGAACATCGACTTCGAGTCGCCGCTGAACGACCTCTTCACAACTCACGCGGTCATAGGCATACCGGCGGACTTCGCCTACGCCTCGCTGCACTACGTCCTCACCCCGGCTATCCTGATGTGGCTGTGGAAGCGCCGTAAGGCGTCGGACTACCGCTTTCTGCGCACCTGGCTGCTGGTCTCCACGGTCATCGGCCTCATCGGCTTCACCCTGCTGCCGACGTGTCCGCCGCGGCTCCTGGAGGCCAGCCACGGCTTCGTGGACACCATGGCGCAGTACGGCTCGTACGGCTGGTGGGGCGGCGACGCCAGCGCGCCGCGCGGGCTCGGCGGGCTGACCAACCAGTACGCGGCGATGCCCAGCCTCCATGTGGGATGGGCGCTGTGGTGCGGCGTCGCCCTGTGGCGGCACGGACACGCGGTGTGGACCAAGGTCGTCGCGGTCGCCTATCCGCTGGTGATCACGCTCGTGGTGATGGGCACCGCCAACCACTACTTCCTGGACGCGGCCGCCGGCGCCGCCACCATGGGGCTCGGGGCGCTGCTTGCGGGCCCGGCGCTGCGGCTCACGGACGCCCTGCGCACCCGCCTGCGCCCGGCCCAGGAGGCCTCCGTCGCCTCCCGATACGCGGGTGTGCCCGCGAATGTCGGTGACAAGTGCGAGACTTCGGCGCGTGAACGGGAACGGATCCCCCGACAGCAGGGCAGGGGCGCGGACAGGCAACGCACCGACGGTGCCGCGGACGACGGCGGCCGGGGAGCCGGTGCCGGTACCGGCGGCCGGGGCGCCACGGCCACGGGCGGCGCGGCCCCCGCGGCAGGCGACGGGGCTCCGGCAGCGGCTCGCTGAGCTGCGCGGCCCGGCCACCGCTCCCCGTCCGATGGACGCCCGAGCGCTGGCGGCGCTGGCCGCCAACCCGGGCTGCCGCCGCCGCGCGCTGCTGGACGGGGCCGGGGTCGACAAGGGCGCGCTGGCGCAGGCCCTGGGGGCTCCCGCGAACTTCGGGCAGTCGCAGTTCGCGCATCAGCGCGGCAACTCCTTCGAGGCCCGGGTCAAGGCCGACGGCGGCGCGGACCTGGTCCGGCTGCTGCACGAGCGGCTGCGCGACGGCTCGGAGCCGCCCGGCCCCGGCGCCGTCGCGACCCCCGATCTGACCGCGCCCGGACCGCAGGGCCGCACGGCCCGTACGGCGCTCGCGCTGCGGGAGGCCACGGAGGCGGGGCGCTGGGCGCTGCTGGACCACCCGATGGTGAGCCTGGACGTCGCGGGCTCGCCCGCCTTCCTGGAGCCGGACGCGGTCGTGGTGCACCCCGACGGGTCGTGGACGGTTGTCGAGATCAAGTCCTTCCCCATGATCGACGGCTCCGCCGACCCGGCCAAGGTGGGCGCGGCCGCCCGGCAGTCGGCGGTCTACACGCTGGCGCTGGAGCGGGTGGCGTCGATGATCGGCCGGCCGCCGGAGGGCGGCGGCGACACCGCGGAAGCGGTGGAGGCCGTGGATGTGGCGGAGACGGCGAGCGCGGCGATGACGGCGGACGCGGCGGCCCCGGCTGGGACGAAGGAGGCAGCAACCTCGGCGGACCCGGCCGAAGCGGCGGCGCGGGAGGGCTCGGTGACCCCGGCGGAGGCCGCTTCCGTGCGGGCCCGGGTGCGACATCAGGTGCTGCTCGTCTGCCCCAAGGACTTCTCCAACCTGCCGACCGCCGAACTGGTCGACGTGCGCAAGCAGCTGGCGGCCACCCGGCGGCAGCTGGACCGGCTGACCCGGATCGAGGAGATCGCCGCCGCCCTCCCCGAGGGCACCACCTTCGACCTCCGGCTCACCGACGACGGCCGCGTCCCGACCCGGCCGGTCGAGGAGCTCACGGCCGCCGTGGACGCGGTGGACGCGGCGTACGCCCCCGAGTGCCTGTCCACGTGCGAGCTGGCCGCCCACTGCCGGGCGCGGTCCCGCGCGGCGGGACGGGTCGAGGCGCTGGGCCGTGGCATCCGGGGCGAGCTGGGCGGGCTCACCACCGTGGACGCCGTCCTTACGGCCGCCATGAACGGCCCCGCCGACGAGGCGCCCACCGGTGACCCCGCCGTGGACGCCCTGCGCCGCGCGGCGGCCCTGCGCGCCGAAGCGCTCGCGTCCCGCCCGGAGGCGGTGGCATGTCGCTGATCACCACCCTGGCCCGGATGGAGGCGGTCCGGGAGGGGCGGGCCCAGCCCCTGACCACCGTGCGCCACCGCCATCTGTCGGAGCGCCCGCTGGCGTTCGTCCCGCTCACCACCGCCGGTGAGGCGGGGGCGCCGCTCGGGGCGCTGGTGGGCACCGACCGGGACGCGCCCCGGCTGCTGATCGTGGCCCAGCCGCGCGACCGCGACCTGAGGTTCGCGTTCCTCGCCGAGCTCGCGGAGGAGATCCAGCCCTATCTGGACTCGTACGCGGACGAGGTCGAGCTGGAGGAGCGCAAGGAGACCGATCCGGAGACCGGAAAGAAGGTGCCGGTCCAGGTCGAGCTCTGTCAGGACGCGCCGCAGCTGCTGGTGCCCAGCGCCGCGGGCGTGGCGTTCGTCCGGCTGCTGGGCCGGTCGATGCGGTTCCGGCGGACCGCCGAGCAGGACCCGGAGACGCCCTTCCCGGCGCCCGCGCGGGTACCGCTGCTGGGCCGCTGGCTGACCCACTACGGGGAGCGGGCGCGAGTGCCCGGCTCCTGTCTGCTGCTGTCGCTCACCGAGCTGCTGAGCCGTCACTGGGCGACCGGGCAGAGCAATCTGGAGGATCACCATCTGGGCTCGCTGCTGGCCTGGATCGACCCCCCGGAGGGCGTACCGGGGGCGGAGGCGGCGCTGCGGGCCGAGTCGGAGCGGGACGAGGACGGCCTGCTGCGCTGCCCGCCCGCCGGCCCGGCCACCGACCCCGCCTTCGACAACAAGCTGCTGGCCCCGGCGATGGCCCGCTACGACGCGGCGCGCGCCGAGGCGTCGCAGGGCGTGGCCGGGGGCGAGGCGCGGCTGCGGCTCGCCGAGGCGGAGCTGCGCGGGCTGATCGCGTCGCAGCTGCGGCCCACCTGGGACGCGCTGTGGCGCGGGGTGGATCTGCTGCGCGCCCTCCCGGAGGGCGCGCGGGTGGCCGACCGCTGGAAGCGGGACCGCTGGTCCTACACCGGCCACCGGGACCGGGTCCGGGCCGGGGAGCCGCCGCAGCCGAAGCTGGACGACGCGGTGACGGCGGCGCAGAAGCTCGCCGCGCGCGAGACCGCGCAGGCCCAGCTGGACGCCCATGAGGCGCTGGACGATCCGCTGGTCATGGCGGGGCGGCGGCTGGCCGGTGAGGCGTTCGCGGGCGAGGTGATCGACGTGGAGATGGCCTGGTCGGACGCGAAGGTGCCGCGCCCGCGCCCGCTGGTCACGATCCGCACCGAGGACCGTCCGCACCTGGCCGAGCGGGTCAAGCTGCACCGGGTCACGGAGGACGGCAGGGCGCAGAGCGGGGAGTTCGCCGGCTTCGCGGACATGGACGGTACCGACGGGTCCGAGGGGTCCGACGGTTCCGATGAGACCGACGGAGCCGATGTCGCGCAGGGCCCGGGCGATGCGGGCGGCCCGGGCCGTGCGCTGGTGGTGCGGCTGACCGGCGGGATGGGCCGAGGCAAGCAGCCCGAGCCGGGCACGGTGCCCGAGAAGGGCGACCGGGTGTGCTGGACGCTGTTCGAGCACGCCCCGCGCGGCGGCCCCGAACTGCCCGACCCGGAGAGCACCCCATGGACCCATGGCGGCCCGCCGGACGCCGCCGCCCCGGCCCAGGGCGCCCAGCCCGACCCGATGACCGAGGAGGACTATCTGTGATCGGCGCGGACCCGGCCGCCGCCGCGGCCCACCCGGGCCGTGCCCGCGCGGGCGAGCCGTTCGACCCGTCGGCCGCCGCGGCGCGCGCCACCGAGGCGATCCTGCACGACACGCTGCACGGAGCGGACCGCGGCGTCGTCGTGGACTCCCCGCCCGGTGCGGGCAAGTCGACGCTGGTGGTGCGGGCGGCGCGGGAGCTGGCCGCCGCCGGGCAGCCGCTGATGGTGGTCGCGCAGACCAACGCCCAGGTGGACGATCTGGTGGACCGGCTGGCCACGGCGGACCCCGATCTTCCGGTGGGGCGGCTGCACAGCAGCGATCCGCATCCGTACGACCCGGTGCTCGACGGCCATGAGTCGGTCCGCACCTCCGCGAAGATCGCCGACCTCGCCGGGCTCGACATCGTGGTCTCCACGGCCGCGAAGTGGGCGCACATCAAACACGTCGAGCCGTGGCGGCACGCGATCGTGGACGAGGCGTACCAGATGCGCTCCGACGCGCTGCTGGCAGTCGCCGGGTTGTTCGAGCGGGCGCTGTTCGTGGGCGACCCCGGGCAGCTGGACCCGTTCAGCGTGGTGGGCGCCGACCAGTGGGCGGGGCTGTCGTACGACCCGTCGGCGAGCGCGGTCACCACCCTGCTGGCCCACAATCCGCGGCTTCCGCAGCACCGGCTGCCGGTCTCCTGGCGGCTCCCGGCCTCGGCCGCGCCGCTGGTCTCGCACGCGTTCTACCCGTACACGCCGTTCCGCAGCGGCACCGGCCACGGCGAGCGGCGGCTGAGCTTCGGGGTGGCCTCCGACGGTTCGGGCCCTGACCGGGTGCTGGACGAGGCCGCCGCGTCCGGCTGGGGGCTGCTGGAGCTGCCCGCCCGGCGCACCCCGCGCACCGACCCGGAGGCGGTGGCGGCCGTGGCCCAGGTGGTGCGGCGGCTGCTGGACCGGGGCGCGGTGGCGGTCAGCGAGCGGTCCGACGAGCCACAGCCGGTCGCCGCGGACCGGATCGCGGTGGGCACCGCGCACCGGGACCAGGCGGCGGCGGTCCGCGCGGCGCTGACGGGCCTCGGGGTCTCCGGCGTCACCGTCGACACCGCCAATCGCCTCCAAGGGCGTGAGTTCGAGGTCACGGTCGTGCTGCACCCGCTGTCGGGGCGGCCGGACGCCACGGCCTTCCACCTGGAGACGGGGCGGCTGTGCGTGCTGGCGTCGCGGCACCGGCAGGCGTGTGTGGTGGTGTGCCGGGCGGGGGTGGCCGAGCTGCTGGACGAGCACCCGTCCACGGAGCCGGTGCAGCTGGGCGTCACGGTGAAGTTCCCCGATGGCTGGGAGGCCAATCACGCGGTGCTGGCGCACCTGTCCGAGCACCGGGTGGCATGGCGACCGTAAGCGGGTGGCATGGCGACCGTAAGGGCGGCGCGTTCCGGTGGCCGTACGGTGCGTCACCGGCTGAGCGGTGCGGCCATGGTTCAGGGGGCGGTGGGGTGGGGAGAGACCCCAGGTCGGCGGCGTACGGCGGGGGCGCCCTTGCCCTACGCGCGACAATGGAGACGGCAAGACCCGCGAACCGTACGTGTCTCACGAGCCAGGAGGAGAGATCACATGCCCGAGCCGGATTCGGCTCACGGCCGGCACGGCTCCGCGCCCCGGCGGCTGAAACCCGCGCCCCTGCTCTTCGAACCGGCCGCCGCCGCGTCGGACGAGGCGCACTTCTTCGACCTGGAGTCGATCGAAGACCCGCGTGAGCTGCTGTCCCGCTCGACGGAGCTGGTACTGGCGTTCCGCGCGGCGACGGACCGGGCCATGGAGTTCCAGGCGATGGCGGCCGCGCAGCTCGCCGACCCGAGGCGGTTCGATCGGCTGACCCCCGCCGTGATCGCCGAGCGTGCCGAGTGGACCGAGGACTACGCCAAGAAGATGGTCGAATTCGGTCGTGAGCTGATGCGGGGCGGCGAGGTGCCGGACTGACGGCAGGCGTGAGCCCGGGGCATATGCGGGCGGAAGGTACCCGATACCGCCATCCGATGTCCCGGTTTCGTCTCATCTCTCTACACCGTCATCGCCGACGGTAAAGGTGGAAACATGAGCAGATCGCCGCAGGACTCACTTCACACCGCCGCCTTCGTCACCCCGGCAGGCGCGGACTGGCTGGCCTCGGCCAGCGCCTCCCCTCGCGGTGTGCAGGCCCTGTGGGCCGCGGCCCCGACGGCCCCGGTGACGCTGCCGTGCGGCACGGCGTTCGACGTGATCAGCATGGACGCGCTCTTCGGCCGCCGGGTGGTGGGCCGGTTATGGACCGACGGCCCCGGCACCGGCCCGGTCGCGGCCCAGAGCGGCCGGGTCCTGCTCTTCGCCACCCCGGGAACCGCCCAGCGGCTGCCCGCGCTGCTCGGCTGGGAGGAATGGAGCGCGGCCGCTCCCCCGCTGCTCTGCTACGGCCGGGGGGACGCGGTGACCGTGCCGCCGCTGTTCCCACCGGACCCCGGTCCGCAGGAGGCGGCGCCCCTGGAGCCCGACGCCTCGGAGTCCCGCGCCAGGAAGCCCGACGCCTCGGAGTCCGGCGCCACGAGGCCCGGCACCCTGGAGTCCGGGGCCAGGAAGTCCGGCGCCCGGGAGTCCCGGGCCACGGAGTCCGGAAGCCGGGAGTCCGCCCCGATGCCGTCGCCGCGCTGGCTGGTCGCGCCCGATGTCCGCAGCCCCTGGCTGCCCGGCCCCGAGGTGCTGCTGTGGGCCTGTGTGAGGGCGGCCCGCGCCGCCGGTGGTGATCTTGTCAGCATGGCTGTGACCAGCGCACCCGCCGCCTTTCCGGGCTGAAACTTATCGATTTTCGCTCCGTGGCGTCCGGGTGCTAAGGTCTCCTACGTCAGCAGGCGCCGCTAGCTCAGTTGGTTAGAGCAGCTGACTCTTAATCAGCGGGTCCGGGGTTCGAGTCCCTGGCGGCGCACAGACAGTGAAAGGCCCCTCACTTCGGTGGGGGGCCTTTCACGTGGCCCGTCCGCACAGGCCGCGCATGACGGCCCTCACACCGCCGGGCCCGTGAGCCGGGTGACCGCCCGCACCGCCTTGTCCGGGCCGGGCATCGCGAGCGCCTCCCGGCGCAGGGCGTGCGCCGCCGCCGCGTACGAGGGCTGCTCCAGCAGGGTGAACAGATCCAGGGCCAGCCGGGCGCCCGCCGCCCGCGCCCCGGGCCGGGTGGCGTCGAGGGCGTCGGCGGGCAGATACATCCCGGCGCCCGCCCGGGCCAGCCGCGCCCCGTTCAGCTGGTGCTCCAGGCGGGGCGCGACGACCAGCTGCGGCACCCCGGCCATGGCCGCGGCCAGCACCGCCGCGCCCCCGCCCTGGTGGAGCAGCGCCCGGCAGCCCGGCAGCACCCGGTGCAGCGGCCCGGCGGGCGGCCGCCCCTCGGCGGCGCTGCCGACCCGGACGACCTCCACACCTCGCGCCTCGGCGGCCCACAGCGCGGCCCGTACGGCGTCCGGCGGGCCACCCGCGTCGTCCCACGCCACGCACACCCGCACCGGCCCGGAGCGCCTGGGGCCGCCGCCCGGTCCGTGCCGCCCGTTCGACGCGGCGACGTGGCGCCCGGGGTGCCCGGAGTGCCCTAGCCCGGAGTGCCCTAGGTGCCCGGGGCGCCCGGGGTGCTCATGGCGTCCGGGGTGCGCCCCGGCGCGGCGGGCCTCGTACGGCGACGGCGTCTCATCCGGCGACGTCCCGTCGTGCGGCACGAAGCGCACCGGCAGCCGCCGCGCCCGCGAGGGCAGTGCGAGGCTCGGCGGGCAGGGGTCGAGCCACAGGTCGGGCTCGCGCGCCGGGTCGGCGCCGTAACGCCGCATCAGCCGGGCGTAGCCGGGCAGCGGCGGGCCTTCCAGCCGCTGCCGGTCCAGCCGCAGGACGGCCGCGCTCCCCCACAGCTGGCCGACCGCGGGCACCCCCAGCGCCCCCGCGGCCACCGTGCCCGCGTACGCGCCCGCGTCGTGCACCACCAGCTCCGGCTGCCAGCAGCGGGCGAAGGCCACCAGGCCCTGGGCCATCGCCTCGGCGATCCGCACCTGCCGGTCGCCGCACGCGCGCAGTACGCCGTGCTGCTCCGGGGTGAGCGCGGTGGGCCGCAGCGGCCAGTCCGTGGGCCAGATGCCGTGCGGGCGGCGCACCGCCTCCGGCGCCCTGACCACCGCCATGGGCAGGGCGCCGATCTGCACCGGCACCAGGCCGGTCCGGGCGACGGCGGCCGCGCATTCGGACGGCACCGCGACCCGCACCTGGTGCCCGGCCTCGAGCAGGGCGCGGGCCAGCGGCACCATGGGGACGAGATGGGCGCCCGAGGCCCAGGTCGTGAACAGGACGCGCACGGTCACCTCCCGCAGAGGTCGAGTCGGCCGGACCGCCCCGTCCGGCCGATGGACATGACACCGAGCCGACCCCTCGCACCCCCGGCGGGCTCAGCGGAATCCCGCGAGCGTCAGCGTCTCGCCGGTGATCGCGCCGTTGGCCGCCGAGCACAGGAAGACGAGAGCGCGGGCGATGTCCTCGGGGGTGGTCGTGGGGCCCTCGGGGGTCATGGAGCCCTTGGGCGTGGTGGAGCCCTCGGGGGCGGTGGGCGGCCGATCGGGCGGGGTCGGGGACCGATCAAGCGAAGTCGGGGACCGGTCAAGCGAGGTCGGCGACCGGTCACGCGATCTCGGCGGCTGGTCAGGCGAGATCAGGGACCGATCAGACGGGGTGGGCCCGGGGCATACGGCGTTGATCAGCACTCCATCCCCGCCCACCTCGCCCACCAGACCGCGGACCAGACCCCGCAGCCCGGCCCGCGCCACCGCATGGAACTCCCCACCTGGGCCGCCCTCCGGTGGGTGCGGCGGGGCCACCAGCGCGATCCGGCCCCAGCCGCGCTTCCGCATCCCGGCCACGGCCCACTGGGCGGTGCGGATCGCGGGCGCGAAGGCGTCGGCGACGAGCGGCCGCCAGTGCTCCTCCGGGACGTCCTCGAACCGGGCGTGCGGCTCGCGCCGCGCGCCCCTTCGCCGGGCGGCCGCCACCAGCACGTCCAGCCCGCCCCAGTGCTCCTCCACGGCGGCCACGACCCAGCGCGGCGACGCGGCGTCGTCCAGGGCGTACGGCACGGCGAAGGCCCTGCCCCGGTCCGGTCCGGACAGCTCGGCGGCCAGCGCCTCGGCGGTCTCGCGGCGGTGCCGGAAGGCGAGCGCGACCCGGGCGCCCTGCGCCGCGAAGGCGCGTGCGGCGGCGCTGCCGATGGCCCCGGTGGCCCCGGTGACCAGGACCGTGCGCCCCTCCAGGCCGAGGTCCAACATGGGCGCTCCTCGCGGTCGTCCCCACTGAGAAGGCCATGGTCGCCGCCGTGACTCGAGCCCGCCTCGACCCGCGCCCGACCCCGTCCGGGGCCTCGCTCGGTGGCTAGCCGGCGTTTCGCTGGAAGGCGGAGCGATAGCTGTGCGGGCTGGTGCCGACGACGCGCTTGAAGCGGTCCCGGAAGGAGGTCGGCGAGCCGAACCCCACCTGGGCGGCGATGCGCTCGACGGGGTGGGTGGTGGCCTCCAGCAGATACTGCGCCTGGCGGATCCGGGCGCGGTGCAGCCACTGCAGCGGGGTGGTCCCGGTGTGCTCACGGAAGCGGCGGTTGAGGGTGCGGGTGCTCATGCCGACGTGGGCGGCGATCTCGTTGAGGGTGAGGTCCCGTGCGGCGTTGTCCTCCATCCACCGCAGCAGGGGCTCGAACAGCGATCCACGCGGTACGGGCGGCTGGTCGTGGACGATGAACTGGGCCTGTCCGCCCTCCCGTTCCAGGGGCATCACGGACAGCCGGGCGGCGTCGGCCGCCACGGCGGAGCCATGGTCGCGCCGGATGATGTGCAGACACAGATCGAGCCCGGCCGCGGCGCCCGCCGAGGTGAGGAACTGGCCGTTGTCCACATAGAGCACATCCGGGTCGACCTGGATCTTCGGATGGAGCTCGGCGAGCAGCGCGCCGCCGCGCCAGTGCGTGGTGGCGCGGAGCCCGTCGAGCAGCCCGGTGGCGGCGAGGATGAAGGCCCCGGAGCAGATCGAGGCGATCCGGGTGCCCCGCCCGGCCGCGTCCCGCAGCGCCTCGATCACCTCGTCGGGGACCGGGAGCAGGGGGTCGCCGCGGCCGGGCACGACGATGGTGTCGGCCTCGGCGAGCGCCTCGAGCCCGTACGGAGCCTGGAGGGCGAACACCCCGGCGTCGACGGCGGGGGCGGGGGCACAGACCCGGACCCGGTAGGGCTCCCGGCCGTCCGGCAGCCGGGTGCGGGTGAACACCTCGATCGGGGTGGCCAGATCAAAGGCGATGACCTGGTCCAGCGCCAGGATCACGACAGTGTGCATGGCCTCAACCTAGGCCATACGGGGCATGGCGCCCATGCCGGGGTGGCGAGAAGTCGGTATGGAGTCGCTTTCCAGCCATCGCGCTCGGAGTGTCATGTACGGCCGCACACTCCGGCGTCGGCGACGCGGATCGAGGGGTTGCCGTAGGCCATGCGCTGGAGGATCTTGCGATAGAGCGGCGTACGACGCAGCGCCCGCGCGAGGCGGGGGCGCACCCGGGTGGTGAACGCGCCCTGCGAGAGGATCGCCCGGCTCTGCAGGGTCTGCATCCGCATCACCGCCGCGATATCGGGCCCGCGCCGCCGCTCGAACTCCGCCAGCCGCTCGGCGCTGGTGTCGCCCTCGGCCAGGGCCCGGGCCAGCAGGGGGTGCAGCACCACCGCGTCCTGCACCGCGAGGTTGATGCCCTGGGCACCGATCGGGCTGTGGGTGTGGGCGGCGTCGCCGATCAGCACCAGCCCGTCGGCCACCCAGCGCTCGGCGCGTGCGGAGAAGACATCGAGCACACCGAGATCGGCGGGGGTGCGGACCTGATCGCGGATCAGCTCGGCGTACCGCGGCACGGCGCGCACCAGCCGCTCCTTGACGTGGTCGAGGCCGAGGTCGGCGATATGGCCGTAGCGCCGGTGCGGCAGGGTCCAGCCGAGCTGGATCCGGTTCGGCCAGGAGCCGTAGACCAGCACCGGGCCGCCGCCGGTGCGGTACACCCGCACATCGCGGAGGGGCGGCTCTTCCGGGGGCGCGATGAGGGTGCACCACAGCACGTCCTGGGCGAACGCGTCGGCGCGGCCCGCCCCGATGCCCGCCAGCCGCCGGATCCGCGAGAACCGGCCGTCCGCGCCGACCACGACCCGGGCCCGTACGACACAGCGGCCCGGCGGGCCTTCGGCGATGACCCCGGCGATCCGCCCCTCCCGGCGCAGCAGCGCCCCGGCCCGCCGCCCGGGCAGATAGCGGAAGCCGGGCGAGCGGCGGCAGTGGGCGAGGAGCTCATCCAGCAGATGGGCGCGCACCACGCTCAACAGGTGGTCGTACGGGGCCGGAAGCAGCCGGTAGTCGGCCTCCAGCAGCACCCGCTCGCCCTCGATCACCAGGAACCGGTGGTGCTCATGGGCGCCGCGGGCGCGTGCGCCGGCGAGCACATCGAGCGCGTCCAACAGCTGCATCGCGCCGGGCTGGAGTATTTCGCCGCGGACCACGCGCTGGTGCGCGCGGGCGCACTCCACCACGGTCACCCGGGCCCCCGACCGCAGCATCAGCAGCGCCAGCACGAGACCGGCCGGGCCGCCCCCGACCACGCACACATCGGTGTCGATCTCGCGCATCATCGCGCCTCCTGCTGGTCGGGCTCAGGTCCAGGGCTTCAGGCCATGGGCATCGGGCCATCGGGCATCGGGCGCCTGTGACAGCCCCCTGGACGCACTACGGCTCCGCTTGCCCGCGCGGGGGGATCGGGCAGCGGAGCCGTAGCAGGCCCGGCTGAAGGGCGGCGCCGGGCGTATGGGGGGATGGTTCGCCGGACGGGGACGGCTGGCTGGTACGAGACCTACGGGACCTACGGGACTCCGGACGAGGGCGGGGCGGTATCGGGGACGTGGGGGAACTCGGCTCTGCTCTGCGGGGGTTGTGGGCTGGGAGCCGGGGTTGAGGGCTGAGCGCTGGGGGTCGGGCTGGGAGCTGGGGCCGTTGGCCGGGGTTATGCGGCGAACAGATCGAGCACTGGGCGGCGCCAGTGGCCGTCCAGGTCCAGATCGAGCGCCGGGTCGGAGGCGAGCACCGCCTGCTGGAGCTTCTGCAACCGCGGCGACGGCTCCAGCCCGAGGTCCTCGACCAGTCTGGCGCGCAGCCCCTGGTAGACCTCCAGCGCCTGCCAGGGGCGGCCCGCGCGGTAGAGCGCGGCCATGCACTGGGCGTGCAGCCCCTCGTGCAGCGGATGACGGGCGGTCAGCTCGGTGAGCTCCGTGAGCAGCTCGGCATGGCGGCCCAGCCGCAGGTCGGCCTCGATACGGCGCTCCAGGACGCCGAGCCGGCTCTCCTCCAGGCGGGCCAGCTCGATCTCCAGGACCGGTCCGACCTTCACATCCACCAGCGCGGGGCCGCGCCAGACGGCCAGCGCCTCGCGCAGCAGCAGGGACGCCTGGACATCGTCCCCGGCGTCCAGCGCGTCCCGCCCCGCGGCCACCAGCCGGTCGTACTCATGGATGTCCACCGCGCCGGGCTGGGCCTCCAGCACATAGCCGCCGTACCGCGTGGCCAGCACGTCCTTGGAGGCCTGCGGGGCCTGCGGGCCATAGGCCGCGGCCAGCCTGCGGCGCAGCTGGAGGATGTAGGTCTGCAAAGTGGTGAGCGCGCTGCGCGGCATCTGCGTGCCCCAGATTTCCTCCATAAGAGTGGGCACCGGCAGCATCTGGTTGGCGTAGACGGAAAGCAGTGCAAGGATCTGGCGCGGCTTGCCCGCGCTGGGCACGATCGACTGACCGCACGCCTCGACGCTCAGCGGCCCCAACACCTTGATGTCCATGGTCGTGTACCTCCGTCAACGGTCCGTCAAGTGCCTCCTGGCCGCGCGGCCCTGCCACCGAGGCATCTAAGAGCCTCGCTTGTGGGCGGCCTGTGCGGCCAGTGCCGGAGTAACGAGCTCGATATGAGTTCCAGAGCCTCGCACCATGACAAATTCACACCCCTGGCGATGAGAGAGTCCGCGATGACCGATACGCCCGTCCCACAGGAGCCCACGAGCCCCGCCGCCCTGGCTCATCCCGCCGAGAACACCGAGGTCACCGGGGTCGTCCCGATCACCGAGCGCACCAGGACCGCCGGGGCTGCCAAGGCCACCGGGGCCGCCGACGCCGTTCGTCCGCCCGCCGAGGACGACGACCTGGTCATCGAGGACCTCTCCGACGCCTCGTGGCCCATCCCCGCACCCGGCATCTGCATCTGCACCGTCGGCGCCGAATGACCGGGCCATGACCGGCGAACTGGGCTTCACACCACATCTGCGGGTCGAGCCGGTGCCGGGCGAGGCCGTCTATCTCGTCTCCGAGCACGGGGTCACGGCGCTGCACGGCCGGGCGATCGCCGCGCTGGCGCCGCTGCTCGACGGGTCGCGGGACCTCGCCCACATCCTCACCGAGGCCGCCGCGCCCGGCCGCGCCGCGGACCCGCCCGGCGCGGTGCCGGCCGGGCAGGCCGAGCGCGTCATCGCCCGTCTCCGCGCGGCCGGGCTGGTCTCCGAGCGGGAGCGCGCCTGGACCCCCGAGGAGGCGTACTGGGAGCTGGCCGGGCCGGGCACGGGCGGCTCAGCCCCGGCCCCCACGCCCGCGTCCACCCGCCCCGCCGTGGCCCCGCTGGTGCTCGGCTCGACCGACCCGGACGAGGTGGTCCGGGCGCTGCGCGTCGCGCGGCTGAGGACCGCCGCGGGGCTGAGGACCGTGGACGGCGAGACGGCGGACCCGAGGTCCGTGAACGCGGAGGCGGCGGACGGCGATCCGACGACCTCGGGGGCCAATAGCCGTCAGCGAGAGATATGTCAAATCGCCCTTCGTCAACATGACGACGCGGAACTCACCCTTGTGGTGTGCGATGACTACCTCGATCCCCGGCTCGCCGCCGTGGACGCCGCGCACCGCGCCGCCGGCCGTCGCTGGCTGCCCGTCAAACCGGTGGGCACCCAGGCGTGGCTGGGCCCGTTCCTCGGCGCCCCCGACGATCCGTGCTGGGTCTGTCTGGCCGACCGGCTGTGGCGCGGACGGCAGGCCGAGGCGTATCTCCAGCGCCGGCTCGGCCGCCCCGGGCCCGTGCCGCGGCCGCCCGCCTCCCTGCCCGCGAGCCGCGCCGCCGCGCTCCAGCTCGCCGCCCTCGAGGCCGCCAAGTGGCTGGCCGGGTACCGGCACCCGGGCCAGCGGGAGCTGCGCACCCTGGACAGCCTCACCGCCACCGTGGACCGCCATCCGCTCTCCCGCCGTCCGCAGTGCGCCTGCTGCGGCGATCCGGCACTGGTCGCGGCCCGGATACGGGCGCCCCTGTCGCTGCCGTCACAGCGGGATCCCCTGGCCGATACCGCTGCCGACACCTCCCCGCGCGGGATCATGGAGCGCTATGGACATCTGGTGGACCCCGTCACCGGGCTGGTCACCGAGATCCGGCGCGATCCGCGCGGCCCCGCCGTCCTCAACTGCTTCCACGCCCGCCACCCCTCGTACGCCGGGGCGGCCCCCCACAGCGGCCTGGACGCCGTAAGAGCCGGACTGCGGGCGGCCGCCCACGGTAAGGGCCGCACGGCCGAACAGGCGCGGGCGAGCGCGCTGTGCGAGGCCCTGGAGCACTACAGCGGCCACTTCCAGGGGGACGAGCCGCGTCAGCGCGCCCGCTACCGCGATCTGCGCCCGGACGACGCGGTGCACCCGGACACCGTCCAGCTCTTCGACCCGCGCCAGTTCCGGGACCCGGCGCTCCCCGCGCGCCACCGCGTCCACGATCCGTTCGACGAGGGCGCGGAGCTGGACTGGACCCCGGTGTGGTCGCTCACCGCCGAGCGCCACCGGCTGGTGCCCACCGCGCTGCTGTACTACGGCGCCCCGCAGCCCCCCGGCCACCGCTGCTGCCGGGCCGACTCCAACGGCGCGGCGGCGGGCGGCACCCTGGCCGACGCCGTCGTACGGGGCTTCCTGGAGCTCGTGGAGCGGGACGCGGTGGCCCTGTGGTGGTACAACCGGACCCGGCAGCCCGCCGTGCCCCTGGACGCCTTCGACGACCCGTGGCTGGCCGAGGTGCGCGCCGCCCACCGGGGCGTGCGGCGCGAGGTGTGGGCCCTGGACCTCACCACGGACTTCGGCATCCCGGTGGTCGCCGCGCTCTCCCGGCGCCTCGACAAGTCCGCCGAGGACATCACCTTCGGCTTCGGCGCCCACTTCGACCGGCACACCGCGCTGTGCCACGCCTTCGCCGAGCTGAACCAGATGCTTCCGGCGGTGGTCGAGGCCCGCGCCGACGGCGGGGGTTACGGTGCCGCCGAGCCCGAGGCGCTGCGCTGGTTCCGTACCGCGACCCTCGCCGACCACCCGTATCTGGCCCCCGATCCGGCCGCCGTACCGCCCCCGGGGATATCCGGCCCCCCGGTGCCCCCGGAGGGCGGTGCGCCGGCCGCCGTAAGGGAGTTGGTGCGCGGGCGCGGGATGGAACTGCTGGTACTGGACCAGACCCGGCCGGATGTGGGGCTGCCGGTGGCCAAGGTGCTGGTGCCCGGAATGCGCCCGCACTGGGCCCGGTTCGCGCCCGGCCGGCTCTTCGATGTCCCGGTCGCGCTCGGCCGACTGCCGGGGCCCACGCCCTATGCGGACCTCAACCCGATTCCGTTTTTCCTGTGATCCCCCGTGATATCCGGTAACTCTGCGTACACCATGAGCCTTCCACAGGGCCTCTCCACCCCGGGTGAAGATCGGATACTCTCGGGCAAGCCACCCAATCCGGCCCGACCATCCGGAGGACGAGTGCAGGTGAGCCTCTTGCCCGACGATGCCGGGAACCACCCACCGCGCCACCAGGACGGTCTGGCGCCGCGTCTGGCCGTGGTCATCACGGTCCTCGTGCTGGTGGGGTACTTCGCCGTGGCCGTCACCTACGTGGTCGACGGCAATCGTTCGGGCCGGTCGGTCGACGCGGCGATGCTCGGTCTTGCGCTGCTGCCGATGACCATGCTGCTCTGCCTCCAGATGCTGCACTCCTTCCCCGGCCTCGCGCCCCGGCTCAGCGGTGCGCGGCGCTGGACGCTGGCGCTCCAGGCGGTGCTGACCTTCGCCCCGTTCGCCGTCTTCAAGCACGCCTGGCTGGGCATGCCGGGCTTCCTGGCCGGCTCCTCGCTGCTGGTGCTGGTCCCGGCGCTGGCGTGGCCGGCGTTCGCGGCCATCCTGCTGTGCACGGACGTGCTGCTGTTCCAGGTGGGCTTCGGCTGGGGCCAGGTCGCGTACACCACGGTCTCCACCGCGCTGACCGGGCTGGTGGTCTTCGGGCTCTCGCGGCTGTCCGGGCTGGTCGCCGAGGTGTCCCGGTCCCGGGCGGAGCTGGCCCGGCTGGCGGTCGCCCAGGAGCGGCTGCGGTTCTCCCGGGACGTCCACGACCTGCTGGGCTACAGCCTGTCCACGATCACCCTCAAATGCGAGCTGGTGCACCGGCTGGTGCCCCGGCAGAACTCCCGCGCCCAGCAGGAGCTCTCGGAGATCCTGCAGACCTCCCGTCAGGCCCTCGCCGACGTACGGGCGGTGGCCAGCGGCTATCGCAAGATGTCGCTGTCGGCGGAGGCGGCGACGGCCCGCTCGATGCTGGCCGCGGCGGGCATCAGCGCGACGGCCGAGATCGACTGCGGACCGCTGCCGGAGCTGGTGGACACGGTGCTGGCGAGCGTGTTGCGCGAGGGGCTGACCAATGTGCTGCGCCACAGCAAGGCCGACCACTGCGCGGTCGAGGCGCGCCGCAGCGGGCACCGGGTGTCGCTGACCCTCGTCAACGACGGGGTCGGCCGGCCGTCCACGATCCTGCGCGCCGACAGCTCGGACGGCGGCAGCGGCATCGGCAACCTCCGGGTGCGGGTGGAGAACCTCGGCGGGCGGCTGCGCGCGGGCGTACGGTCGGACGGCTGGTTCGAATTACGGGCGGAGCTGGATGTGTCCGTGGACGCGCCGCCGCGGAGCGGCCGGGAGTACGGCCCGGGGCCGACCGTGACGGCCTAGGCGGGGCCTAGCGGGGCCTGACGGCGTGACGAGCGCGCGGGGACACCGTACGCCGCCCTACAGCCGGCCCACGCCGCCATACAGCCAGTCCGCGCCGCCCTACAGCCGGTCCGCGCCGCCCTACAGCCAGCCCGCCTCGCGGGCGATCCGGATGGCGTCCACCCTGTTGCGGGCGTCCAGCTTGGTCACGGCGGACGTCAGATAGTTGCGCACCGTGCCCACCGACAGGAACAGCTTGGCCGCGATCTGCGCGGAGTCCTCGCCCTTCGCGGCGAAGCGCAGGACCTCCAGCTCCCGCGGGGTCAGCGGCTGTGGGCCGTCGTCCAGGGCGGCCAGCGCGAGCTGGGGATCGATCACCCGCTCGCCCTTGGCGACGGCACGGATGGCGTCGCTCAGCTTCTCCGGGCTGCTGTCCTTCAGCAGAAAGCCGGAGACATGGGCGGCCAGCGCCCGGCGCAGATTTCCGGGGCGGCCGAGGCTGGTGAGCATCATGGTGCGGCACTCGGGGACGGCGGTGCTCAATTCGGCCGCGGCGGTGAGTCCGTCCACGCCCGGCAGATCGATGTCCAGCACGGCGACGTCCGGGCGGAGTTCACGGGCGCGCGGCAGGATGTCGGCGCCGCTGGAGAATTCGGCCACCACATCGATATCCGGTTCGAATTCCAGCAGGGCCACCAGCGCCTTGCGCAACATATGCATGTCTTCCGCGATCAGCACCCTGACCATGCCGCCCCCTGCTTTCCCCGCCCGTCCTCACCCCGCACAGTGATTATTCCCCCGCCCTCTCGGCCATTCCCTCGATTCGCGGGCAAATACGCCCGTCGAACGCCTATCCCGTAGCGCGGACGCGACCGCGCGCCCCCTTTTCACGCCGCACCACCCCGGCAGGGCTCACCGGCCCCCGGCCCGAACTCGGCGTGCAGCGTGCGCACTTCACCCCGCAGATAGCGCTCGCGCAGCAGGGCGCGCCGTACCTTGGCGGTTCCCGCCCCGCGCACGGTGCCGGGGCGCACCAGCAGCAGCGCGCCGGTCTCGACCCCGAACTCCTCCGCGATCAGGGCCCGGATCCGGGCCGCCAGCCGGGGCAGCCCGGTGCGCGCCCCGCCCGCCGTACGGACCACCTCCTGGACGACCACCAGCGCCCCCGCGCCGGGCCCCGCGCAGAACACCCGGGCCGACCCCAGCGCCTTCGCGCAGCCCAGCAGTTCGCGCTCCACGTCCTGGGGGTGCAGGGTGTGGCCGTCCACCAGGAGGGCGTCACGGACCCGGCCGGTCATCCGGAGCCGGCCGTTGACCGTAAGGCCGAGATCGCCGGTGCGCAGGAAGCCGCCAGACCCCTCGGCGACGCGGGCGGCGAACAGCGGCGCGGTGTCCGACGGACCGCCCCAGTGGCCGGTGGCGACGGCGGGACCGCGCACCCAGATCTCCCCGGGCGCCCCGTCCGGCAGCCTGCGCCCGGTCAGCGGGTCCACGACGGCGAAGTCCGCGCCCGGCACCGGTGTGCGCCCCGTGGCCAGCGGCACCGGCGCCCCCTCGGCCGGGACGTACCCGGCCACCAGGGTGCCCGGGCGCAGGCCCAGCGGGGCGCAGCGGTGGGGGAAGGCGGCCATGGTCCCGGCCGAGACCGGCTCCCCGGCGTTCAGCGCGGTCCGCCAGCGGGAGAGGTCGAGCCCGGCCGGTGTCTCGTCGCCGAGGAGGGCGGCGCACCGGGCGTGGAGGATGTCGGGCGCGAGGGTTTCGGTGATGCCGTGGCGGCTGATGGCGCGCAGCCAGCCGAGCGGATCGGTGCGGAACGGCTCCGCCGGAAGCGGCACGGCGGTGGCGCCCAGCCATAAGGGGTGCAGCACCTGCCCGATCAGCCCGGGGGTGTGGTGGCGGGGCAGCCAGCCGCCGATCCGGGAGCGGCGGTCGGTGCCGAGCGTCCGCCGCAGCCCGGCCATGGCCGCCGTAAGGTTGCCATGCGTCAGCAGGGCGCCGCGGGGGGCGGTGGCGGGCCCGGAGTCGTAGGCGAGCAGCGCGAGGCTGTCGGCGGTGGTGCGGACGGGGTGCCGGGGCGCGTCGGCGCACGCGCCGGGGCGGAGTCCGTCGACGGCGAGGCAGGTCAGACCGGCGCGGCCGATGCGGGAGAGCCGGCGGGAGGTCTCGGTGGCGTGGGCGGTCTCGGTCAGGACGAGGTCCACGGCGGCGTCCCGGACGATCGAGGCGGTGCGCTCGGCATCGGTCCGGGAGGCGGACGGCGCGGGCACGGGCACCGCCACGGCCCCCGCGTACAGACAGCCGAGCAGCGCCACCGCGGCGCACGGACCGGGGTCCATGGCGAGCAGCACCCGGCGGCCGGCGGCGTCCCGGGCGCGCAGCCAGGCGGCCACGGCGTCGGCGCGGGCGTCGAGCGCGGCGTAGGACACGCGGTGTTCGGTGCCATCGGCGGCGGGGTGGGCGAGCGCCGTGGCGTCGGGGCGCTGGAGGGCCCGTTCCTTCAGGGCCTCGGCCAGATTCGCGTGTCGCGGCATTCTCAACTCCCGGGCGCCCGACGTCGAAAAGGGGCCCACAGTCTCGAAGCGCCACCTCGAAGCCGACTTGATCAACGGTGAGGAGCGCGCCCCGGTCCTCGGCGGAGGTCCGTCAGCGGCCCGACCTGCTGCATCGGCGGGGGCCCGCCGACGGGCCGAGCTGCTTCATCGGCGGGGCCCGCCACCGGCCCGCCGGGCCGTCGCGGCCCCGTCATCGGCCGTCATCAGCGCGCCCTGCGGTTGACCCGGACGGTCCAGCCCCCGTCGGCAGTGCGACCGGTCACCGTGATCCGTACGGAGTCCTCCTTGACCGACATGGTGTCGCCGACACCGAGCGGGGCGTCGGCGAGTTCGGGGTAGACCGACTCGTTCCAGCAGGCGGAGGTGGCGGGGTGGCCGTCCAGCACCTGGACGGGACCGTCGCCCGACGCCTTGTCGTTGCGGACGCGGTAGACCAGCACGCCCTCGGTGCAGGTGCCCGCGTCGTTGCCGCGGCCGCCGCGCGCCTCGATGGCCAGCGCGGTGGTGGGCCCGGTGCGGACCACGACCAGCCGGGTGCGGGTGTCGGCGCCGGACCGGCCGCGGGCCATGGGGGCGGCGAGGGGCTGGAGGGTGTAGCGGCGCGGTCCGGCGAGGCGATCGCAGGCCACCTGGCGCGCGCCGAGCCAGCCGAGCTTCCACTTGTGCCAGCCGAACGGATCGGGTGCCATGCCGAACTGGCTTCCCATCAGGTCCCAGTCGCCGACGTAGGTGTCCCATTCGGCGTTGCCGTCGGTGTCCTTCGGCCGGTGGTAGAGGTCGGGCAGGTCGAAGACATGGCCGGTCTCATGGGCCAGCACATTGCGGTCCGGCGGATGGTGCTCGAAAACGGTGACCAGGCGGCGCAGATCGACACCGTCCGCGCGCAGGGGCTTTTCGAAGTTGACCACTTTCGTCGCGTCGGCGTCCACACCGGGGGCGTCGGGGTCGGCGACCAGATAGACGAGGTCGTAGCGGGCGAAGTCGAGGTGCGGATCGGCGGCCGCGATGGCGTCGCGCAGATAGGCGGCGCGGCGCTGGGCGTTCCAGTCGCGCTGTATGGCGTACGCGGTGGAGCGCTGGGGCATGGTGATCCAGCGCCGCAGCGGACGCACCCGTAAGCGGAACTTCCCGTAGGAGGCCCTTTTGAAGAAATTGGGGGTCGCGGGAATGTGGTCGGCGGCCAGCTTCGCGGGGGTCACCCGGGGCCGCGCGTCCGGGAAGGACAGGAAGACCATCGCCGCGTCCAGGCGGCGGACCGGGCGCGGATAGCGGGAGTTCCAGGTGTCCAGGCCCTCCGAGTGGTGGGCATCGGTGCGTTCCAGGTCACAGGGCCCGCCGGGGCCGGCCGCGACGGCGGGGCCCGCCACCACGGTGGTCGCGATGAGCGCGCTCAGCGAGGTGAGCAGGGCTCCGGTCCGACGCAGCCGAGGCTGCCGGTGCACCCCCTCGGGTACCTGAGGACGCACCATGTCGACCTCCCGGGCGTAGTCGGAAACACCCACTCCACCCTGAGGTGAATTGGCGGGGTACGCCCTGTTGGGTTGGGCTGGTCGAGTGAAGAGGCCGCTATCCGGGTACGTAACAGACGGTCACATTCGGTCAGAGCGGCTGTTGGCCCGCGCAGAGTCGAACAGATACGACCAAACACATTGTCAAGGCGGCGGTGAGCGCGATGACATCGATGGAACGCCCGGAGTACGAGCCCCTATGATCGGCACATTTCCAGCGGGGAACCCCCCTTCAGGCAGGCACTTACGGTCGGCCCGGCACCCGGTGTGAGACATGCACAAGGTGTGTACGAACAACCTGGACACAACAAACGTCACGCGGGAGCGAGCGGTGAGCGGAACCCCCGACGGGCAGGGACGCGCCCCGGGCGCGACACTGCCGACGATCACAGAGCGTGAGGCCATGCCGAGCGTCCTTCCGGTCGCGGAGGACCCCGGCGCACCCCGTCCGGCCCCCGGCGCGCCGTCGGTCCTGGGCACGCCCCCGGCCCCCGGCACGCCCCCGGGCGCGGGGAACCCAACGGGGAACACAACGGGGAACCCAACGGGGCACCGAACAACGGGGCATACCACCGGGCCCGCGGCCGGACATACGGCCGGGCCCACCACCGGTCCCACGACCGGCTCCGCGCCCGGCGACTACCGCGCCGCCTTCAACGTGGCGCGCCTCGCCATGGCCGTCGTCGACCGCGAGGGCAGGGTGCTCGACGCCAACACCGCGCTCGGCGCCCTGCTCGGCACCGATCCGGCCCTGCTGATCACCCGCAGCGCGGCGGACCTGGCCGATCTGCGCGAGGATCCGCGCACCTGGCGGGAGTACCGGGACGTCCTCGGCGGCCGTGCCGCGCGGCTGCGCCGCACCCGGCGGCTGCGGCGCGCCGACGGCCACGCCCTGTGGGCCGAGATCACCGTCGAGCCGGCGCCGGACAGCTGCAGTCTGCTGCTGTCGATGGCCGACATCAGCGACCAGCGGGATCTCCAGGGGCGGCTGCGCCATCTGCAGATGCATGACCCGGTGACCCGGCTGCCCAACCGCAGCCTCTTCTTCGAGCGGATGACCAGGGCGCTGGAGGCGGCCACCTACGACCACGAGGGCACCGGCCGGATCGGGCTCTGCTATCTCGACCTGGACGGCTTCAAGGCGGTCAACGACACCCTCGGCCACCGGGTCGGCGACCGGCTGCTCGGCGCGGTCGCCCAGCGGCTCACCGACTGCGCGGCGCCCGGCGGCCATCTGGTGGCGCGGCTCGGCGGGGACGAGTTCGCCCTGCTGGTCCGCAACTCCACCGGCACCGAGCAGCTGTGCGACCTCGCCCGGACGGTGCTGGCCGCCTTGCAGGAACCGTTCGACGTGGGCGGACAGCGGCTGTCGGTGTCGGCGAGCATCGGCGTGGTGGAGCGGCCCGCGGCCGGCACCCACACCACCTGGCTGATGCAGGCCGCGGACACCACGCTGTACTGGGCGAAGGAGGACGGCAAGGCGCGCTGGACCCTCTTCGACCCGGAGCGCAACGCCCATCGGATGACCCGGCAGGCGCTGTCCAGCACCCTGCGCCCGGCGGTCGAGCGGGACGAGTTCGTGCTCGACTACCAGCCGCTGGTGGGGCTGGGCGACGGGGTGGTCCGGGGGGTGGAGGCGCTGGTGCGCTGGGACCATCCGCAGTTCGGGCGGCTGTCGCCGAACCGGTTCATCCCGCTGGCCGAGGAGAACGGCGCGATCGTGCCGCTGGGCCGGTGGGTGCTGCGCACCGCCTGCCGTCAGGCCCGTGCCTGGCAGCTGGCCGAACCGCCGCATCCGCTGGTGGTCAGCGTGAATGTGGCGGTCCGCCAGGTGTGGGACTCCGATCTGGTGGCCGATGTCGGCGCGATCCTGGCGGAGACCGGGCTGCCGCCCCATCTGCTCCAGCTGGAGCTGACCGAGTCGGCGGTGATGGGGTCCACGGGGCGGCCGCTGGAGGCGCTGCAGCAGCTCAGCGACATGGGGGTGGCCATCGCGATCGACGACTTCGGGACGGGCTACTCCAACCTCGCCTATCTCAGCCGGCTGCCGGTCTCCACGCTCAAGCTGGACGGCTCGTTCGTCCAGGGGTTCCGGGCGGAGGAGCATCCGAATCCGGCCGACGAGACCATCGTGGAGGCGCTGGTGCAGCTCGCGCACCGGCTGGGCCTCACGGTGACGGCCGAATGCGTGGAGAGCGCCGAGCAGGCGGAGCGGCTGAGGCGGATCGGCTGCGACACGGGACAGGGCTGGTTCTACTCCCGTCCGGTGCCGCCGGACCGCATCCAGGCGATGATCACCTGCCCGGCGCCGGGTTAGGGCATGTCCGGCGGTACGCGTACGCCTGCGCGGGCCACGCGGCGGAGCCGCGTGGCCCTCCGGACACCCCGTAGGGCTACGCCTCCGTCTGTGCCGTCGGCAGATCGTAGGCGTCGGCGATCAGCTCGTACGAGCGCAGACGGGCGGCTCGGCCGTGGGCATTGGCCGTGATCTTGATTTCATCCGCTCCGGTGCGCTTGATCAGCCCGTCGAGGCCCTCGCGGACCTGGTCCGGGCTGCCGTACTCGACATTGGCCAGCCAGCCGTTGATGAAGTCGCGCTCGATCTCGTTGAACTCGTACCCCTCGGCCTCCTCGGGCGTCGGCACCAGGCCGGGGCGTCCGGTGCGCAGCCGGATCATGGCCAGGGCGCCGGTGAGCACCTGGCGGTGGGCCTCCTTCTCGTCCTCGGCGGCGAAGGCCGAGACGCCAATCGAGGCGTACGGCTTGTCCAGCACGGCGGACGGCCGGAAGCTCTCGCGGTAGAGGTCGAGCGCGGGGACGGTGTTGGCCGCGGAGAAGTGGTGGGCGAAGGAGAACGGCAGACCGAGCATCCCGGCGAGCCGGGCGCTGAACCCGCTCGAGCCCAGCAGCCAGACCGAGGGCCGGTCGGCGGACTGGACCCCGCCGGGCACGGTGCCCTGCACCGGCCCCGGCACCGCGTGGATACGGGCATAGCGGTGGCCGTCGGGGAAGTCGTCGTCGAGGAAGCGGATCAGCTCGGCGAGCTGCTGGGGGAAGTCGTCGGCACCCTCGCGCAGCCGGTCGGTGCGGCGCAGCGCGGCGGCCGTGGCCCCGTCGGTGCCGGGGGCGCGGCCGAGGCCGAGGTCCACCCGGCCGGGGGCGAGCGCCTCCAGGGTGCCGAACTGCTCGGCGATGACCAGCGGGGCGTGGTTGGGGAGCATCACCCCGCCGGAGCCCAGCCGGATCCGCTCGGTGTGCGCGGCGAGATGGGCGAGGATCACCGCCGGGGAGGAGCTGGCGACGCCGGGCATGGAGTGGTGCTCGGCGACCCAGAACCGCTGGAAGCCCCGGCGCTCGGCGAGCCGGGCGAGCTCGGTGGTGGTCCGCAGCGCCTCGGCGGCCGTCACCCCGCTGCCGACGGTCGCGAGGTCCAGCACCGACAGGGGCACGGGTGCGCTGCCGAGGGGCCGGGCCCGGATGGGGTCGCGCTGGTCGTCTCGCCGGTCCTGCTCATCGGCCACGGTGGCCCGCCTCCCTGGTCGCACTGCGGTGCGCGTATGTGGTGTGCGTGTGCGGCACTGCGCCGCCACGCCTCTACGTCTACCGCCGACATTCAACCGGAGAAAGGCTCCGCTTTATTCCCGGCCCTTGTTCCCCGGGCTGGCGATGAACGGCCGGGCCCGCCGCCACCTGGGGAGGAGGTGTGGCGGCGGACCCGACGGCGGTGTGCCGCGCGCTCGCGCGGAACGGGCCTAGCCCGCGGTCCGCGCGGTGCGGCGGCGGTGGAGGGCCAGCGCCGTACCGGCGCCGCCGAGCACCAGCGCACCCGCCGTGAGGCCGATGGGCAGGGCGGCGGAGATGCCCTTGTCGTCGGCGAGACGCCGGGTGGTCAGGGCGTCGGCGGCCGCGGCGTTCACGATCGGGGCGTGGGCGGCCAGGGCGGAGGTGGTGTAGTGACCGGCCTTGTGGACCGACGCGACCGAGCCGTCGGACTTCAGCAGCACCTGGGTGTTGTTGGGGTGACGGAAGTCGAAGAGGCCGGAGAGGGTGTTCGCCCGGCGGTCGAAGGAGGCGTCACCGATCCGGCCGGTGTGCCAGTTGTCCTCGATGAAGCGGGGGATCGAGGTCTGCTCGGTCTGGGTGTGGTCGACCTTGTTGGACTTGCTGAAGGGCGAGATCACCAGCAGCGGCTGCCGGGGGCCGGGGCCACAGCGGTCCTGGTAGCCGCCCGCGGGCTTCGGGGCGGACTGGCAGGCGGGGCTGTCGGTGGCCTTGCCGCCCGAGCCCGTGGTCTTGTCGGTCGACCCGTTGAGGGGCTTGGCGTAGGCGTGGTCGTACCAGCCGTCGCTGTCGTCGTACGCGACGACGATCGCGGTGTCCTTCCACTGCGGCGACTTCTGGATCGCGTTGATCTGCTCGACCAGGAAGTGCTGCTCGTCGACCGGGTCGGAGTAGGCGGCGTGGCCGTCCTGGTACTCGGCGGCCTTCAGGAAGCTGACGGACGGCAGATGGCCGGTCTTGAGCGCCGCGTGGAAGTCGGTGAGGTCGTAGTTGTGGTTGGCCCGGCCGCTGTGGCCGATCTCCTGGACGTTCTTCGGCGGGAGGTGATGCGGGTTCGCCGTGGACTTGTAGTACTGGAACGGCGCGTGGTGCGGGCTGTAGTCCACCGAGGCCGCGCCGCCGACGTTCTTGTGGGTGGTGCCGGAGCACTTGGCGTAGTGGTCGGGCTCACCGTCCCAGGCGGTGCTGGGGCGGAAGCCGCCCTGGAACCAGCCCCAGCTCACCCCCTTGGCGTTGAGCAGATCGCCGACGTTCCGGCCCTTCATCCGGGCCAGGGCGTTGCCACTGGTGTGGTCCTTGTTGGAGCAGTCGTCGAAGGCCGGGTCCGGGTCGTTGATCACCGTGCCGACGCCCTTGGCGTCCGGCGAGGCCACCGCGTACGCGTCCGGCTTGTCGGTCTGGATCGGGTTCTCGGTGGAGGACTTGGGGTCGGTGGAGATCACGCCATGGGTCTGGCCCGAGATCAGCTCCAGCGCTCCGGGGGTGGAGGGGCCGTAGGCGGAGCTGAAGGAGCGGTCGCTCATCGCATAGTGCTGGGCGTAGTTCCACAGGCCGGTGACGGTGTTTCCGTCGTAGTAGTCCATCACCAGACCGGGCTCGCCGAACAGCCCGGTGCACTTGCTGACCTCGGTGTTCTCCACGAACTTATCGGCCTTGCCACCATTGGCCGCGTACTGCTCGGGGCCGTAGGAGTGGTTCTGGTCGCAGGTCATGGCCTGGTCGCTGCGCAGCCGCTTGGGCTTGTAGAGATTGGGGTTCTTCTCCAGCAGCCCGGCGTGCGCCAGGGTGTCGATGTCCTTGGGGGTGTCCTTGGCCGGCGTGAACCTGGTGCCGTCCGTGTTCGCCGCCTTGGGGTAGGTGCCGAAGTAGTGGTCGAACGAGATGTTCTCGTCGAAGATCACCACCACATGCTTCACCGGGGTCGCGGTGGGGTCGCCCTTGGCGGGCGCGGCCCATGCGGGGGCCACCCCGCCCACGGCCGCCAGGGCCGCGGCGCCGGCCAGGGCACCCCAGCGCGTGGCCCGGCCTCGCCGTCGGCCGCCTTCGGATCCTGCCGTGCCGCCCATGCCATGCCTCCACATGATTCGCGTTTCACGCCTGCGCCTGATCCTGTGCCGCGGGCAGGACTCTCCGATGGAATCCATGGAGGCGGCCGAGTGAATAGAGGGTCAGAAGAATCCAAGGAACTCTTGAGGCGTTCTTGACCGGATGGTGGGGCGACTTCAAGCCCCGGTCAGGACAGAAGGCTCCGCCCCAGCCAGTCGGAGCCGTCCCTCACCCCGGGGAGCGCGAAGAAATAGCCGCCGCCGAAGGGGGTGATGTAGTCCACCAGCGGCTCCCCCGCCAGCCGCTTCTGCACGGTCTCGAACTGGCGCTCGAGATCCTGCTGGTAGCAGCAGAACAGCAGCCCCATGTCCAAGTTGCCATTGCCGTCCATGCCCCGGTCGTAGTTGTAGGCACGGCGGAGGATGCGCTGGTCCTCGGTCCGGGCGGTGCGCGGATTGGCCAGCCGTATATGGCTGTCCAGCGGAATGACGTCGCCCTTGGGGTCCTGTGCGAAGCGCGGGATGTCGAACTCGTGCTGACCGTCCAGCGGGGCGCCGGAGTCCCGGCTGCGGCCGAACATGCGCTCCTGCTCGCTGATCGACACCCGGTCCCAGAATTCCACCAGCATCCGGATCAGCCGGATCACCTGATAGCTGCCGCCGGTCGCCCAGGCGGGCTCCCCGGAGTGGGCGCCCACCCACACCAGACGGTCCATCGCCCGGGCGTCCCCGGTGTCGGGGTTGGCGGTGCCGTCCTTGAACCCCATGTGGTTGCGCGGGGTGCCGGACGGGCGCGGCGGGCTGACGAAGCCGTCGATACGCCAGCGGATCTGCAGCGCGCCCCGGGTGTGCCGGGCGATGTCGCGCAGCGCGTGCAGCACCGTGTCCGTGCTGTCGGCGCACAGTTGGAGGCTCAGATCGCCATGGCACCAGTCGGGGTCGAGGTCGTCGTCGGGGAAGGAGCGCATCGCGTGCAGCCGCCGGGGCTTGCGGTCCCGCAGTCCGTAGCGCTCGTCGAAGAGCGAGGCGCCCACGCCGACGGTCGCGGTCAGCCGGTCGGCGGCCACCTGGGGTCCCAGGGTGCCGGAGTCGGCGGGCGGCGCGGTGATCCCGACCGGGTCGGGGGCGCCTCCGGTGGTGAGGAAGCGGCACCGCTCGGTGAGCGTACGGAAGGCGTCGGCCAGCTCCTCGCGGCCCTCGGCCATGGCGTCGAAGGCGATGAACGCGGTGGCCCGCTGGGACGGGGTGAGGATGCCCGCCTGATGGGTGCCGTGGAAGGGGACGCGGGTGGGCCTCTTCTCCGGCCCGCCCTCCTTCGCGGCCGCCGTGCCCGCGACCGTGCCCGCGACCGCGCCGACCGTGCCCGCGGCGGCGCCCAGCAGAAAGCCCCTGCGCAGCACCTCGCTCACCGGGTCCTCCGCACATCCATCAGCGCCGCCACCCGGGCCAGCCGCTCCACCAGCGCGCCCGCGTCCGCGTTGAGCCGCTGGCGCCCGGTGCGGCTCAGCCGGTCCAGCGGGGTCCAGTGGTCGCCGTGGTGCGAGCGCTCCAGGGTCCGCTGGGTGCGGTCCAGGTCGCTCTCCAGCTCGGACAGCCAGGGGGCGCGGGGCTTCAGCAGCGGCTCCAGCCGGCGCAGCACGGCCCGGGTGCCGTCCAGATTGGCCCGCGCGGTGGCCAGATTGGTGCCGCTGCCGTAGTCGGTGCGGCCGGTCAGCTCGAACTGCACGGTGTTCTCCATGATCTCGTGCGCCCGCAGGCCCAGGTCGGCCGGGTCCATCCGCTCCTGCGGCCAGCCGTCCCGCAGGTCCCGGACGTCCTTGGCGAGCCGGTCGGCGGCCGGGCGCAGTGAGCTCGCGGACTCGCCGTGCCACAGGCCGTACTCGAGGCGGTGGAATCCGGTGAAGTCCGGGTCATGGACCCCGTCGGACAGCCCCGCCGTGGTGCCGTTGATCGCCCCGTCGGCGTCGCCGAAGGTGCCGTAGGCGGCGCCCATCCGCTCGTACACCAGATGGGCCGGCAGCCAGGCCGCACGGGCCGCGGCCAGGTCACCGCAGTGGATGGCCGAGCGCAGCGCGTCCGTGCGCCGCACCAGCTCGTCCATCCGGCCCGCCACCCACTTCTGGTAGGCGATGGTCGGCGGGATCAGGTCCTGCTGGCTGACCGGGACCGCGGCCGGTCCACCGCCCCGCGCCGGTCCGGGCACGGTGACGGTGGGCCCGGTGACCGCGTCCGCGTCCTCGGGCAGGCAGACGAAGGCATAGGAACCCCCGCCGAGCGTGACGCTCAACGGTCTGCTGATGCCAGGGCCCAGGCCCTCCACCTCTCCGTAGACGGCACCGTTCGCCGGATCGGTGAGATAGACCTCGGCCGGTCTGCTGGAGGTGTTCCGCAGATCGAAGACCTGTTTGCCACGGGTGGCATCGGTCCAGCCACTGCCGCAGCCGCCCTCGGACACCTCGACGGAGGTGTGCCGCAGCCCGTCCGACGCCTTCGTGAGCGCGCTTCCGCTCGCGGAGGGGTGCGCACGAGGGCCGTCCGAGGAGCCTCCGCCGACCGCCAGCGCGCCGATTCCGACGGCCGTGGCCACCGTCACCGCACCGGCGACCAGCAGATGACGTGCCGGCGGGACCGGGGAGAGATGTTGGCGACGCACGGCTGCATGCTAGGCGCAGTCCGATAAGCGGAATGCACTGATGCCCAAAGAGCTGCATGGAATTCCGCCGGGGTTCAGCTCCCCGTCACCGACTCCTCGGGACCTTCGGCGCGCCCGCCCGTGGCCGCGCCACCCTCCGCTATCCGCCGCTCCGGGCGAAGAGCGTGCCCAGCCGGTCATGGACCGGATCGCGGCCCAGCAGCCGCAGCCCCTCCCAGACCGTGACCTGGTTGGCCGTGAGCACCGGCTTGCCCAGCTCCGCCTCCAGATCCGGAATCCAGGCGGCGGTGTGCAGGGCGGTGTCCGGCAGGAGCACCGCCTGGGCCTCGGGGTGGTCCCCGGCGCGGCCCAGCTCCAGCACCTCCTCCCGGCCCCAGGTGCCGACCTCCGCTGCCGTGATGATCCCGCTGCCGCGCATCGAGACCACCTCGGCGCCGGCCGCCTTCAAAAATGCCCGGAAGTAGTCGGCGACGTCCTCCGGGTAGGTGGCGGCGATGGCCACCCGGTCGGCGCCGAGCGCCTGCACCGCGTGGGCGAAGGCGAAGGAGGTGCTGGAGGCGGGCATCCCCGCCGTCTCGCTCAGCTCGCGCACCTGCTCCTTGGCGCCCTCCCAGCCGAAGACGAAGCTGGCGCTGGTGCACGCCCAGACCACGGCCCGGGCACCGCGCTCGGCGAGCTCGGCGACCCCGGCCGCGAGGCGGGCCGCCGATCCCATCTCCAGCAGGGCGTCCACCCGATGGGCGTCCTCACCGATGTCGGTGTGGACGAGCGGAAGCCGGATGTCGCCGCTGTCGCCGCCGAGCATGCCTTCCAGGCGCGGGTATTCGTCCTCGGCGGAGTATCCGGGGTAGAGAAAGCCCACCGTGTCCGGGGCCGGGTGCGTCGCGTCCACCATGACTGCCTCCTTGACTGGCGGCCCCCGCGAGCGCCGCCGCTGCACTGCTGTCACTTCTCCTACACCGCGGACGCCCGGCGGGTTCCCACCCGCCGCACAGCCTCCCTCGCGTAGGTGACGGGCCCGCCCGTCCCACCCGGGCAGGCTTCCCGGCCATGCCGGGACGCCCACCCCGCATTCCGGAGCGGGCCCGGCCACGCCGGGGCGCCCCTCCTCATAGCTGGGCAGGCTTCCCGGCCACGCCGGGGCGCCCGCCCCCTCACTCCGGGGCGGGCCGCCCTCCACATCACGTCAGATCACGCCGGGCCGCCGCCTCACCCCGCGGCCGGGCCTCCCGAATCGTCCAGGTAGGGGCCCTCGCCGAGGCCGGTGCCGAAGCCCGGGTCGAGCCCGTCGGCCGGGTCGCCGTCCGAACCCGGCGAGGCCGCCCCGGCCAGCGCCGCCTCCGGCTCGTCCACCACGGACTCGACCGACTCCACGGCCCCGAGCATCGACTCGACCACCGGATCCGTCACCGGGAGCGGGCCGCTCGGCGAGACCGACATCCCCGCCGGACCGGACCGGGCGGCCGGGTCGAGCAGCGCCTGGTACGGCCCGACGGCCCGGGCTCCGATCGCCCGCAGTGCCGCCCACATGGTGACCTGGTTCGCGGACAGCACGGGCATCCGCAGCTCCGCCTCCAGCTGCGGGATCACGTCGTAGGTCGGCAGATTGGTGCAGCTGATGAAGAGCGCGTCGGTGGCCCCCACCACCGCCTGCCGGGCCATGTCGACCACATCGCGGTACGGCACCTTCCAGATGTGCCGGGTCAGTCCGAGGTACGCCCGCCCGGTGACGGTCATCCCGCCCTCGGCCAGGTACTCCTCCAGCGAGTCGGTGACCGACTGGGTGTACGGCGTCACCACGGCGATCCGCCGGGCGCCGATCTCCCGCAGCGCCTCCAGCAGCGCGCCCGAGGTGGTCAGCGACGGGATCTCACCCGCCTGGGACATGGCCGCGCACATCGCGCGCTCCCCGGCCACACCGCCGACGAAACTGCCCGAGGTGCACGCGTACGCCACCACTTCCGGTGCGACGGCCGCCAGCGCCTGCACCGCGTCGTGCAAGGTCTCGTGCTCACTCACGAGCCGCGCCAGGTCGAGGCTCACCTCGACGGGTACGAACGGGGTACGGGTGAGGTGGAGGGATACCTCGTCCGGCACCCAGCGCCACAGCTCACGGTCGAGTGCGAAGTCGAACGGTGCCACCACACCCACGCCGCGCTGCGGCTGTGGGCCACCCAGAAAAGAGACGTCCAAAGCGAGCCCCAATACGGAACGGAGGGACTGGACCATTGGCCAGAGATTTGGATGGAGAGAGCCGGCCTGATGCCGGGGACGCCGGGACAGATGCCGTTGTTGACGACGGTAGTTTCCGCTGCCTAGCGTGGTCAATCCTCAAACTGAGGCGCCTGCCCGCTCCTTCTTCAGGCAAACCCATCCACGTTTCGAAACGGTTTCCCGCCTATGTCCGAAAGCACAGTTGTCGTCTTCGGCGACCAGCCGCCGGTTCACCTGAACCGGGTGGCCGGCCGGGCCAAGGTGCTCGTCTGTGACGAGAATTCGCTCCCCCAGGCGCTCCCCACCGCGGATGTGCTCCTGGTCTGGGACTTCACCTCCGACGCGGTCCGCGACGCCTGGCCCGGCGAGGGCCCCCGGCCGGCGTGGGTCCATACCGCGAGCGCGGGGGTGGACCGGCTGCTCTGCCCCGAACTCGTCGCGTCCGACACCGTGCTGACCAATGCCCGAGGGGTCTTCGAGCAGCCGATCGCGGAGTACGTGGCCGGCCTGGTGATCGCCATGGCCAAGGACTTCCACGGAAGCTGGGAGCTGCAGCGGCAGCGACGCTGGCAGCACCGCGAGACGATGCGGCTGGCCGGAACGCGTGCCGTGGTCGTGGGCGCGGGTCCCATCGGCCGGGCGATCGGCTCCACCCTGGCCGCGCTCGGCGTGGTGGTCGACCTGGTGGGCCGCACCGCCCGGCAGGGCGTGCGCGGCGGTGACGAGCTGCCCGAGCTGCTTCCGTCGGCCGACTGGGTGGTGAGCGCGGCGCCGCTCACGGATGCCAACCGCGGCATGTTCGACCGCACCGTCTTCGACCGGATGAAGCCCTCCGCCCGGTTCATCAACGTCGGCCGCGGCCCCCTGGTCGTCGAGAAGGACCTTACGGCGGCCCTGGTCGCGCGGCGGATCGCCGGCGCGGCCCTGGACGTCTTCGAACACGAGCCGCTGGCCTCGGACGATCCCCTGTGGGACGTGCCCGGGCTGTTCGTCTCGCCCCATATGAGCGGCGACACGGTCGGGTGGCGCGACCATCTGGCCGACCAGTTCCAGGACAACTACGAGCGCTGGTGCGCGGGCGAACCACTGCTCAACATCGTCGACAAACGCCTCGGGTACGTACCGGTGGACTGATCGCAGGACCTGAACGGAGAGCCGGATGACCGACATTCACGACCTGACAGCCGTTCAACTCGTCGAGCGCTACGCCTCCGGCGAACTCTCCCCCGTCGAGGCGACCCGTGCCGTCCTCCACCGGATCGAGCAGATTCAGCCAGAGGTGAACGCCTTCACCCGGGTGGACGCCGAGGGCGCGCTGCGGCAGGCGGAGGAGTCCGCCGAGCGGTGGCGGCGCGGGGCCCCGGCGGGTCTGGTGGACGGCGTTCCGGTGTCGGTGAAGGACATCCTGCTGCAGCGCGGCGCCCCCACGCTGCGCGGTTCGCGGACCGTACGGCCCGAGGGCCGGGCGTGGGACGAGGACGCGCCCTCGGTGGCGCGGCTGCGCGAGCACGGCGCGGTGTTCGTCGGGAAGACCACGACCCCGGAGTTCGGCTGGAAGGGCGTCACCGACAGCCCGGTCCACGGGGTCACCGGCAATCCGTACGACCCCCAGCGGACCGCGGGCGGCTCCAGTGGCGGCAGCGCGGCCGCGGTCGCGCTGGGCGCGGGTCCGCTGAGCCTGGGGACGGACGGCGGGGGCTCGGTCCGTATCCCGGCGGCCTTCTGCGGCATCTTCGCGTTGAAACCCACCTATGGGAGGGTTCCGCTCTATCCGGCGAGCGCGTTCGGCACCCTGGCCCATGTGGGGCCGATGACCCGGGACGCGGCGGACGCGGCGCTGCTGATGGATGTGATCTCCGGCCCGGACTGGCGCGACTGGTCCCAGCTGGGCCCCGCCGAGGGCAGCTTCCGGGAGGCGCTCACCTCCGGCGGGGGCGGGGTGGACGGCCTGCGGGTCGCCTACAGCCCCGCGCTCGGCGGCGCTGCCGTGGTCGACCCGGAGGTGGCCGCGTCGGTGCGGCGGGCGGTGGACCTGCTGGCGGAGCTGGGCGCGGTGGTCGAGGAGATCGACCCGGGGTTCGAGGACCCGGTGGAGGCGTTCCACACGCTGTGGTTCAGCGGCGCGGCCCGGGTGGTGCAGCCGCTGGGGCAGGAGGACTGGGAGCTGCTGGACCCGGGGCTGCGCGAGATCTGCGCCCAGGGGGCGTCGTACAGCGCGCTGGACTATCTGGCGGCCGTGGATGTGCGGATGGCCCTCGGCCACGCCATGGGGCGGTTCCACTCCGCGTACGACCTGCTGGTCACCCCGACGCTGCCGATCACCGCGTTCGAGGCGGGGGTCGAGGTGCCCAAGGGGTCGGAGCACACCCGGTGGACCGGCTGGACGCCGTTCACCTACCCGTTCAACCTGACCCAGCAGCCCGCGGCGTCGGTGCCGTGCGGCCTGAGCGGCGCGGGTCTGCCGATCGGGGTGCAGCTGGTGGGCGCGCGCCACGCGGACGCGCTCGTGCTGCGCGCGGCGCACGCGCTGTTCGAGGCGGGGCTGGCGGACGGGGTGCGCCCGCCGGCGACGTAACGCCCGCTGCCCGCGGCCCGGGGCGGAGCGGCCCCGGGCCCGGCCCATGCGGTACGCCGGGCGGCGAGCCGAGGGCCTGCGCTCAGGGCGAGCCGAGGTCTGCGCCGGGCACAAGCCGAGGGCCTGCGCCCGGCACGAGCCGAGGTCTACACCGGGCACAAGCCGAGCACCCGTGCCCGATGCATGCCGAGGTCTACACCGGGCAACAAGCCGAGGGCCTGCGCCCGGCACGAGCCGAGGTCTACACCGGGCACAAGCCGAGCACCCGTGCCCGATGCATGCCGAGGTCTACACCGGGCAACAAGCCGAGGGCCTGCGCCCGGCATGGGCCGAGGTGTTCACTGAGCGCGAGCCGAGGTCTACACCGGGCAACAAGCCGAGGGCCTGCGCCCGGCATGGGCCGAGGTGTTCACTGAGCGCGAGCCGAGGTCTACACACGGCGGAAGTTCAGCGTCTCCCCCAGCGCCCCCGCGCGCCACAGGTCCTGGCAGGCGTCGGCCATGCGGTCGAGGCCATCCACGACCGCGCCCCAGACGATCCCCGGCACCCACCCCGCGTCGCCGTTGATCAGCAGGTTGTTCCGCTCGTAGAAGAGCGCCAGGTCGATCACCTGCCGCCGCCCCTGGTGCTTGGCCTCGGTCTCGTATCCGTACGACTTGGTCCCGAGCTGGGTGTCCGTGAAGGTGAAGTAGCACAGGTCGCCGGGGATCGGGGTGATCGTCGGGTTCTCCAGGGGCGGCTCCTCGGGCGCGAACGGGGGCAGCAGCGCGTAGATCTCGTTGCGCGCGTACTTCGCGTGATACACATCACCCCCGAGCGGCAGCGCGTTCCACACCGCCTCGCAGGTGATCGGCGCGAGATCGTCAAGGAGCTTGGCCGTGCAGCTCACCCCGCGCTTGTCGAGCGAGACCTCGATGAACCGGTCGGCTCGGTCAACCATCGACTTTCCTCCAGGTCGCTTCGGAACCAGTCCTGTCCCAGGGGACTACCCAGACATCGGCTGTATCAAGGGCCGGAAACGGCCCGCATACATTTGCCGGAGTCGGGTAGCCGCGCGCCCATGGCTCCACCACGTGGGAAAGACACCGATAGCAGAGAAACAGCAAAAATGGGCCCGAGTCGCCGCGCTCTTCTCGCCGGCGGTGCGGCCCTGGGTCTGCTGGGCGCGGCCGGCTGCAGCCGGGTGTCCGGCTCGGGCGCCGAGGACGGGGGCAATCTGCTGGAGCGGCTGCGGTCGCAAGGGACGGTCCGGCTGGGAATTGCGGGGGAGATCCCATTCGGCTACATCGACAAGAACGGCGAGTTCACCGGCGAGGCGCCGGAGATCGCGAAAATCATCTTCAAGCGGCTGGGCGTGCCCAAGGTCCAGCCGGTGCCGACCGAGTTCGGCTCGCTCATTCCGGGCCTTCGCTCGCAGCAGTTCGACGTGGTCTCGGCGGGGATGTACATCAACCCCGAGCGCTGCGCCCAGGTGATCTTCTCCGACCCCGACTACCGCATGCGTGACGCGTTCATCGTGCGCAAGGGGAACCCCAAGAACCTCCACAATTACGACGACATCGCCAAGCAGAAGGCCAAAATGGCCACCGGCACCGCATACGCCCAGATCGGCTATGCGGAGGACGCCGGGATCAAGCAGAGCGACATGCTGATCCTCCCCGACCAGCTGGCCGGACTGCTGGCCGTGGAACAGGGCCGGGCCGATGTCTTCGCGGGCACGACCGTGACCGTCCACAACGTGGTGAAGCAGCGGAACAGCCGGCAGGCCGAGGCCACCGAGCCGTTCCAGGCGTACGTCGGCGGCAAACCGGACATCGGCGCAGGCGGCTTCGCCTTCCGCCCCGAGGAGACCAAGCTCCGGGACGCCTTCAATGTGGAGCTGCACAAGATGAAGAAGAGCGGCGAGCTGCTGCGCGTCGTGCGGCCCTTCGGCTTCACCAAGGAAGAGATGACCGATCTGACCGCCAAGGAGCTGTGCTCATGACGGCCGGGCTGTGGGAAAACTGGCTTCTTCCGGGCGTCTGGATCACCATCCAGCTGACCCTGTACAGCGCGGTCTTCGCGGCCGTCGTGGCGTTCGGCATCGGGATCGCGCGCACCTCCCGGCTGTGGATCGTCCGCTTCCTGACCGGCTTCTATGTGGAGGTCTTCCGCGGCACCTCGGCCCTGGTGCTGATGTTCTGGCTGTTCTTCGTGATGCCGCTGGCGTTCCAGTACCAGCTGGTGCCGATGTGGGCCGCGGTGCTGGCACTGGGCCTCACCTACGGGGCGTACGGTTCGGAGATCGTGCGCGGCGCGATCGCCGCGGTGGCCCCGGCGCAGCGTGAGGCGGCCATCGCGCTCAGCTTCACGCCCGCGCAGCGGATGCGCCGGGTGATCCTGCCGCAGGCGATCCCGGAGATGATCCCGCCCTTCAACAACCTACTGATCGAGCTGTTGAAGGCGACCGCCCTGGTCTCCGCGGTGAGCGTCGCCGACATCACCTTCGCCGCCCAGCTCTCGCGGCTGGCGACCGGTGACAGCCTGGAGATCTACGCGATCATCCTGGTCCTCTACTTCGTGCTGGCCTTCGTCCTCACCCGGCTGATGCGGCTGCTGGAGCGGCGCGCCAAGGCGGGCATCGGCCAGGCCCCCGTGAAGTCGGACAAGGGCCCGCTGGTCACCCGGAAGCTGCCCCCGCGCCAGGAGGCCGAGCAGTCGTCCAACATCATCACGGCGGGAGGTGCCCAGTGAGCTGGAACTGGGATGTGGCGAAGGACTTCCTCCCCGAGCTGGGCAACGGACTGCTGATCACCCTGGAGGCGACCGCCCTGGGCTCGGTCCTGGCGTTCGCGCTCGGCCTGGTGTGGGCGATGGCCTTCCGCTCGCCGACCCGCTTCGTCCGCTGGCCGGTGGCGGCGATCGTGGAGTTCATCCGCAACACGCCGCTGCTGGTGCAGCTGTTCTTCTTCTACTACGTGCTGCCGACCTGGGACATCAAGTTCTCGGCGCTCACCACCGGGGTGATCGCGCTCGGTCTGCACTACTCGACGTACACCGCCGAGGTCTACCGGGCCGGTATCGACGGTGTGCCCAAGGGCCAGTGGGAGGCGGCGACCGCGCTCAGCCTCTCCCGCGGCCGTACCTGGACCGCGGTGATCCTGCCGCAGGCCATTCGCCGGGTGGTGCCCGCACTGGGCAACTACGTGATCGCGATGCTGAAGGACTCCCCGATGCTCGCGCTGATCGGCGTCGTCGACATGCTGCAGAAGGCGCGCGCGGAGGGCGCGTCGTCCTTCCAGTACATCGAGCCCTACACGATGGTCGGCATCGCCTTCATCCTCATCGCCTATCCGGCTTCCCTTCTGATGCGAGCCCTGGAGCGTCGTCTTGGCCACTGAAACCGACCACACGAACCCTGCCGTGGACGGCAGTGAACTGATCCGCTTCGACCAGGTGACCAAGCGCTTCGGCAGCAATACGGTCCTGGACAACCTCGACTTCTCGGTCTCCTCCGGCAAGCACGTCACCCTGATCGGCCCCTCGGGCTCGGGCAAGACCACGATCCTGCGGCTGCTGATGACGCTGATCAAGCCGGACGAGGGCACGATCAAGGTCGACGGCGACTACCTGACCCATGAGGACAGGGCCGGCAAGCTGGTCCCGGCGGGCGAGAAGCACACCAGAGAGGTGCGCAAGAAGATCGGAATGGTCTTCCAGCAGTTCAACCTCTTTCCCAATATGCGCGTACTGCGGAACATCACCGAGGCCCCGGTGCATGTGCTGGGCCTCAGCAAGGACGAGGCCGAGACCCGCGCCCGGGAGCTGCTCGACATGGTCGGCCTCGGCGACAAGTGCGACGCGTACCCGACGCAGCTGTCCGGCGGGCAGCAGCAGCGGGTGGCGATCGCCCGGGCGCTGGCGATGCGGCCGCAGGTGATGCTGCTGGACGAGGTGACGTCGGCGCTGGACCCGGAGCTGGTGGCCGGGGTGCTGGATGTGCTGCGTGACATCGCTCACACAACGGACATCACCATGCTCTGTGTCACCCATGAGATGAACTTCGCGCGGGACATATCCGATGATGTGCTGATGTTCGACGCGGGCCGGGTGATCGAGTCCGGACCGCCGGAGAAGATCTTCACCGAGCCGGAGCACGAGCGGACGAGGGAGTTCCTGAGCGCGGTCCTCTAGCCCCCGGCCGGATGGCCCCGCCCCTGACGGGCTGATCATCCGGTCCCTGACGGGCTGATCACCCGACCCCTGACGGGCTGATCATCCGGTCCCCGCCGGGCCCGGTTCGGCGTTGCCCCCGCGACCCCCCCGCGGGGGCACGCCATTGTCATATGCGGTCGACATACGCCCCTGCTGACCGGGGCCAATACGCCTCGGCAATATCCTCAACAGCCGATCCGGATAAGCCCCTTGGCGGTTATCGTGATACAAAGCCACGCCAACCTGCGAGGGGGGAAATCGTGGCGCTCAGGCCCGAGCCGACCGCACCGTTCCACTCGGTGCAGCACGCCCTCCGCATCCTGGAGGTCGTCGCCAAACACTCGTCCGGCGTCAGCGACATCATGCTCGCCCGGGAGACCCGGCTACCGGCCCACCAGCTCGCCGATCTGCTGCGGATGCTGCGCCGCGAGGGCTATGTGGAGCAGATCGCCGACGGCGCCTACGTCGGTGGCAACGCCCTGACCCTGCTGGGCTCCGCCGCCCCCGACCGCGGCCACGCCGTCCGGGACAAGCTCCAGCAGTCCCTCATCGCCCTGCGCGACTCGGTGGGCGCGGCGGTCTACCTCAGCCGCTATGTGGACGGCGAAATCAAGATCACGCAGTACGCGGACGGGCCGCGCACCCCCAAGGTCAACGAGTGGGTGGACTTCCGCTCCGCCGGCCACGCCATGGCGCTCGGCAAATGCCTGCTCACCCAGCTCGACCACGACAGCCGCCGCGACCACCTCGCCCGCCACAAGACGGTGCGGCTCACCTCCCGGACCACCACCAACGAGAAGGTGCTGTTCCGCAAGCTGGACAGCCAGCCCGCCACCGTCCCCGTCCTTGACCTGCAAGAATACGCGGTCGGCACGGTCTGCGCGGCGGTCCCGATCAGCGCCGGGCGCTCGGTGGGCTGCCTGGCCCTCTCCCTCCCCCTGGCCCATGCCCACCGCCTCCGCCAGGCCGCCGACACCCTCAACCGCGAGGCGGCCCCGATGCTGCTCTCCCTCTCCATCTGAGCCGCCCGTCCGGGCCGCCTCCACCTGAGCCGCCCGGCCCCGGCCGCCCGGAGGTGCCCCGGCCTTGCCCCGGAGAGCGGTGGTCAAAACCACCCCTCCGGACCAGGTAGTATTTATGTCGTCAGCAGGCGCCGCTAGCTCAGTTGGTTAGAGCAGCTGACTCTTAATCAGCGGGTCCGGGGTTCGAGTCCCTGGCGGCGCACCGTGGCATTGGTCTGGGGCTTCTCGGTTTTTCCGAGAGGCCCCAGACGCGTTTCTCCCCGTCGCATCCCTTCACTCTCAGGAGTGATCCGCTACGGATTGCGCCCCCGTCGCGTCGACGCCCGGAACACTGGCTTCATCCAGGAAAGGGGTGCAACATGACGGTTATGACCGAGCGCACGCACATGCTGGTGGAGGAGTTCGAGGAGATCGCCTCCACGGTGCCCGAAACCGTCACGTTGGAGTTCATCAACGGACGGATCGAGGAGAAGCGCGTGGCCGACGGGGATCACGAGACGATCATCATGTGGCTGCTCAGGCAATGCATGCAGAGTCGTCCAGAGCTCGACCTGCATACGTCTCAGGGTCTGAAAGTCGGGGAGTACCGCAACGGGCGGGCCCGCCCGGACGGCTCGCTCGCACCCGTCGCGCACTTCGCGGGTCAGGGAGAATGGGCCGAGCCTGATGGGGTGCTGATGACCGTCGAGGTCACGTCCTACGACCGGGACACCGATAGCCGCGACCGCCAGGAAAAGCCAACCGCCTACGCGGCTGCGGGCATCCCCGTCTACCTCCTCGTGGACCGAGATGCCTGCGCGGTCATTGTCCACACCAACCCCGATCCGAAGAGCGCCTGCTACCTCGACATCCACCGCGCGCCCTTCGGCGAGCAGGTCGCGCTTCCGGAGCCCGTGGGCATCACGCTCGACACGGAGATCCTTAAAAACTACGTCCGCTGAGTCCCCCGCCCGACGCCGGGGCTTCGGTGGGGCACGGTGGAGGCCGGACGGCATCAAGGCACCACGTACCGGGTGCTCTCGGCGGCCCCGGGCCCTTCAGCGTGCCGCTCCGCCGCGCACCTCGAGTGAGGCCAGCAGCTCCCCCGTGGCGGCGGCGATGGCTTCTACGGCCTTGTCGAAGGCCTCCGCGTTGTGGGCGGCCGGCTGGCGGAAGCCGGAGATCTTGCGGACGTACTGGAGGGCCGCGGCGCGCATATCGGCCTCGGTGACGGACTCGGCGTACGGCGGGCGGAGCGTCTTGATGGATCTGCACATATTGACGACGGTACGCCGGGGGTACGACAGTCCCCAGGTCGTGGCGGGGCGGTCCCTACGGGGTGTCCGGCGGATCTGGGCGCCTGCGGTGGGCTGTTCCCCTCCCCGCCCCTTCCCACACAGCGTCGATTTGCGGCTCCGCCGCGTGGTCCGCCGGACACCCCCAGGCCGTGGCGGGTCGTTCCTAGGCCGTTTCGGGCTCGCCCAGGACGAAGGCGCGGATCAGGTCGGCCAGTGGGCCGGGCTGGTCCTGGGGGATCAGGGTGTAGCTGTCGGGGATCTCCACCAGGCTGCCCCGGGGCAGCAGACCGGCCAGGCGGAGGCCGTGCTCGGGCGGCATGACGCGGTCCTCGGACGCCCAGGCCACCAGGGCGGGGCGGTCGAAGGTGCGCAGGGCCTCGGCCCAGTGCAGCAGCTCGTTCACCGGTGGCACGCCGAGGACGTACTTCCGCAGGTCGCGGCGGACTTCCGGGGAGGACCACAGCGGCTGGAACCAGGCGTCCATCACCTCGCGGTCGACCGGGCGCTTGGTCATCCAGCCCCAGGTCATCGGCAGCCGGCGCAGGGGCGCGAGCTTCAGCAGCTTGAAGGCGGTGTTGAGCCCGCCCGGCAGCTTCGCGGCCAGCCGCAGATTCTTGCCGGGCAGCCCGGGCGGGTAGTTCTCGAACGCCTCACAGGAGGTGATCACCAGGCGGCCGATCCGCTGGTCGCGGCCGTCGGCGACCAGCGCCTGCGCGCCGCCCCAGTCGTTCATGGCCAGCGTGACATCCGTGAGGTCGAGCCGGTCCAGGAACTCGGCGACCAGCCGGGCCACCCCGAGCACCGACAGATCCGCGTCGGGACGCATCGGGCGGCGGTGCCCGCCCAGGGGGAGGGTGGGGACGACACAGCGGATGCCGGGGGCCAGCGCGGCGACCACCTCGCGCCACAGGGAGCCGTCCATGGCGACGCCGTGCAGCAGGACCGCGACGGGGCCCTCGCCTCCCGTGTCCTCGTACTCGATGGTGCCTGCCGAGAGTTCCACCTCGAGATGCGGCATGGCGCCGACTGTACCCGGGGTGATCAGTGCAGGGTCAGACCGGCCAGCGTCACCACCGGACGCGCCGCGCCACCGGGTGCGTCCTCGTCCCGTACGGCCTCGTCCCTTACCGCGACCGCCGCGTGGTAGCCGGGCGGGGCGTCGAGGTCGGCGAAGGTCCAGCCGCGTGGGCCGGGCGGGGCGTCGGCCGGGGCCAGGCGCTCGGCGAGCCCGACGTGGTGGGCGGCGAGCCCGCCCGGCAGCCCGGTGCCGATGCCCTTGAGATACGCCTCCTTACGGACCCAGCAGCCCAGGAACGCCTCCTCCCGCAGCTCCTCCGGAAGCGCGTCGATCGCCGCCCGCTCCTCGGGGTGCAACTGCCCCACCAGCCCCGTCAGCCGGGCCCCGGCGCGCCCGGGGTCCCGCTCCTCGACATCGGCGCCGACGGGCACTCCGGCGACGGCGCACAGCGCCGCGTCCCCGGAGTGGGAGAGGGAGAAGTGCAGCGCGTCCTCGCCCGCGAGGGCCGGGCGGCCGTGCGGCTTGTCGCAGTCCGGCATGCCGCAGGTCTCCCGGGTGAACGCGACCTCGGCCGGGTCGATGCCGAGATAGCCGCCGAGCAGCGTCCGCAGCCCCACATGGGAGGTCACATAGCGCTCGCGCGCCACGTCCGAGCGCAGCCGCGCCGCGCGCTCGCGCTCCCGCTCGTCCAGCATGCCCTCCGCGACGTCGGCGGCAGCGGTGGCGTTCGGCGGGATCCGCAGCAGCCATACGGCCACCTCACCGGGGCCGGGGCGGTCCCCGGGGCCGGGCAGGGCGCGGACCGGGGCCCATCGCCGGGGCTCATGTGCGGGCTGAACCGGGCTGGTGAAGGACACTGTTCGACTTCCCCCCATGCGATCGGCCGATGATGCGCTCGCTGTGGACGTACTGACGGTACAGCGGCGCGCGCGGCGCGCCGTGGGTGCCCCGCCGTCGGAACGCGCCACCCCGACCGCTTCACGCGCCCCCAACGCCCTTGCCGCGAGGCGGCGTTGCCGATCCGCGACTCCCGGTGACTTAGGCCACGTTCACGTTCCGGCCGACGCGGTCACCTGTCCGTCCGCACTACGATCGCGCACGTCCGGGCACGATCGGTGATGGGGGTTTGACGACCATGGCGACGGGATTCCTGGCCAAGGCGGCCTCGGCGGTGACCCTCCCGGTGGCGCCGTTGTACGGCGCCTTCCTCTCGTACATGATCTTCCACCCGCCCCGCAGACCGCATCACAAGACCCCCGCCGACCTGGGGCTGACCAGCACCGACGTCAACGTTCCGCTGAACGGGCAGCGGGGCCGCGGGCTGCATGTCTGGCTCATCCCGGGCGACGCCGAGCGGGTCGTGGTGCTCGGACACGGCCTGGGGCTCAGCAAGTCCGCGAGCCTGGCGCACGCGCGGCTGCTCAGCGAGGCGGGCTATACGGTCGCCCTGTTCGACCACCGCAACCACGGTAAGAGCGTCGCGGACCGGGCGGGCTGGGGCATGAGCGACCGTCACACCGACGATGTGGTCGCCGTAGTGCGGCACATGCGGTCGATGGACGAGTACGCCGCCGCGCGCATCGCGATCTACGGCTTCTCGATCTCGACCTTCCCCTCCTTCTACATGCTCAAGCGGGAGGACTGCCCGGTCGACGCGGTGGTCTTCGACAGCGGCCCGGCGCTGGAGCTGGCCCCGCTGTTCCGGAACTTCGTCGCGGCCGGCGGGGTGCCCATCCCCGGCCCGCTGGGCGCCGGCCCCTCCCGCCCGGTCGTGGAGTCGGTCGCCTCGTCGGCGGCCGTGGCGATGCTGCGGGTGCAGTGGCCGCCGCCGCTGGGGGGCGCGTACGAGCGCACCCCGATGCTCTTCCTGACCGGTGAGCGCGACACCATGATCCCCGCCTCGGGGGTACGGGCGCTGGCCGAGCGCTATCCGCTGGCCGAGGTGCACACCCTGCCGGACACCGAGCATCTGCAGGGGATCAAGACCCAGCCGGAGACGTACGCGGAGACCGTCCTGGGCTTCCTGGAGCGGACGCTCAAGGACTGACCGGGCTGACCGGGCTGACCTGACTGACCGGACTGACCTTACGGTGGGCACGGCCGGGCCCGGCCCACCCGTAAGGACACCATGGCGGCGGGTCAGTCCTTGAGTTCGCAGATCACCGCGCCCGCGCTGACCGAGGCGCCGACGTTCGCGTTCAGGTTCTTGACGATGCCACTGCGGTGGGCGTTGAGGGGCTGCTCCATCTTCATGGCCTCCATGACCACGATGAGGTCGCCCTCGGCCACGGTGTCGCCCTCGCTCACGGCCACTTTGACGATGGTGCCCTGCATCGGGGAGGTCAGGGCGTCGCCGGAGGCTGCCGATCCGGACTTCTTGACCGCCTTGCGCTTCGGCTTCTTCGAGCCGCCCGCGGCGCCCGCGGCCTCCCCGGGCGACACCGCCAGGCCGAGGACCGCCGGGAGGGAGATCTCCAGCCGCTTGCCGCCGACCTCGACCACGACCGTCTCGCGGGCGGTCGGCTCCTCGGCCTCGTCCGCCCCGGTCGGGGTGAACGGGGCGATGGTGTTGTTGAACTCGGTCTCGATCCAGCGGGTGTGGATGGTGAACGGCTCGCTGGTGAACGCCGGGTCCTTCACCACCGCCTGGTGGAAGGGGATCGCGGTGGCCATGCCCTCGACCTGGAACTCGGCCAGGGCGCGGGCCGCCCGCTCCAGGGCCTGC